>JANXAJ010000001.1 GCA_025062295.1 Bacteroidia bacterium | reverse complement strand
CTCCAAATACAACGCCTCCGCCTCCCCATACCGACCTTGATTGTAATACAAGAGCGCTAAGTTGTTTAGCGTACTAGCATAGTCAGGATGATCGGTACTCAGCATCCTCGCCTGTATCGCCTTCACCTCCAAATATAGCGCCTCCGCTTCCCCATACCGACCTTGATTGTAATACAGGAGCGCTAAGTTGTTTAGCGTGCGGGCATAGTCGGGATGCTCCGTGCCCAGCACCCTCGCCTGTATCGCCTTCACCTCCAAATATAGCGCCTCCGCTTCCCCATACCGACCTTGAGCATAATACACATTCGCCAAGTTATTCAGCATGCGGGTATAGTCGGGATGCTCCACCAGCCCCAGCCCCTTCAGTACCTGAACCCCTCGGCGATAACGCTCCACCGCTATCTCATATTTCCCTTGTTCATAGGCTATGGTACCCCAACGCCTCCATAGCGCTGCATACAGCAGGCTCTCCTGCGCTCCGCTCTCCTCTACCAGGCGGATAGCCTGCTGAAGCACCGCCTCCGCCTCTGCATAGGCTCGGCGCTGACGGTGGTACATTCCCCTCCAGCCCAGCAGCTCTGCATAGCGGAGGGTGTCTCGCAGCCGCAGCGCCAGCAACTCTGCAGGGGCTATCCATGAGAGAGCTTCTTGGGGCTTATTCACCCCATTCCACGCTTCGGCACCTTTGAGATAGATCTCCAATCGCAGAGTATCGGGCATCGGTTGCGTGCGCAGGAGTGAGTCATAAAGCATGAGCGCAGAGGCATATCGCCCTTGCCTAAGAAGGCTATCGGCTCTCTGGCGGAGCAGCTGGGCAAATACAAGAGAAAGAAGTAGGATAAAAGTCCATCGTCTCATAGCTCAAAAGTAGGTAAAGTGCAACGCATATTTCTCCTCTTAGCAGGGTAACCTTGAGTACAAGAGCGCACAAGTCAGCTTATACCTTCACACTTTGGCAGAGAGAGTAGCTGATTCAGCTAAAAACTGAACTCACTGCCTTCAAAGAGCGGTATTGGCAAGAGATGACAGCCTTCCGAGAGCTGCATCGGTGCGAAATGGTAGACCTCAAAGCCTAACTTGCCCGGAGGGAAAGCCATCCAGATACTCATTTTTACATCTAATAGGTTTGACGGAGGTTTCTATTAGCTATTGCGGGGGGTGATTGAGTTTATAATTTGGAAGATTAAGCAGAAGTGATTAGAGCCCATAGAGAGTTACGAAAGGATGTCACCAGCTGAGCCACCTGACTGCAGTCGCTGCAGGAGTATGCGCAAGAGCATCCTGACCTTAGGAGATTCTGCGGCGATACGAAATCTTCTCCCATGCGATTTTCACGCAGCTTCCAGGTCTGGCTAACCAGGGACTCTCAGTAGCATTTGAGTCGGATGGAGTGAGGGGAAAAGTCCGGCTGACGCAAATCTATCATTACACGCAGAGCCTGCGGAGGCACACCATACAGTTGAATCATCGTTTTTCTCAGGTCATGAAGGCGTTTGATGAGGGCTCTCTGGTCTTTTCGACGCCTATAGTACCCAATCAGGTCGCAGGGCACTAACCTTTCCTCTCGCTCCCAAAAAAGGCGCAAAGCTGCTGCCCATTCCCTTAGCGGAGGAGACCCACGCCCCTCCCATAAAAAATCAGGAGGAGAAATTTTCTCTTGCTCAGAGGAAGGAAGTATTGGAAGGGAATCCTCAGAGGACCTCTCCTCTTCTATCTCTATCCACTCATTCACCAGCCAAATCCCGTGGGCTCTAAATTTCCACCCTCTCTGCCATACCGCAGTAGGCAGAGTGTCAGAGAGGTTTATCGTATCACCCCGCAGGACAAAAGGAATCCATATATCCAAAAAGAGCTCAGGGGCAGCTCTCATAGAAGCGCAGAATAACTTGTAAGCAGATTGCCATGCCTGAAGCTCAATACTATCCCGAGGAGCGAGGAACTCAAGGGTGCGGAGAAAAATGTAACTCGCTCTATCTAAGCGAGCTTGAAGGAGATAGGCAGAATCGCCCCAGAAGCGCCCCTGCCAGCGGAGGGGAGGAGCTTCATAATGCCATCGGTTCAGAAAGGCTCCGATATATGCAATCTTTTCTGCCCAAGAAGAGGACAGAGGCAATAGCAGGGTAGCATACGCTGGATAAGCCCACAAGTTTGTATCCACCGTGTCGGGAGAGGAAGCAGAAGGTGGTAATGGAGGGGTACCCTGAATAAACGACATACGAGAGCGAAAGAGTGAGCGACTCAGGCGCACACGCTCACGAAAGGAAAGCTCTGCCCCTACTACTAAATGAAGGGACTCTGGAGCTAAGTAACGATTTACATACAAAGCAAGGTCTTCCCAAGAAAAATCCATAGGTCGCTGATTTGGATAACAGACCCTCCAAAAGAGCTCTTTTTCTAAAGAAAAGCCTTCCCATTCTCGTTGGTATGCTCGGAGAGCAAGGAACCAAGTGAGGGAAGGCGTCTGTGGAAAGTGCGCTAAAAGCTCATACAGCCACTCAATCGCAGGGATAAGGGCTGACCGAGGCACTCTCAAAGAAAGAGCAGCGCCTATCGGACCGCTCCATTTAGAGAGAAAAATGCCTAAACTTTCCGCCCAATAAGAAAAAGGCGGTTTCTGAGCTTCTAAGCAGATCATCCGAGTTACCACCTCACCTATCTCCCATTGATAGGGAAAGTGGCGCCAAGCTAATCCTATCCAAACAGTTGGGGCTTTAGTACGAAGCTCAGGTAAAGTATGCAGCTTTGGCTGAGCTCCCTGCGCGCATGCCCACTTCAGGAAGAGGAAAAGACCGGCTGCCAGGAAAGGCATATGACCAGCTGTCGATTATAGCTGCGCTCAAAAAAGTCTTGCACCCCAGCATAGATAGCAGGCAAATGCCGCCCCGCTCCCCCATCTGACGTATCCACACTGATTTCCACCTGAATCTCACTCCATTGAGCAGAGACCCGTCTTGGCTCATGTTGAAGAAACTTAGCAAAAAGGTCGGCAAGTCTGAGAAGAGGAGATAAAAGCCCTATCACTTTTTTCTGACTCCTCGGAAGGGCACTATAGTGAAAATGTTCGGAAGAGGGCAGGCTTTTCCTATGATATCGGACTAAGTTCGCTATGATAAGAAGCTCCTCAGGTGAAAAGCCTGGCATAGAGCTGTTGAGGAGGATGTATAATCCATGTTTGTGATGTCCGCTTGGATTGATAAAATGCCCAATATCATGGAGGTAAGCAGCATAACCGAGCCATTCGCGCTCAAGGGCCCCCAAGTGATGAAGGGGCTTGAAAATATCAAAGAGCCTCTCTGCCCAGAGGCGAGTAAGGTATGCATGCATCTCAGGCAGTTGGTATTTCTGACCCAGCATCTGCACACTTCGCTCACGCAGAGGCTTTTCCTCTAAAGGAAAGACCTCAAAGAGATGACGAGCATAATCATAAATAATCCCTTCTCTCAGCGCATACTCGCTAATAGTAATATTCTGAATTGGAAAGGTATGGAGGATTTCCTGAACTAAAAGAGCCCCATAAGGAAGGTAAGGAGCCCTTTCCGCTTGCATGCCTCGGAGTTGGAGGCGCCCAGTGAGGGGAACTGTAAGAAGTTTTTGATAGATAGGATAGAAAAGCATAGGCCCAAAGCGATAGCCATGAATCGTTTGGGCAGCCGTGCTATCCCCTGCATGATGAGCGATGAGGCGTCCCAGTGTCTTGAAGGTACCAGAAGTCCCTATCAAATGATGAATTGTTTCTTGAGGGAGAGCGGAAAGATGGGGTTCCAGAGTTTTTCGTATCAGCTTTTGAATCGCCTCTACTACTGCTGGGGAGAGAGGATCAGGTTCTGGGAAGCGCTGAAAAAGGGCTGTAACCCCCAGGGGTACGCTGAAAAGGTAACGAATCTCTCCTTTTTCTCCCCAAATAAATTCAACGGATCCCCCTCCAATATCCATGACTAAGTAAGCTGCCTCTGGCAGTGGCAGGCCTGCTCTCACACCCTCGTGAATAAGGCGAGCTTCCTCTGCGCCAGTGAGAATCCGAACTTCTAATCCGAGCTCATGTCGGACTGCCTCTATAAAGAGGGAAGCATTTTGAGCTCGTCGGAAAGCCTCGGTGGCACAAACCACGAAATGCTCACTTCCTGCTTGTTGAGCCTCTTTCACGAGGTGACGCAGGGTCTCCATCGCCCGCTCCATTCCAACCTCTGAAAAAACGGGCGGCTCCCCCTTCATCTCTCGCCCCAAAAAGACAAACTCTCGCCGACGACGCTCCAGCCGAACTTCCTGACGCTCCTCATCTATAAGCGCCACTAAGAGATGAAAGGAATTTGTCCCTAAGTCAAATGCCGCTACTTTTTTAGCCATGCTTTTCAAGGAGAGAGTAAAGGTAGCTTAGCGCTTCAGGAACTGTGTCAATCCCAAGCTCTTGTACAAGCCGCTCTATCTCCATTCGCTCCTTTTCGGAGATGAGATGAAGAGGCTCTTGATTCAAAAGGTCCTGCCGCCGAAGCCGCAGTAGAAGATTGCGCACCACATCTCCCGTACTAGCAGCAGCAGTAGCATATAAAAACTCTACCTGCTGCTTGTAACGCTCTGGCTTTTCTTGAAGGAAAGCTCGGAGAGTGCTCAGAAAAGCAGCTCGCCAAAAGTCCGCATCTATGGCTAAGTAGCGCAATTCTGCAGTCCAGTCCAGTTCCTGCAAAGACACCCCCTGCTCCCTACAGAGGAATGCCAAGATTTCCTCTAAGCGCTGCACCTCTGAAGTATCCGTAAAGCCATCAGCCTGAGCTACGAGAACTGCCGGAAATACCTGTATCAGAATCTCCATCGCTGCCTGACCAATAGGGCGGCGTCGTTCCCGCTGATACTCATCGGTCAGCTTGTGGAGGCTCGTCTTATAGTCCATTTTAGTCAAGTTTTAGCACAGCAATGAAAGCCTCTTGAGGCACCTCTATGGTACCCAACTGACGCATTCGCTTTTTGCCCTCTTTCTGGCGCTCCAAGAGCTTGCGTTTGCGAGTAATATCACCACCGTAGCACTTGGCAGTAACATCCTTCCGTAAAGCTTTGATAGTCTCTCTCGCTATCACTCGCCCATAGATAGCCGCTTGAATCGCTACCTCAAACTGCTGTCGGGGAATGAGTTCTTTGAGTTTCTGGCAAAGACGCCGACCCCAGTCATATGCCTTTTCCCGGTGAATAATGCAGCTTAGAGCATCGACCCGATCTCCATTGAGCAAAATATCCATCCGAACAAGATCACTTGTCCGATAGCCAATTAGCTCATAATCCAGAGAGGCGTAGCCCCGAGAAAGAGATTTGAGCCGATCATAGAAATCAAAAATCACCTCTGCCAGGGGCATCTCAAATATCAATTCTACGCGAGTAGCAGATAGATAGGTCTGACTTTTGAAACTACCTCGGCGACTTATGCACAGCTCTATTAGAGGTCCAATATAGGCGCTATCTGTAATAATCTGAACTCGCACATAAGGCTCTTCTAAACGGTCCAGTTTCGCAGGGTCTGGCATATGAGCAGGATTAGTGATGATTACCATCTCGCCTGTGCGGAGATAAGCATGATACACCACATTTGGAACCGTAGCTAAGACTTCCATTCCAAACTCGCGAGAAAGCCGTTCCTGAACAATCTCCATATGAAGAAGCCCTAAGAAGCCGACCCGAAAACCAAACCCAAGAGCAGCTGAGGTTTCAGGCTCAAACTGAATGGCCGCATCATTGAGGCGAAGTTTTTCCAGCGCTTCCCGCAGCTCACCAAACTTATTGGAATCAATCGGGTAGAATCCTGCAAAGACCATTGGCTTCATCTCACGAAAGCCTTTCAGGGGTTCAACCGCTGGATGCTGAACCTCCGTAATAGTGTCTCCTACCTTGATTTCCCGAATGTTTTTGATATTCGCAATCACATATCCCACAGAACCGCAGGGAAGCACCTCCGTAGCCTCTCGTTTGAGTCGAAAGATTCCGACCTCCTCGACGACATATTCTGCCCCTGTAGCCATGAGACGAATACGCATCCCGGCTCGTAGTTCCCCCTCTTTGAGCCGCACATAGGCAATAGCCCCCCGATAGGGATCAAATTGCGAATCAAATATAAGAGCCCGCAGAGGGGCTTCTCGTTTATCTGGAGGCGGCGGAATTCGCTGAATGATCGCATCTAAAATGGCTTCTATCCCGATCCCCTCCTTTGCACTGGCAAGAAGCACTTCCTCTGGCTTACAGCCCAGAAGTTCTACCACCTGCTCACGCACCTCCTCAGGACGAGCCGCAGGCAGGTCTATCTTATTCAAGACAGGAATGATCTCCAGATCCTGCTCTAACGCAAGGTAGAGATTCGCCAAAGTTTGGGCTTGGATTCCTTGGCTGGCATCTATAACAAGGAGGGCTCCCTCGCAGGCAGCAATTGCCCGAGATACCTCGTATGAAAAATCTACATGCCCCGGCGTATCAATCAGATTCAAGATATAGCCCTGGTAGCGCATTTGAATAGGGTGACTTTTGATAGTGATCCCTTTCTCCCGTTCTAAATCCATGCTGTCTAACACTTGATCCATCATTTCACGGCTGGAAAGAGTCCCAGTGTATTCTAAGAGGCGATCCGCAAGCGTGCTTTTGCCATGGTCTATGTGGGCAATAATGCAGAAATTCCGAATGGAGCTTGCCTCCATGTCTGAGCAAAGATACCATTTGCTCTTGTTAGATGAATTCTCTGTTTGGATTCTACATTTGAGGGATGAGAGTGGTATGGATTACAGGGGCTTCGTCGGGAATAGGAGAAGCTCTAGCCCGTCTTTTTCTGGAGAAAGGATGGGGCGTTATTGCTCAAGCCCGACGAGAAGACCGATTGCAAGCCTTAGCGAAGCTGGCGCCTTCTCGGCTCCTTCCTCATGTGGGCGATGTTCGGCAATATGAAGTGTGCGAAAAAGCGGTTGATTTAGCCCTCTCCACTTTCGGACGCTTAGATGCCCTCATCGCCAATGCTGGCATTTCGCATCGAGCCCGAGTGGAAGAGGTCTCTATAGAGGTCCTTCGCACCGTCATGGAAGTCAATTTTTGGGGAGCCGTACATGCAATCAAAGCGGCCATTCCTGCCATTCGGGCTCAGCGGGGATGGATCGTAGGTGTCTCCTCTATTGCAGGATTCCGAGGACTTCCGGGTCGTAGCGGCTACAGCGCTTCTAAGTTTGCACTAAATGGATTCTTAGAGGCGCTCCGAGTAGAGCTATATGGGAGTGGCGTAAGTGTCCTCATTGCGGCTCCAGGCTTTACCCGCAGTGAGATCCGATACAAAGCTTTAGATGCTTATGGTCATCCGCACGGCGAGACCCCCCTGCCAGAAGAGCAGCTCATGACACCAGAAACCGTCGCCTCCGCCATCTTTGCAGCGATGATGCGCCGCAAAAGCTACCTTCTCCTTACCACTCAGGGCAGACTTACTGTGTGGCTCAATCGGCTCTTTCCTCGCCTCCTGGATATTCTGATTTACCGATATTTCTCTCGGCAAAGCACCTAAGAGAAGGCGTACTTTCTCTACAGGAATACACCCAATACAAGACCTGCTTCCGCAAGATCAGTCGGCACCCCAGAGCGGTAAGAATATATTCTATCAATTGTCCCCCTATTATACCGCTCTCGTCTAAACTCTTGCTCTCCAGACCGCAGACTACCAAAAAGAAGAGCAACGCCTACAGATACTTTTTCAGAAACTTCAAAGTTTGCGATGAACCCAGTAAGTACGCCTGCTTGCAGGGTTGAGAAACGCGATTGAGTCCACCATTCTGCGGGTCCTCTTCGACCCTCTATCTCAGGCGCAGCATAGAGACCGATCGCTATTTGGAGTGGCACATACAAAGACACCCAATCCACCTTTACCCCTGTGCCGATCCCCAAGCCGAAAGCAGTATGGGAAATCCCTGGATTCTTATCAATATCAGTCTCTTGAGGGAAAAGCCTGAAATTTTCTTCTAACTCATCTGCATTCAAACTCAGAAAGCGTTGAGAGACGCTCGCACTCAGACTCAGATAAGGCATCAGAAAAATCTGGCCCTGAAGACCAAAACAAAAGCCCGGTTGAGCATATCCATGAGTAGGATAAGTTCTAGTGCTTCCTTGCATAGGACCGATGGGGGCAGCCGCTCCAATCAAGCCGCCTACGAAGCCTTTTGGGCTCTCTATTTGTGCCCACAGAAGAGATAAGCCGACAAGGGTGCGAAACATGCCCGAAAGATAAGACAACTTCTAAAGCCTGATGGGCAGTTCTCCATAAAGGAGGCCTAAAACTACAGATCAGTGAAGACCCTCAGCGGGTTTTTGATGGACTTGATTTTTACTTCGTGGAGATGAAGAGAGGTCTTCATGCATTATGTGTTTTCGCCCTAGCGATTGCCATTCGCTTCTACAAAATAGAAGCATTTCCTCTTTGGAGCGATGAGATTTTTAGCTGGCTTGTATCGCATTTATCTCCCTCTCAGATAGTTACCCATCTATATGAAGGAAACAATCCACCGCTATGGGAGCTGCTTCTACACTTTTGGGAGAAGGGATGGGGCGACGATGTACGCTCTATTCGGAGTTTATCTGCTTTATTGAGTGCGGGGGCAGCTGTAGGACTATTCCTACTCGGGGCAAGGACAGGAAAAATGTGGGTAGGATGGCTAAGTGCAAGCCTTTGGATATTTTCTTCTTTCGGGCAATCGGTAGGGCGAGAAGCACGAGCCTATGCTCTTTTAGCCTTCCTCACGACTCTTTCTCATCTGGCTTTTCTCCGTTGGAAAGCCACTAATCAAGGTTTTTTCCTCTGGGCTGCCTCATTAGCAGGGCTCTTCTTTACTCATTACATGGGTCTTTCTGTCGCAGTTGTACAGATCTTCTACCTTCTCTTGACTCAGCCTGAGCGCTTATCCAGGTCTCTTTACTCTCTTGCAATTCTTTCATTGGGCTTCAGCATGCAAGCAGTGATCCTAATTGAACGACTCATTTCTTATCCTCAGAGCGAACCTAAGGCACTTGAGCTTTCTTTAGAAGGATTATATAACCTCCTCTGGCGTTTCTCCAATCAACCCGTCCCTACTGTGATAGGGGCAGGAATTCTACTAATCGGGTTATTTTTAGCATGGAAAGCCAGAAAAAGTCAGAAAGAAGATTGGATATACCCCTATTTTGCTTTTCTGGGGATTTATTTACCACTCTGGTTTTTAGGGATTTTTCTAAGGGTATGGCAAGATCGGTATCTTATACCTGCGGCTATGGGGTATTATTGGGCATTAGGCACGAGTTTTTTTCTGATGCCTAAGTGGATTCGGCTTGGGATGGTAGGAGCATTCTTACCTACATGGATGCTGAGTTGGACACCCACACCCTCTGGGATGATGCCCTTCTACCGAGAATTATCTCTGCGAGTACAGAAAAAGCCCTCCCATCTGTGGCTTATTGTCTCTCCAAGCTGGTGTGCATGGGATTGGGCTTATTATTTTTCTCATCCTATCCGAGACCTCTCCTCTCAAAACTTATTTGATCGCCTTTCGGCTGAGATGAGGCTCTACTATCGCATAACCGGTGCTTCAGCGTACGCTGACCTCCCACCCTGCGAGATACAGGCAGCAGATACCATTTGGTGGCTTGAGATGAACTATTGTAGCCTTTTTCCAGAGGGTATGTTGCAGGACATTCTGTCGGAGGACTTTTATCCTATTCGGATAGAGAGATTTGGGAAGAATATCTACCTATGGACTTGGATTCGCGGCAAAGAGAAGCCCACCTATAAGGGAGAGTCGGTTCAAACACCCCCCTAAAGTAGCAAATGCGACTTGGGAACCTACAGAGTGAAGGTAACTCCAGCTTGTAGAGCTGATCTTCCTTTGAGACTTTTTATCCTTCGTCTGAGAGGGGGGGGAAGAACAGCCAACCGGCCCCTTCCTCTAACTCAGCTTCTGACAAAGCCTGCATACCTGTGATGACCTCCTGAGGGTGAGCATAAAACCCAATAACATCAGCTTGATAGGAGCGAGCTGCTTGGATAAGGAGTCGAACTAAGTGAGAGCCTTCCCACCTAAGAGGCTGATAGTGGGAGGCGCGGGTTGCCTTGAGAATACTTTTGTGAAAGCGGTCTGCAGTAGGGTTCATTTTGAGAAGGGGAAGACCTACCACAGGAAGGGAAAGTTTCTGGATGATCTGGCGCAGCGTACGAAGGCCCACCGAAGAGCGAAATGTAGGTTCGTAAGCAAAAAGAAGCCGCTGCCAACGAACCTCTGTCTTCGGAAAAGTAAGGAGAAGTGGCACAGAAGAGTGATATACGAAATGACGGGCATGGAAGCCTATGCGTTCTCCATCCTCGGTGCTCTCCCCCCGAGCTCCCAGCGCTAAAAGGGAATATCTCCTTGCCCGAAGCTGCTGGCTGAGTCCCTCCGTCAGAAACTCTCGCTGGATGATAATCCGTATCCGGCGCGCCTCTGTTGGAGGCAAAGTTTCGCTGAGAAAGCGGCGAAGACGCTCCTGAGCAGCCCGCTGAGCTTCTACTTCCATACCCTCTATGACATGAGCTGAAAGAAAAGGAAGTCCCTTAGGCAATTGGTAAGCATGATAGAGCACCACTCGGTCTCCAGTCAACTGGCGCAAACGAAGGCTAGCTTCTAATGCCCGAATGGAAGCCGGACTATAGTCTATGCTAGCAAGGAGATTCCCCATATCTACAAAAGTATGCCCTTTTCATTGTACCTTTGTCTGAGCTATATGGCAGAGCCTCATACGCCTGAAAGATCGGATGCTGAGGTCTCTTTTCCTGAAGAGCACCTAAGAAAAACCCTTCAAGACCTCTTGGATGAATCCTCTGAGAGCCTCAAACGCAAGCTATTAGATTGGCGTCCTCATCTTTCGGAGGTTACCTTACTGATGGAGTATCTGGCTAGGCTGCCCTACCGCCGTACCTTCAATGTCCTGGTTCAGGCTTTCAAGCGATATGTCAATCAAAGTTTGCCCGAGTGGCGATCCCATCCAAAAGAAGACATACCCCGCTTAGAAGGGTTTCAGCGGCGCTTTGAGGATGCTGTTATCCAGTTTGAAGAGATTCGGAAAGCTTACGAACAGCGATGTAAAGAAAATGCTGAGAAAGTTCGTGGCTTTCTGGCGGAACTGAAAGATATTGTTCTCAACGAGCAATTAGACGCTTATCCACGAGTACGGCACATCCGCCGAGAATGGCTTCGCCTTCGGACCGAACTCTTGCCAGCAGATCGTAAAGAGTTAGAGCGTCCTCTCTTAGACTTCCTTAGACAGTTTGAAGCACTCTATGCGCCCTATAAGGATATTTTTGAGGGGGAACGAAACGCCCTTTTCCAACGCCGAGCCCAGATTCTGACCGAAATTGAGCGACTCTTTCCTCCCGAAGGAGCCCAGACTACATTTGAGTTTTGGCAGCAGCAGAGAGATCGTCTCGCTCTTCTCCAGAGTGAATGGCAGTCTCTCCCTCGCCTGCGCAATCGGCAAGAGCGCGAGCTCACTCAACGCTATCGCCAACTTATCGCCGAATTCCGAGAACAATATACCCTTTTTCGCTCACAAGCTTATCAGCGCATTCAGAAAAATCCTATCCTCCAAGAGACCTTCCGCCGCAAGCGTCAAATCATAGAACTTCTCCGCCCCTTAGTTGAAAAGTCTTTTAGTTCATTGGAAGAGTGGAAACAGGTTAACCGACAAATTCGTCAATATGTACGAGATTGGCGCTCACTGACTGAAAAGTCATTGGCTCAAGATGACTCAAAGGAAGTGAGAAAGTTTTATGCCCCTCTGAATCAGCAATTCAGCGAATTGTTAGATATTTTCAATGAGAAATCTGAAAGCTTCAGCGAAGAATATCGCCGTCGGCAGATTGCGCGTATCTCTGAGATGGGGCAGCAGATTATCAAGGAGGTTCAGAAGCGCCTCAAGAGTAACATTCTTGACGCAGTCCAATTCTATAGAGCTCAGATAGGGCCTTGGCGGCGTCGGGCCCATCGCCTGCTGAAAGAACCTTCTATCGCTGCAGTAGCTGACCAGCTCAAAGCCCTAAGAGAACAGCTTCAATCCTCTCAGAAAGCCTACCTGCAGAAACTCTCTGATAACCTTGAGAAGCGCATCCACCTGCTCAACCAAATGGATGAATTGGGCGAACAAGCGACTCCCGATAAATTAGACGCCTTCATAGCTAAGCTTTTAGAGTATGAACAAGCAGGCGAAGTAGCTCCTTCTCATCGGGAGCGGCTTTTGAATCGCCAGCGTCAGGCGATTCAGCGTTTCCTAACAAATTCAGGAGTAGATGAAGCTACCTTCCAAGAAGCGCTCATGGTAGCCCAAATCTCCAACCAATCCCCAGAGCAGATTCGTAAAAGTATTGATTCCCTTCGAGCGCAAGTAAATAAGCATAAGCAGGATCTCCGAGGATACCAAAACACCATTACCCTACTCTCTCGGGGCAAAGGCAGTGAAGCCCTGCGGAAGGAAATAGAGAGTAAGATAGCAGATACTCAGGTGCAAATTGCTCGCATGCAAGAGATGATCAGGCGTTTGCAGCAGCGTCTGCAATCAGCGAGTGCGTCCCCTACCTCATCCACCTGAGTATTATCGTCGACTACACGAGAGCAGACATCGCCGAGAGGCGAAGCTTTTTATAGCGCCGGGCAGAAAGCTCTTGAAGGAAGCCCTTTACAGTCTGCCCGCGTCCCGATTCCACGCGATCCTATACGATCAGTCCCTTCCCCCCCCTGATCTCCCCACAGAGCTACGAGACAAGCTCCATCCTCTTCCTCGCTGGCAAATAGAGCGGATTAGTGGGCAAGAAACACCCGAAGGAGTAGTAGCTATCTTGATCCAGCCTCCCTTACACTCTTTCCCCCCCTATCCCCCTGCTCTGCTGGGAGAAGGGATTCAAGATCCAGGGAATTTGGGAACCCTTTTGCGTTCCATGGAATGGTTCGGATATCACCATTTATGGCTATCGCCTGAGAGCGTGGATCCTTTCCACCCAAAAGTAGTGCGAGCCAGCATGGGAAGTCTCTTTCGCTTGCGAGTAGAGCGTATTCAGGAGTGGTCTCTCTTGCTAAGTGGCTATGAGGGACGATGTGTAGTAGCCGCAGTAGATGGCACACCTGCCCATCAAATAGACTGGGAGAAATATGATAGCTTGTACATCGGAAGTGAAGCTCGCGGCGTGAGCCAAGCTCCTGCCCACTGGCAGCGCGTCTCTATCCCTCCTTCCCCGACTTGTCAGGCAGAGTCTCTGAATGTAGCAATAGCTGCGACTCTTCTACTCTACCTTCAGCGTGAAATCAAAGCCGGTAGGCTACATACTTTGCCGCCTCTATCACCTTCTGAGGGTTAGGGAGGTAGGCCTCCACGAGAGTAGGAGCGTAAGCCATCGGACTATCCGCTGCTGTGATACGAACAATCGGTGCATCTAAAAAATCAAAAGCCTGTCGCTGCACCATGAAAGCCACCTCCGCTGCTATACCGCCCAGCGGCCACGATTCCTCCACGACAACCAGCCGATTCGTCCGCTGAACCGACCGAATCACGGTCTCATAATCTATCGGGCGCAGACTTCGCAGATCTATCACCTCCGCTGAGAGCCCATCCTTCTCTAACTCACGAGCCGCTTCCAGAGCTACATGAACCATTTTACCGAAAGACACAATCGTTACGTCTGTTCCCTTTCGCTTGATATCCGCCTGGCCAATCGGAATAAGGAACTCTGGATCATCAGGCACTTCTCCTTTCATCCCATACATGAGCTCAGATTCCATGACTAAGACAGGATCATCATCGCGGATAGCGCTCTTCAGAAGTCCCTTGGCATCCCGGGGAGTGCTGGGAGAAACTACCTTAAGTCCTGGAACATTCGCATACCAATTCTCAAAGGACTGAGAGTGCTGTTGAGCAAGCTGCCCGGCAGAACCGCTAGGTCCTCGAAAAACTATCGGAACCCCGAATTGACCACCACTCATATGAAGCATTTTAGCTGCATGATTGACGACTTGATCAATAGCTAAGAGAGCAAAATTGAATGTCATGAATTCAATCACAGGACGCAGACCTACCATCGCAGCACCAACGCCGATTGCAGCAAAACCCAGCTCAGAAATAGGGGTATCTATCACTCTCTTAGAACCGAATTCTGCCAAGAGACCTTCGCTCACCTTGTAAGCGCCATTGTACTCTCCGACTTCCTCTCCCATGAGGAAGACTCGGGGATCCCGCTGCATCTCTTCCCGAAGAGCAGCCCGAAGCGCCTCCCGAAACTGCATGATAGCCACAGAGGCAAAGATAAATTATCTTCCTTTTCTCGCAGCACTTGATTGTAGTACTAATACCTCGCACTCAAAAGTCAGAACTCTTCAAGCCCCTATCCTTGAAATAACAAGAGATTTTTCCCATGCAGCTGCACTCCATGGAAGAAAGATTCTTCTCATGCTCCCTCTTCTCGTGAAGTAGGAACACATTTTCTCACTACAAGGCTGAAATTCCCTTTTATATCTCCCTAAGGTAAAAGGTCCTCAATGAAGTGGAAACTACCTCATTTGGAGTGATATCAGGTCCTCTTGGGGTGCCCTCAAGTAGAGCCATCTCTCTTTTTCCCAAGCTAAAGTGCTCCCGAGCATGCATAGAGTACGGCAAGGTCATATTCATCTTGTGCCACCCAAGGTCGGCTTCTCGGTCTGCAGCATCAATAATTTATCGCCTCCACAGTGCTTAGTTTGATATAGCCGACTGCATGATTGAATCGCTTCAGATTGCCTAAGGTCTTCCGAGAGATGCCTACAGATGATTCGTAGTTTTGAGACATGTGGCATCAGCAGTATCGTCTGATTTGGATAGGGGGTGAAGGGACCTTCCGCCGAGAGCTACGCTTGCCAACATGGGGATGGATGATTTTAGCAGCTGTATTTTTGACTTTTCTATGGATTTTATTTGCTTATACGCCACTCAAATACACCATACCCGGATATCCAACTCGCAGCTTCAAGGAAAAGTACAATCAACTTTTAGACCGAGTGCGTCAGCTTGAGCAGAAATTCTCTCAGCACATGCAGATGATAGAGGAGCTGCGTCATATAGAATCGGTCATGCGTGCAGCTCCTCAGGCTGTGAGCCTTCCCCTCCTTCCTACCCTTCAATCTGGACAGTACATCTTACCGATAGAGGGGCAAATATCTCGCCGATTTCAGCCCAGCAAAGCCCATTGGGGCGTAGATATTAGCTGTGGAGTTGGGGAGCCGATTTTGGCGATTGCCGAGGGAACTGTCATCTTCGCCGAATACTCCTACGAGACAGGATACGTAATAGCTCTTCAGCACCCAAATGGACTTCTCTCTATCTATAAGCACAATAGCCGACTGCTTCGGCAGGTCGGAGAAAAGGTGCGAGCAGGTGATGTAATAGCGCTTGCAGGCGGACTTGGTGTCTACTCTACCGCTCCTCATCTTCACATTGAGACTTGGCTGGGGGGGATGCCTATAGATCCCCTCAAGCTGCTGGCATACGAGTAAAGTATCGTATATTTGCCTCCTCTGGCGACGTGGCCGAGCGGTTAGGCACGGGTCTGCAAAACCCTTGACGGGAGTTCGAATCTCCCCGTCGCCTCTCAATAAAAGGTTACTTGCTCTCTGCAAGGATTACCTACGAGTAAGCTGCTTTCTGCTTATATTCGCCTATGTGCAGTGGATGTATGGAGTATGGCTTGCTTTGATTTGGGGGCAAACCTCAAGCGTGTGGCACTGGCATCATCATGCTATTGCAGGTAACGCCTCTCCTCGGGAGGGATGGAGCTACTCGGGCACACTTTCACACGGTTCTATCGTAGGAAAAGTGGTCGTCGTGGGAGATACTGTCTATCTCCTCGGCACTGCTTCTCATGTGAATGGAGGGGATGCGCTCTCCCTTCCAAACTCTTCTATCACCCTATCGGTGACGAATGGAGGTGATATCACTACATATATTGCTGGCTACCGGCGAAGCGATGGAGCGTTCCTCTGGGCGCTTCACCTATACGGAGAAAATGGCGGAGGAACTCGTTTGAGGGGCGTAGACCTTTTAGTCTCACAGGACCACACAATATATGTCCTCTTTCATGGCCGGAGTCAAAACATTCTCGGTGATAATCTTCAAGGGAGGTTTGTCTCCAGCAGCATTTCCGCCACACTGAATTTATCCTCAACTATTCCTTCCTATCAGGCTTCCTTTATTCTCAAATTCAAGGTAGGAGTGAATGTACTCACACAATTGGCTGTTCAGCGATTAGGCTGTGGCTCAAGTGGAGCTGGTACGTGCAACCCCTCTAATTTTGAAGCGAACTTTTTCAACCTTCTTCTCCATGGGGGCAAACTTTGGGTGAGCGGCTCCGTACGCACCCAGGCTCTGTTCGGCGGGGGGACTTATCTGCTTCCGAGCTCTTTTACTTTTGGTTTAGACTGGCAAGGATTGTTTTCATTATTAGGGGATTTCTATCAGGCGATGCTCTTGCGCATGGATGCTAGCTCATTAGAAGTAGAAGCAGGAGCAGGCGTTCAAGGTATAGCGGGGAATCCCCGTCCCAATTGCTATGGACGTGCCCTCTTTGCCTTTGATGGAACAAGAGTCGGTTGGCTCGTAGGTATGCGAGACGCACCGAGAGACAATTATCAGTATAGGCGCGTTGGGGATCTTTCAGGCTCCTCCTTCGTCTCAGGAATAAACAGTCCAGGTCTTGAGATTTTCCTTATAAGGGGATCAGATCTCCAAATATGGAGCTACGGCACGCTTTCTTTTTGGAGTTCCGCCCCGAACGCCCCTCCACCCCCTCACTACCAAGTTATTTTTTCTAATCAACACCTTTTCTACGCAGTAGCTGATACGGCGTACTATAGGTGGGGACCGACCAGAGTAATACCCTATACTCCAGAGCCAAAGCTAATCGTAGGCAGAGTACATCTTCCTTCATTTTCACAACGGCAGGCGATTACCAGTACGCCTCTTCCTTTCTTGAATGTGAGCAGCTTAGTAGCAGAGCCGAGGTTTGACCCTATGTCGGGGAATCTCTCTGAAATACATCTTTACCTAAGCGGCACCCTGAAAGGCTCAAGCTGGATAATACAGGGATTCGGACCTGATGGAAGTTCAAATGTATCTCTCCCTGGCTCTTCCATCGGCGAGACAATGGGTTTCGTTTTAGGGATGAAATGGATAGCCTCCTCTGCAACATGGACTTACTCTGGCTATAAACCGATTCCGAGCCTTTCTACTCGAGTGCCTCACCACCTCGTGGTGTGTGCAGGTATGGGCATTCATCCTTCACTACCCCAGTTCTATCTTTATGGGTGGGCAAGGGATAGCATACTGATTGAGCCTCGCTGGCCTGATGGACGCGCAGATACGATTCGCCTTGCTACAAGCGCAGCTTCTCCCCCTCGCCTCTGGATAGGACGACTTGACCTCTATCGCTTTAGAGAAATCCCCTTCAATCCGTCACCCCCGTCAAGATGCTCTCCTGACACGGTTGGTGAGAAGTGGCTTGAGATTACTGGCACGTGGTCAGAGGCGACTCCTATTGAGCTGATATGGATTCCAATGGATTTCCGATACTCCTATGAGGCCAAACATACATGGTCTTATATTCAGTCCAACAGTTTCACCCTCAACCACGAAGGAACTCTAACTCAACAATTTCCTCTAATCTTTCCCGGGCGAGGGTTTTCGGACTACCTCTTGGCTATGCGAAGTCCAGCCGTAGGAAACCGGTTCGTAGAGATAGAAGGAACACCTATAGTTTTGAGTATAAATGGTACGACTATACCTTATCTTCAGCGGACTGGAGCGCTACGCTGGAACCGCATAGTGACGCGGTTTATAGGGAGCGAGAGCGGGGATACCCCTTTTGCTTCAGACCCTTCTCAATCCTCCTCTTTCTGGAGATTAGAGCGACGACTAAATGAGATTCGCAGCCTTATCTATCAGCCTTGGGAGGGTAGTGCTGGAGGGAAAGAATGCCTTTATTTCTTGGACACTCTTCTTGATGATTACTTCCTTCATAGGTTTGACTTTCAAACAGGCCTTGTAGAACGGCTCAGAGGATGGAACTATTCTGTGTCTGACCCGAGCCATCGGGGAAATGCTCTCTTCTTTGATCCTGTTCGAGGATGTTTATGGGGTGACTCTAAAGGTGATCGTCTCTGGCGCATTCACCCAACGGATCCCACTCAGGATAGGGAGCTCCGTCTGTGGAGAGAAGATGGATTAGCAGCTGATCCCTCCCTTCCTGTCGGTTATCCTTTAGGTTCTCATCAGAGATGGGTAGAGAGGCGGGAGCGATTTGCCTGCACCGAAAAAGGCACTCTTATGGGTTTTGTTCGGCATGCAGGAACTGAGCATTGGGTGCTTGTACGCATCGCCCCTGAGAGGGATAGTATCCTAATTGTAGCTGGGGGTGGGCACTCTCCCACTAACTGCCCCGTTGATGGAGTGCATACAGCAGCTTTTATTGCTCAACCGCCTTCTCACTTTACAAGCGACGGAGATACCCTCTATTGGTTTGAATACATCAACTCTGGCTGCAGCGGACCTGTCTCCTTCTTACGAAAGGCCTGGCCAAGCGATGTATTCTTTGGAAATTATGAGGTGCAAACAATAGATACTTTCTTTTCTGCAGAATGCCACCAGCCTCTCTTTGCTCGCGTACCTGCGCGCGGACTTTACTTCCAGGCGCGTGATCCCAGCACTTGGGAGTTATACCTTTTGTGGTACGCCTTTGGCCAAGATGCTCCAGACACAGTCCTTCAGTGTTCGTCGGTAACATGCTGTGCAGCTGGATTGAGTGATCTCGTTCAGATGCCTTATAATCCCTTCCCATATACGATTCTCCGAAGTGGGGCAATCGTTTATAAGGGAGCAACTTTGCCTGAGGGTATATTTATAGCTTTGCCTGCCCTTCTTTATTTAGACCAAGACACTTTGCGAGCTGAAGGAACGATCACAGACATACAGGGTGCCTTTTACTACCCTGCAAGAGGAGATACACTCTTCTTAACCCTTCCCTCAGACTCTACCCGCTTTGCAATTCAGACTTCGTCGTGTGTTACGACTTTTAGGGGAAAGTCTCTCTGGTACGGCAGTTATACTTTCCCCTTTTTAGCCATGGAAGAAACGACTGTACCTGATAGCGTGTGTGAGGGGATGTACTTCAATACTAAAACTCACACTACTTTAGGAGGAGCTGGAGTAAGCGATGAGTGCGTCCTTCATCACATTCTTTATTATTTGCGGAGTGAGGAAGGGAAATTAGCGCGAGTAAGCTACTCTTCCTTTGGGGATTACTCGACGCACCGCTGGTATGCGCAGACAGCAGGCGATGACA
Organism: Bacteroidia bacterium; assembly: GCA_025062295.1. Lineage (GTDB taxonomy): Bacteria > Bacteroidota > Bacteroidia > SpSt-205 > SpSt-205 > SpSt-205. Next base: position 113,125 of record JANXAJ010000001.1, on the reverse strand, counting down.
CGCTTGTAATTGGGCTTCGGAGTGAACGATGGAGGAGATATGTAATAGGAGCTGGTCGCTACCCTATCCGCGTGCGCAGAGGGCACCGACTGCGTTTGCGCTTAGCAATAGAAGGTCCTTGGATTTCCTCGGCTTCCTCATCAGCCCTTATGAGAGCCCATCCTTTCCTTTCACGAGCTCAGATAGCTCTCTACAATGAGCAGCGAGATGATGTTTCTGCAGACTCTCTCTGGCGGCTCCCTCGTCCTGATTGGGACTCCCTATCCTTTTCTTGGAATCCCTTAGGCTGGCCTATCTCCTCCTCTCTGTGCTCTCTCAATCCCGCCCCTGAAATATGCGACCCTCAATGGACACAGATTGTTCGGATAGAAGTCTATGATGCCTCTACACATGCGCTCGTAGACAGCGCCTATGGTCTGATAGATACGACTGGACATGTATTCTTCTATGCAGCTCCCCTTGGATTCATTGGGAGTCCCTTATACAATAACGATACGATTCACTTCTGCCGCTGCGATCCCGATGCTCAGAAATACTTTGTTATCCGTACACCGAATCACCTTCCCCTCTATACTTCTTCCTTTGCTCTTCCTGCCCGAGGAAGCGGGAGTGCTGATAGTTTAGACCTTACAGACCCTTCTCTCTTACAGGGCATTCCTGGTCTTCATTATACTCTTCTCTTGGATGAGAGCGTATCCCCTCCCCGAATAAGAGCGGCAGCATGGGGAGGCAACTGTGTAGATGTGGCAAATAATTTTATTCCGGGTCCGCATTATGATTCAGGCATCATCAATGCGGCGGATTGGGAATACCTCCTACCTCGGAATGGCATTACAAGCGGCTTTTCCTGGGCAGACATAGATAGCGACGGCTATGTGAATGCAGCAGATGCCCTTCTTCTTATTCAGAATCAGAATGAGCTGCGACAGAGCGTTGGTCCTTAGCCTTTTGTAGAGCTATTCGCAAGCTGCCCGTTTCTCTCAGGAGGGCTTCTGCCTCTTCTTGGGAGAGGGAAGTTGCTTCTTGGAGATAGCGTAAGGCACGACTGCGAAGTTTTTGACTCACAAGTTGTAGGTCTATCATGCGGCCTCCTTGAACCCTTCCCATGCGAGCAAAAGCAGCCGTACTAATCATATTCAGCACCAGCTTTGTGGCAGTGCCTGCTTTGAGGCGGGTGCTGCCTGTGAGAACCTCTGGTCCAGTCAGAACGACGATAGGATATTCTACCAATCTCTCTAAGGGGGTGTCTGGATTAGCGGTGAAAGCCCCTGTAAGAGCACCGACTGAGCGAGCGTAGCGCATAGCTGAGAGGACATAGGGCGTTCGTCCGCTGGCACTGATACCGAAAACAGCATCTTTTTGGGAGAGACCTTGCTGCCTAAGCTGCTGGCAAGCTGCTTCTTCATCATCTTCGGCGGCTTCTACTGGAGCTCGGAGCGCCGCATCCCCCCCTGCAATCAATCCTATCACTTGCTGTGTCCCAAAGGTCGGCAAGCATTCAGCCGAATCTAATACACCGAGTCGTCCACTTGTTCCCGCTCCCACATACATGAGGCGTCCGCCAGCTTGTAGACGCTCAACAAGAGCATCTACAAATGCTGCAATTTGAGGAAGGGCTGCTCCAACGGCTTCAACTGCCTTTTTGTCCTCTTGATGCATTACCTCTAAAAGTGCTTGGGTGTCCCACTTCTCAATCGCACCGTAGCCCGAGTCTTCCTCCGTAATCCAGCGGCTCATGAGGAAGCAGTTTCGTACGCTCGCCGTTGAACCTTTCCCTCATAAAACTGCATAAAAGACAAATTGACCTGTTTGTAGCCTCCGGGCGTCGGGTAGTTACCTGTGAAGTACCAGTCCCCCCGATGATGAGGTAGGGCTTTCGGGAGGTTCTCAACAGGTTGATAGACAATCGTGAGGGGAACTTGAAAGTCTACTGGTCGGACCAGCTCTGCTATCTTGCCTGCAATTTGCGCCTCGGTGAAAGGCGCATATATCGCTTTGACATAGTTATTGCGATAAAAGTCTTCACTCCCATATGCCCGCTGACATAAGGCATAGGTGTGATCTAAAACCTCTGTAAGGTTATACTCTTTCAAGAGGGCTACTGCGGCTTGAAAAGCGATAAGCTCGTGGAGAGAGGCCATATCTATCCCGTAAAAGTCAGGATACCGAATCTGAGGGGCGGAAGAGGCGATAATAAGACGGGCTGGTCGGAGCTTTCCAAGGGTGTTAAGGAGCGTCTCTCGCAAGGTCGTACCTCTTACAATTGAGTCATCTAAACAAACAAGAATATCTTTTGAAGGCTGGACAACGTTATAAATCACATCATACACATGACGAGACATCGCTTTACGCAGGTTCGGCGAGGAGATGAAGGTACGGCTCTGAGTATCTTTCCACACCAGATATTCAGCGCGGATTCGCTGCTGAAGAAGCTCCCGAAGCTCCTCTTCGGAGAGCTGCCGAGATTGGATTTGACGAAACTGCTGGAGAATGAGGATATTTTCTAACTCTTTGAGGAGTCCCCAGAAAGCAGATTGGGATGTATTCGGGATATATGTAAAAATCACTCGATCAAAAGTGTAATCCAAGACTTTTGCGATTTCGTGAGCTAAGAGAGCACCCAAGCTCTTTCGCTCAGTGTAGATGTGGGGTGAATTGCCCCGAGAAAAGTAAATGCGCTCAAAACTACAGCGAAGAGGACGAGGAGCAGGCTCGGTGAAGCGTTCTACAGTCCACTGCCCTTCCGGTGAGACAATGAGCGCATGGGCTGGGGGTAGCTCTTGCACCTTCTCTGGAGGAACGGAAAAAACATTATGAAGGGCAGCGGCTTCAGAGGCTACTGCCAGTGCCTCCTCTGTTACCAGATAATACGCTGGACGAATACCGCAGGGGTCTCTCATTACAAATCCCCAACCTGTACCTAACCAGCCCGCAATCACATAGCCGCCGTCCCACCGACGAGCACTCCGCTCAAGCCATTCCTTCACTGAAAATCGCTGCCGAATGTAGTCCGTCGCATCTACCTTAGAGAGTCCCTTTGATTTTGCTTCTTGGTATAGCTGCTCCACAAATTCATCCAAAAAGTGCCCCATCCGTTCAACTATCGTATATGTATCACCCCGATGGAGGGGATGCTGCCCCATCTCTACAAGCCTCTGAAAAAGCTCCTCGGCATTTGTCAGATTGAAGTTTCCGGCGATAGCGAGACTGCGAGAGGGCCAGCTATTTTGCCGAACTACAGGATGCGTATCTTCTAGTCCGTATCCACTGAAGGTCCCATAGCGAAGATGAGCAAGATATCCTTCTCCGGCAAAAGGAAATTCCAAAGGTGAGGTCCCACTTTTTTGCCAGGCTTCCCATTCAGACCAGACTGCTTCTATGAGAAAGCGCCAAGGAGGGGTAGGTTTAGTAAGTTTCTTGGTATAGAAGTACGGCTTTCCGACAGGAACATGGGCTTTATAAGTAAGGAGTCCTGCTCCATCCTGTCCCCGATTTCGCTGTTTCTGAACGAGGAGAAGAACCTTTTCTAGCCCCCAAACAGGTGTGGGGTAAGCCTCTAAGGGTTTGAGCAAGCGCAGCCAGACGACCCCACACATAAAACAAAGGTAATGAGCCGCTCACATGCGAGCGGGAAAGGGAATCGCCAAGACTTCTAAGAGAGCCCGAATAGCGTGGTGATAGACTCCCACCAATGCCAGCCGAAACTGCCGAAGCACAGATTCAGCCTGCAGCACAGGAAGCGTCTGATACACTTCGTTAAAACGACGAGTGAGTTCATAGCCGTAATGGGCTGCTATTGCGGGATCAAACCCCATTGCACTACTCTCTAAGATCGCGGGAAGAGCGAATAGCTGCTGAAGGAGCGAAAGCTCCGCTGCTTCTAAGTGCTCAGGAGGCTCGGTTGGAAGAGGGACAAGCCCCCGCTCGGAAGCCTTCTCCAATAGACGAAGAGCCCGTACATATCCATACTGCAGAAAAGGACCTGTAAAACCCTTAAGGTCTATGGATTCGGCAGGATCAAAAATGATATTCTTCTTTGGGTCAGTTCGCAAGAGATAAAATCGGAGGGCACCCTGTCCGACAGCTTCAGCGATTGCGGCTCGTTCCTTCTCAGGAAGAGCGGCATCTGTGAGCTCATACGCCCGCTGATACATCTCATCTAAGAGCTCATCTGCATCCACCACGGTGCCCTCCCGCGTCTTCATGCGTCCTGTCGGAAGCTCTACCATGCCGTAAGAGAGATGATAGATTTTCTCTGCCCACGGGCGCCCCAAACGCTTGAGGAGAGCACATAAAAGTCGCATGTGATGATCTTGCTCATTTCCAATTACATATACACTGCGAGTGAGGGTTGGATAGTCTCTAAACTTGAGGTCGGCTGTTCCTAGGTCTTGAGTGATATATACCGAAGTGCCGTCACGCCGCAGGAGGAGCTTTCGCCCCAGCCCCTCCGCTGTCAAGTCTGCCCAGACTGACCCATCCTCCTCTCGATAAAAGAGCCTTCGCTCAAGCCCCTCTTCCACAATCGCTTTCCCCAGAAGGTAAGTCTGCGACTCATAATAAACTCGGTCAAATCGGATGCCCAGCCTTTGAAAAGTCTGCTCAAATCCCTCATATACCCACTCATTCATCTGACGCCAGAGGGCGAGTGTCTCTTCATCACCTGCTTCCCATTGGCGTAGGAGAGCTTGAGCTTCCTGAAAAAGAGGCGCTTGGACTTGGGCCTCAGACTCCTTCATACCGGCAGCTACGAGGGCATCTACTTGCGCCTTGTAAGCCTTCTCAAAAGCAACATAGCAGTCTCCTACGAAATGATCGCCCTTCTTTCCTACAGAAGCAGGCGTTTGAGGAGCGAAAAATTTTCTCCAGCCAAGCATGGATTTGCTGATGTGAATCCCGCGATCATTTACTAAATTCACCCGCACTACCCGAGCTCCTATGCGCTCCCAGAGCCGACTCACCGCCTCGCCTAAGCAAAGATTCCGAAGATGTCCCAGATGAAGGGGCTTATTAGTATTAGGAGAAGGATACTCTATCATAAGATGCTGATCAGAGGCAAGAGAAAGATGTGTGTAGCCCTCTCTTGGAGACTCAAGGGCTTCCCTTAGAAACTGCGTCCAGAACGCAGAGCTCAGTGATACATTTACAAACCCTTTGATTACTTCTACATGGGTAACCTCCCTGAGAGGATGCAAAACTGCAGCTGCCGCCTGACTTGCATCTCCTTTGAAAGCCTTGAGAAGAGGGAAGATATTCAGGGTAAGAGTTCCTCTCTGGTCAGGGGGAGTGAAGGTGATACGGGGTATTTCGGGAAGATTGGCATCTTGCCAAGCCTCCCTCCACTCAGCAAGAAGAGCGTGCCAGAAAGGCATACGCAAAGGTAGGCGCTAACTTTGGGAAGTGCTGTGGTCCTACGAGCTTCCCCCTGACCGAATCGCTCAGTATCCGCTTCCTATTCGCCATGAGGCTCGACTATTAGTCTATCAAAAAGGAGAAATAACAGAGACTATTTTTCTGCACTTGGCTGAGGTTCTGCCTGAATCCACTCGCCTCTTTTACAATGATACTCAAGTGATTCCAGCTCGCTTTAGGAAGGGCTCTCGGGAGTTCCTGCTGACTGAGATTGTAGAAGGAAGCTGGATGAGCGGTTCTCCTCAAGTGTGGAAAGGGCTTTATCGGCCGGCTCGTTTCTGGCGACGGAAAGGAAGGCTGGAATGGGAGGGAAAAGAGGCGCGACTCACCCTTGAGTGGCTTCATCAAGCGGACGAGCGGCAAGGTCTCGTGCAAGCGATGTGGTCGCCTTCAGAGAGAGCTGCTTTAGAAGTGATAGAGGCGTTTGGAAGCCTGCCTCTCCCACCTTACCTTCGGCGAGAAGTGGAGGCTCAAGACCGAGAACGCTACCAGACGATTTATGCTCAGCATCCTGGCTCTGTGGCAGCACCCACGGCTGGACTTCACTTCACTCAAGAGGTATGGGAGCGCCTCAAAGCAAAAGGGATTCGTACCTATCCTGTAACCCTCCATGTAGGGGTAGGCACTTTTCTTCCTCTTCAGACCCCTGACCAGCCAGAGAAACATCCAATGCACGCAGAGAAGTTTTCTATCTCTGAGGCGAGTCTTGAAGCTCTCCGAAGCGGAGAAGGACCGGTGGTCTGCGTAGGTACAACTACCCTTCGACTCATAGAGAGCTTGTACTGGCTTGGGCTCTCCTGTGCTGCCGGCATAATGATGACTGAGCTACCCCCCCTTTGCTGGCAGCAGATGCTCCCTACCCTTCCCCCACACGAAGCCCTTTCCGCCCTTCCTCCCTCCCTTCAAGGCTCTACCGCACTCTACATCCTTCCCGGCTATCCATTTCAACTCACCGATGGACTCATCACAAACTTTCACTTGCCTGGCAGCACCCTACTAGCGCTTGTTCAAGCTTTTATTGGGCGAGCTGATATTGAGCGAGTCTATACCTACGCCTTAGAGAATGGATTTCGGTTTCTAAGCTATGGAGATACTTCCCTTTTATGGCGATGAATTGGATTATACGGGATGCTCGGCTCTGCCTGCCCTCCGGTGAAAAAGAAGGTGACGCATGGATTAAGGATGGGCGATGGGCAGCTTTTGGACGCATTCCAGAGAGAGCTGCAGGAGCCTCGCTAAGTGCTCAGGGTGCCTACCTTCTTCCCGGACTGATTGATACCCATGTTCATTTTCGGGATTTAGGTTTTTCTCAGAAAGGCACCTTCTACACTGAAAGTCGGGCCGCTCTGGCGGGAGGAGTAACTACCGCTTTTGACATGCCGAATACCATGCCCCCCACCACGACAATCACCCAATGGGAAGAAAAAATGAAGCGCGCCGCCTTCAGAAGCTGGACAAACTACGCCTTTTATTTCGGCGCAACAGAAGCTAATATAGAAGAAATCAAACGGCTTTCTCCCCTCCAAGTACCAGGGGTCAAAGTATTTTTAGCTTCCTCCACAGGAGAGCTCTTAGTCACAGATGAAAAAGTAGTGCGGCATCTGCTGCAGGAGAGCCCCGTTCGGCTGGTTTTTCACAGTGAAAAAGAAAGTCTCATTCAGCAAGCTCAGAAGACATGGACTGGAGCAGACTGGGAACAGATTCCTGACCTTCATACTCGCATGCGCCCCCCCGAGGCATGCATAGAAAGTACCAGATGGCTTCTAAGCGAGGCCCGACGTACTTCTATTCCTATTCACATTCTGCATATTACTACTGCTGAGGAAGTCAAGCTGCTGAGAGAACGCCCACCTTATGTCTCCGCAGAGACTTGTCCGACTTATCTCCAGTGGAGCGCAGAGGACTTCCCTCAATACAGGAACTTCCTCAAATGCAATCCCTCTCTCAAATCAGCAGCTGATCAGGAGGCACTCTGGCAGGGGATTATAGAGGGCACCCTGGAGGTTATAGGTACAGACCATGCTCCTCACCTCTGGACAGAAAAAGTTCGTCCGTATGCTGAAGCTCCCAGTGGAATTCCCCTCCATGGAGCGCTTCTGCCCTGGCTTTGGACCCTTGGGCGCGCAAGGGGGCTCTCTCTCAGCTTCTGGATAGAGAAAATGGTGTATGCACCGGTTCGGCTCTGGAAGATTCAGGAGCGAGGAGGACTACAAGAAGGAAATTGGGCAGATGCGGTTCTTTTCCAGCCCATGGGTCAGACTTGCGTGCCCCCCCCTCGTTCTCCCTTGCACTATAGCCGAGTGGCTTGGAGTCCTCTCTTTGGCATGCCTTTGGAAGGGAGGGTAGAAGCTGTCTGGGTCAATGGGGTCTTGAGCTTTTATCAAGGAAGGTTTTATGCGCAGCCGGCGGGGCGCGCTGTGGCTTTTGAGCAGTAGCTTACTAGGAAGTGGATGCTCTCCCCTTCGCTTTATACCACCAGGGGAGCAGCTCATAGCCCGAGAGCCAATTCTGCGAGGGCATGTGCTCCCGGAAGTTCCACCCCTTTACGTCCGCAGCAATAGCCGTATGATGGGCATGCGAGTTGCTCTTCAGCTCTACTGGGCAGGCACTCTCCTTGAGAAGAGCCAAAGTCAGCCCTGGCAAACCCTGCGCCGAATCCCCAAACTACGATACTACCTCTATGCCTTCAGTCAAGCCCTGCAAAACAAACTGGGTGAACCGCCCGCCCTCCTCTCTCAACGAGATATAGAGAAAGATGTAGCCCTTTTGGAAGAGGCTTATATTCAGGAAGGATACTTTAGAGTAGCGATTCAGCCACAGGTTCGCCCGCTTAGGGAGGGAGAAGCCCAAGTCATCTACCGTATTCGTCCAGGACCTCGGTGGTATATCCGAGAGTTAGATGTAACGGGTGAAGATTCGGTCCTAGTGAGCTTAGCTGAAGCCTATCTACGACACCAACTCCTACCAGTCGGTGAGCCCTACCGCTTGCAGCGCCTTGATCCTCTGAGAGAGGAGCTCCATGCCCTTTTTTTAGCCCAAGGTTATCACGGACTCCCTCTCAGTGCTCTCGTGTGGGAGGTAGACACGACTCAGGAGGGAAGGCTTATAGAGCGTCCGCGCAGCTTTCTTCGCCGGTGGAGAGGAAGTGGCTTGGCAGACAAACCCACCTGCGTGGTGCGCCTCGTCCTAACAGAGGAAGCTAAACGGTATGTCCATGGGAGAATAGAGGTGGTAATGCATACCCCTGATGCAGAATCGACTCAGGAACGAAACTTTGGCTCAGTCCGCCTGCGTACAGAGCCCCGAGCTGACGCCATCTTAGATGGAAGAGTCCTGATTGGGCGATTATACTATCCCCAAGGGCTTTATTACGACCAGAAAGCTATCTCTACCTCTCAGCGTTCCCTTCAAGGCATAGAAACAGTCCAGTGGGTAGGTCCGTCCCTTCTCCCCAGTGAAGGGGAGACTCTGCATGTGCGATATGATGTCGTCCTGCGTCCCCCTTTAGATGTGGGAATTGGTATAGAGGGCTTTCAATCTACCCAACCCTTAGTAGGGAGCTTACCGCTACCTGGCGCTAGTATCAATGCCCGATTAGCCCATCTCTCGCTCCTTCGTCGGGGATGGGCTTGTCGCGGACGAGCTCAATTTGCATTAAGCTATTTTCGGCGACAACCCAACGAGCCTCCTCTTCCCCTCTACAATGTGGTTGGGGAGCTAAGCTTTACCTTCCCTGAACATACCTTCTACCTGAGGGAAGCCAGACCCCGCCCCCTCCCCTTTACCCTCTCTCAACAACAGCATAATCTCCTCCTCTCCTATCAGGATATTCGCCAGATGGACTTCTCTCGCCGATACGCCAATCTTAGCTGGAGTCGTCAAACCCGCTATCTCTTCCAAGACAAGCGCCAAGAGGAACAGCTCTGGACACCCTTAGGTCTAACCCTTGTTGAAAGCCGCTTTTCCGCTGCCTTTGAAGCCCAAATAGAAGGACTCTCTCCCCTTGTTCGCAGCCTCATTCTGCGAGACTACCTGCCCCGTCTCACTCAAATCACAGCCTGGCAAGTCTCCACCCATCGGAATTACTTTTCCAGCAGCCGAGGATCAGGGGACTTCTCTTCCCTACTCATAGAATTAGGAGGATGGGTACCCTTTTTAGCAGAACATTTCTTGGCTTTAGCTCTACCTCAGATAGATAGCACCTATCGGGACAATCTTTTTTTGAACCGTTTTCGGTATGGAGTATTTGTCCGACTCTTGAGTGAGGGGCGATGGCGACAGATGCTCCTCAGTCCAAATCAGCAGCTTTACCTGCGAGGACGGCTCGGCTGGGGCCAGGGACTGTATTATACCTTAGACCTCCCCTTTGAAAATCGCTTTTTTGTAGGCGGACCCAATAGCATGCGAGCTTGGCAGTTTGGGGCCTTAGGACCTGGCAGCTATACCTTCCCTCAGAATCTTTTTCTCATCCCAGGGGGGGCTTTCCTCCTTGAAGTGAATACCGAACTCCGACAGCACCTCTATCGTGGAATCCAAATAGCCACTTTCTTAGATGTGGGGAATGTATGGTTTCTCACCTCTACCCTATTTGAAGACAGAAGAGGACTGCTTCGCTATAACCCCCTCCCTGGCGTAGCAGGTGGAGTGGGATTGCGCTGGGACTTCTCCGTTCTGGTGATTCGGGTAGATATTGCTCAGCAACTATTTGATCCAGGAACAGGCTGGATCTTTCGTCAGTTTCCAATCGGAGGGACTCGCAGCCAATACATATTTGCAGTCGGACATCCATTCTAAAATGAGGAGTTACAAAACAGCCCTTATGCCTCCACAGGACTAATTGAGGTGAAGAAAACCACTCCTCCCACCTGGCGCAGGAACACTCCCCCACCAGTAGGAATCTCCCCTTTGAGAAGTTTTTCAGCCAAAGGATTTAGGATCAGCTGCTGAATGGTGCGCTTGAGCGGACGAGCCCCAAATTGAACATCATAGCCAACTTCTGCTAAATAATCCACTACATCACTTTCCCATTCTAACAGTACATTTTGCTCCTCTAAGCGGCGGCGAACTTGCTTGAGCTGAAGTATCACGATCTGACGCAGAAGCTCTGGAGTAAGCGGTTCAAATAGAACGATTTCATCTATCCGGTTCAGAAATTCAGGCCGAAGGCTACGCTTGAGCAGCTCAAGGATCTCTCCTCGCAATCGCTCCATCATAGCCTCTTTTTGATGAAGGGAAGTCTCTGCTAATCGCTCCATGATGAGGTGAGCGCCGAGATTTGAAGTCATGATAACGATTGTATTTTTGAAATTGACGACTCTTCCCTTACTGTCGGTAAGGCGACCGTCATCTAAGACTTGCAAGAGGATATTGAAGACATCGGGATGAGCTTTTTCTATTTCGTCCAAGAGAATGACGCTGTAAGGACGACGACGGATGGCTTCAGTAAGCTGTCCACCTTCCTCGTAGCCTACGTAACCTGGGGGGGCACCGATGAGGCGACTCACAGAGTGCTTTTCTTGGTATTCAGACATATCTATGCGCACCATCGCCTGTTCGGAGTTGAAGAGAGCTTCGGCAAGGGCTTTAGCAAGCTCGGTTTTACCCACTCCTGTAGGACCGATAAAGAGGAAAGAGCCGATAGGACGATTAGGGTCTTGGATGCCCGCTCGGCTGCGCCGGATGGCATGGGCTACTGCCCGAATAGCTTCCTCTTGTCCAACCACTCGCTCATGTAAGAGCGCCTCCAAGTTGAGGAGTTTTTCCCGTTCGGCTTGAAGCATCTTTGAGACGGGAATCCCTGTCCAGCGGCTCACGACATTAGCGATATCTTCTGCTGTAACCTCTTCTCGCAAGAGACGCTGCCCTTGCTGAGCCAGCGTATTGAGCTGCTGTGAAAGCTCTTCTATCTTTTTCTCTGAGGCGGGGATACGACCATACCGAATCTCGGCCGCCTTACCCCAGTCCATGTTTCGCTCTGCATACTCAGCCTCAATGCGCAATTGCTCTATTTCTTCGCGAGTGGAGCGAATGTCAGCCAGTAACGATTTTTCAGCCTCCCATTGAGCACGCAAGTCCCGTCGCTTCTTGTAAAGTTCGTCTAATTGACGAGTCAAGTCTGAGACTTTCCGCTCATCTTTTTCTATTTTGAGGGCTTCTCGCTCCACTTCAAGCTGGCGAATGCGACGCTCAAGCTCATCCAAGGGTTCTGGAAGAGAATCAATCGCCAGCCGAAGCCGAGCAGCCGCTTCATCAATAAGGTCTATTGCTTTATCTGGCAAGAAACGGTCAGAGATATACCGATGAGACAGCTCAGCAGCTGCTACAATCGCTTCATCAGTGATGCGAATCCCATGATGAACTTCGTAACGCTCCTTGAGTCCCCGTAAGATAGAGATGGTCTCCTCTACGGTCGGCTCATCTACATACACTGGTTGAAACCGACGCTCCAGGGCCTTGTCTTTTTCTATGTACTTCTGATACTCATCTAAAGTCGTGGCTCCAATCACTCGGAGCTCCCCTCGGGCAAGGGCTGGCTTGAGGATATTTCCAGCATCCATCGCTCCTTCCGCCCGCCCCGCTCCAATCAGATTATGAAGCTCATCAATAAAAAGCATTATTTCGCCCTCTGACTGAACCACTTCTTGGACGACAGCTTTGAGCCGCTCTTCAAACTGACCTCTGTACATGGCACCTGCTAAGAGAGCTGCCATATCAAGGGCGAAAATCCGCTTGTTCTTAAGGTTCTCTGGCACGTCACCGAGAGCAATACGCTGGGCAATCCCCTCCACAATCGCAGTTTTCCCCACGCCAGGGTGTCCTATGAGAACAGGATTATTTTTAGTGCGGCGAGCTAAGATCTGAAGGGTTCGCCGGATCTCCTCATCTCGTCCGATGACAGGGTCCAACTTTCCTTTACGAGCTAAGTCAGTTAGGTCCACCGCATAGCGCTGAAGAGCATTGAATTTCTCCTCAGCAGAGGGATCCGTCACGCGCCGACCGCGTCTGAGCTCTATGATGACTTTCTCCAAGGCACTAGGGCTGACCCCTTGATCCTTGAGGAGGCGTCCAATCGCATCCTTCCCCTCAGCAAGGCCCAACCAGAGGTGTTCAACACTAGCATAAGAATCTTTCATCCGAGCGGCTGAGGTTAGAGCTTTCTGAAGTGCCTCGTTCAGGGAGGGTCCAATCCCGGGCACTCCTGCAGGTCCAGTAAGACGAGGCTGATCACTCAACCACTTCTGAGCTTGCTGAAGGATATAAGCTTGATTGGCACCGAGCTTCTGCAGAAGGTACGGCGTCAGAGCCTCATCCTTTTCAAGCAAAGACAAGAGTAAGTGCCCGCTTTCCACCGTGCTATGAGCATGTCCCTGCGCTATTTCAACTGCATGTTGAAGCGCTTCCTGCGCTCGAATGGTGAATTGGTCCCACTTCATACAGCAAAAAAAGTGTGCAAAAGCTACGCCAAAGACAGAGTGTCAGTATTCAAGACAAAAACGCTTGACCGCTATCTTTGAGCTGTGCATCTATGGGGGTGTGTGGGGATGATGTGGGCACAAATCTTTTCTCTCCAAGGCGAAGTTCGCACTCCTGATGGAGAGCCCCTCAGCCATACGATTGTACGATTGCCTCAAACTGGTTTTCAAACTGTCTCAAATGCAGAGGGTCGTTTCACCCTTAGTGTAGCAGCAGAGACTCTCATTATAGAATTGAAGCACTTAGGGTATCGTCCTCGCCGAGACACCCTATATCGTGGTCAAGCCTCCTCTCTCTACACCTTTGTACTCTATCCCCAAGAGGTACGATTAGGCGGGGTAATCATTACAGAAGGCGGAAAAGACCCTGCCGAGATTTTAGTCCGAAAAGCCATTGCTGCTAAAGCCCAGAACAGAGGCTGCCTCCCCGCCTTCCGAGTAGAAACCTATACCCTTTTTACGGCAAGATGGTTAGAGCCGCCTAGTCCCCTTCTTCAAAAACTCATCAAACAGCCGATAGGTCGTCAAGATGTACTTCTGATGAGTGAGACTTTTTCTCACATCTACTTTGTGGCGCCAGACAATTACCGAGAGGAAATACTTCGTTCTCGCTTTGTAGGAACTCGGAGCTACAGCTTCCTTGGCGGCTGGATATTTCAGGGGTTTGATCCATATGGTGAGCGTCTCTCACTGGAGGAGATAACAGAAACTCCCTTTGTGCTGCCCTTAGCAAAAGATGCCCCTCTTTATTACCGCTACAGACTTATTGGCAGCTACTGGGAAGAGGATAACCTCTTCTATAAGATCGCTATAGAACCGCAAAGCCGCTCTTCTCCCTGTGTTGAAGGATATATTCTACTGGCAGATGAAAGCTACGCCTTGGTAGGACTAGAGTGGCAAGTGCGGAAAGGAAGGCCCATCCGATATGCAGATAGTTTGGGAGTTCGTGTAACCTACGTCTCGTTAGGGGGATGCTATCAGATTGGAGAGATCAGTTTTCGTGGGCACTTTCGGGTCTCTCTTCCCTTGGCAGAGATAGCCCTGATTGGAGAAGGATATGCTGCTTATCGGAGGTATGACAGGCTTGTGCTCTCCTCTTCAAAAAAGCCTCGGCGCAAGCAAGGAACTCCTCCCCCTCGTTCCTCATCCTCAGTCCGTGCTGAAACGCTACAAGTGGAGCGACTAGATTTTGGGGAGATGGTACGTATCCTTCCTCAAGCTGAGAAAGGCTCCTCAGCCTTCTGGGATAGCATACGACAGGCCCCTTTAGACACGCAGCAGCTCTTATATCTTGCTCGTCATGATACGATGATTGCTGAGCAAGACACCGCTTCTCGTCAACGAGGAAGGAGCTTTAGAGTCTCCCCTGCAGGCATACGCTGGTCTCACAGGCAGACCTTCCCCTTGGGATACAGAGAGATGGGTCTCCAAGCAGAATGGATTTCCTACACGCCCTTAGAGGGATGGACTTTGCCGCTTTACCTTATATGGAAGCAACGCAGGGACAATATCATCTGGGAGACCTCAGCCCTTCTCCGGTATGGGCTGGGGTGGCAACGCATAGCTCCTTTATGCCGCATAGAGCGCCAAACAACGACTTATCCCCTATGGAGGGTGCAGCTTGCAGGCGGGATACAGATCCAAGAGCCTACAGAGTTTGTTCAAATTCCTTTTTTCTGGAATGTCGTATATCGTCTCGTTGGACGAGAAACGGGTTGGCAAGGCTACCCGTCTCCCTTCCTTCAGGTGGGAATAAGACGATATCTCCATCGGACAGTTGAAGCTCAGCTTCAGCTCAGGTGGGATGAAAGGGCTGAAAATCCGCAGCGAGAGCCTATTTATTCCGCACTGCGAGGACGCCTGTGGATAGAATGGCGTCCGGGCACCCGAACCTTCACCACTCCTCGGAGCACTCGATTCCTTTCCCCAGACAGAGTACTCACTTGGTTTGCTCAAGGAGGAGTAGAAACCGCATGTATCAAAGAAAGACTGCTGACTTCTCTGTCAGTAGGGGGAGGCCCTCGGCTATCGGTGAGTCCCTTTGGGAGAGTAGAACTCTTTATGGGTGGAGCCTGGCAAAGTTTCCAGCCCCCCTGGGCTGACGGTCTGTATATCCCTGCTACAGCTCTCCTTTTTCATCGGGGTGCTTTTCAGTTTACCGAGCGAACACCTTATGAAAGTATGGGCAGGTGGGCTAGCTTCCTTTTCCTCTCTTGGCTACCAGAAGGGGCAATCCTGCGACTCTTCCCCCTTCTCAAAAGAACAAGTTGGAAAGAGGTGGTGACGGTAAGAGCCCTCTACACAGCCTCCGCTCGCCTGTGGCATTTAGAGGGAAGCCTCTATCTGACAGAGGTGAATCTACGCTTTCGAAAGACGGGCATTGGACCATCGCTTAGCTTTGGACTTCATGTTGGAGGAGAGAGACAGACTTTGCGGCTGACTTTAGCAGTGGGCAGCTTTGGTACTTCCCCTCCCCTCCTCAAACCTCCCTCTTCGTGAGAGCAGAATGGGTCTCTTCCTCTGAGGCTCAGGCTTACTGGCCTCAGCTCCCTTATGCTTCAGAACCCTTTAGTGAATGGGAGTGGTGGAGCCGATTAGGACTTTCATGGGGGGCTCTCCTCATAGAGACGAATGGTACGCTTATAGCAGGTCTGCCCTTAGCCTATCGGCAAATAGGACCTCTGCACCTGTATCGCCAGCCGCTCGGCTCGCCTTGGAGTGCCTTTCGTCTGCATGCACCTCTGCCAGAACCAAAACCTGAACGATACCGACTCATTTCACATGTGCTTTCAGCTATAGCAGCATGGGTTAGAAGGAGACATCTCAGCTATGTGGCGGGACATCTTTCGCCTGAGTGGAGCTATCTTCCTCCCCTACGACACCTCCAAGTTCGGGGGAGTGGTAGCTTTATCATAGAACCTGGTGCTTTTGTGCCGAGTCAAGAACTTTTGCGAAAAGTCCGTCAGGCTCATCACTTCCCCCTTCGTTCTCTTGCTCCAGCCGAAGGCTTCACGTGGTGGGCTGCTCACCGCCCACCTG
Organism: Bacteroidia bacterium; assembly: GCA_025062295.1. Classification (GTDB taxonomy): domain Bacteria; phylum Bacteroidota; class Bacteroidia; order SpSt-205; family SpSt-205; genus SpSt-205. Next base: position 97,202 of record JANXAJ010000001.1, on the reverse strand, counting down.
GTGTGTCTTCTCAGCTTGCTGCTCAACTCAGACAGCTCATCCAGATAGAAGGGCTCTGGCAAGTTCTCGGGATTGGAGAGCCATTAGAGGCGGTTTGTCTCCTGCTCATAGGCAAAGACCGCGTATGGTACATGGCTGGGGCTCAACGCCGCACCCCTCAAGCCATGACCCGATTACTCTACGAAGCCATCCTCTTTGCTCAAAACTCAGGCAAAGTCTTTGATTTTTGCGGCTCCATTCTTCCTGGCGTTGAGCGCTTCTTTAGACAATACGGCGGCAGGTGGGAATGTCGCTATTTTGTCTCAGCGTGGAGAGTGTGGTAACTTCGTCGCATGCCACTGCGGGTGCTAAGTGAAACCCCTTCTCTCTTCACTCAGATACTTGCTGAACTGCGCAATCAAAAGCTGCAAAAAGACCGTCATCGCTTCCGATGGAATCTCAAGCGAGCCGGATTCCTTTTGGCTTATGAAATCAGTCGGTCTTTGCCGTACATGCAGGCTCAAGTAACTACTCCCTTAGGTCAGGCTCAGGTACAGGTGTTAGCAGAGCCCCCTGTTTTAGTGAGCATTCTACGAGCAGGTAACGCCTTTTTAGAGGGAGCAATGGAGGCTTTTGATTTTGCCGACGTAGGTTTCGTCGCTGCTTACCGCACCGAACTCACGAACAGAGAAATGCAGGTTCAGGTAGATTATCTGGCAATCCCCTCTCTGGAAAAGCGGCATGTAGTTTTGATGGACCCGATGCTGGCTACGGGACGCAGTATTATCGTCTCTCATGAAGCACTCCTGCTAAGGGGACGCCCGCAGACCCTCTTCATTATGGCTTTGATTGCGTCGGAGCTAGGCGTGAAAACAGTTCAAGCGGCACTTCCTCATGCTCACTTATATGTAGGGGCGATTGACAAAGAGCTCACTGCCCGAGCTTATATTGTTCCTGGCTTAGGTGATGCAGGCGACTTAGCCTATGGACCTCTTCGTCAGTGAAAGCCTCTCCCTCCTCCGATACCTTCCCATCTTCCTCATGAGCGGTTTTAAGTTCATGGTAGGTGTAGGTATGAGCGTCCTTATGGGGCTGAGCTTTTGGGAACAGCTTGCGGTCACGACAAGTGGTGGAGTTACAGGAGTAATAGTTTTTACCTATCTGGGTGATACCATCCGTACTTGGATTGCTCGCTGGCGCCGGCGTCCCCCTCCTTCTTTTCCCTCTCAGCGTTGGGCCCGACTATGGGAAAAGTATGGCTTATGGGGCATAGCTTTACTGACACCCCCCATCTTGAGCCCTCCCATCGGTACAGCCATCGCCCTTGCCTTCGGAACCCCCAGAAATCTGATTACACTGCGGATGACTATCTCAATGGTACTTTGGGGCCTTTTTTTTGCAGGAGCAGGGGATGGGCTTCATCGCTTATGGTGAGTCCCTCTGCTACTGAGTTCCCTCGCCATCTTAGAAAGTTGATACTTGACTAAAGGAAATCACCCTTAGAACCGCTCCAGGCCACACGAGACGCCAACCCATTCCCTCTTACTACCCTATCTGAAACCGAACTTGAAGAAGCGCCTCTATGCTTCGCCTAAACTGGCGCGACTGAGGGGGGAGAAAGAGGTTCTGTCCTACTCGCATCCATATCGTCCATTGCCGTCCCAATCGCGTCCGAATTAGAATATAGGCTCGTTGACCCTCCCCATAATATCCTGGAATAAAGAAAGTCGTCGGAGGCATCGCCTCATAGGTATAAATCCGCGCATCATAGCTACTGATCCGATAGATCACCCAGCGCAGGCTCACACTCCAGCGAAAGTCAGGCTGCCACCGCACATCTTGATAAAAAAGGTAGCCGCCACTTCTGGTTTCTCGACTGTACCGGCTCACTTCTATCCGAGCCTGATAGCGCCAGAAAGGATTGATTTCATACAAAGTATGTGCTCTAATGTAGGTTCTCACATGAGGCACAAGCTGATAAAAGAGACCCTCAGCATACGCCGAGCTGATATTGTAGGGCTTTGTTTCATGTCTCACACGGACATATGCTTGGAGACGGCGACGGATAGTGTAGGTTACCTGTATCAGACTTTCATGCCCTTCTGTGGGGCTATTCGCTCGGTACCGATACCATGGAAATCGATACAAGTCATGAAAGGCAGTAACTTCCCAGCGAGAGTGAGGACGAACCCGTACGCCGAGATATACTCCCTGCTCATTTTGAATAGAGAAAGGACGCTCGGCAAAAGTATAAGCATAAAATGAGTGAAAGTCGGGATCAAAATGCCGAACCTGAACAGCAATATCCAGCGTTGTATGAAGAGGAGTAATGACAGATGCGGTTAGAGCCCGTCCACCTGATCGACTTTGGGCTGCCTCACCGAAAAAATTGAGATTTCGTATCGTAAAATCCCAAAAAAGACTTCCGACAGTATTTTCACTCCCTGCGAATCCAAAGTAACGATAAGCTTGCCTACCACCTAAGTCAAGAGGAGGAGCAAAACGCTGATACAGAAAGGTAGCCCCAGCGCTATTCCAGCGCTTCTGCCAAGTAAGGATGCCCCCTGCTGCTTCATGCAGGAGGGTGCCTCGCCGAGCAAGCTCGCTGGGTGTGCGATGAAGTCCAGAGGTGAGAAGGGTTTGCACAAACTGCCCTTCCTCCTCAGTGGTATCAGCAGAGGTAGCCAAAGTTCCGTCTTGACGTAGACGAGACGCCATGCCCGTTATACTGAGCCTATCTGAGAGACGCACTGTAGTGGCGGCTCCACGCCAAAATTGGTATTCATTGACAGAGGTGTAAGGCACAAGCCCATAGGAAGGCTGCTTGAGACTAATAATCGGGTCTCCTCCTTTCCCAAAGCCCAGTCCGCGCGCAAAAACCAGCCCTTGCCCAACCTGAAGAATATAATCTCCAAGAATGAGGCGGCGAAGGTTCCCTACCTGTCCTATTGCAATGTGGCCGCTGATGTAGTCATATCCATAGTATCGCCTCTCTGGGCTCCAGCGCAGTTCCTCAAACGGGTCTTTCTCAGAAATCAGCGCTACAGAAAGATAGGGATTTGCTTGAAGCCAAATCCGATTGTAAAGGCGATAAGGGTCACCCAGAGCACTGCGAAGGGTTTCAGCTCTCCATGTTCCAGCTTCATAGAAAGCCCGCCATGTGCGTTGGACCCGCTGAATGACTGTCAAACGAGCCACTTCTCGAACTTGAGAAAAACTCGGAAGCTGGGTCGGCCCCTCCCCAATGTCAAGTTCTGTCGCTGGTCTGACTGTTACATATGGACGGATGGTCTGATAGACATACTCCGTAAAGCCAGGAACCGCTTGCAGCTCGTATATGGAAAGAAGAGGACCGTAGCGCGCCTGATGGGCTCGTAGGGCTTTCAGAAGCGCCGAGGTCATACCTGGCACCTTTAGAAGAATTTCATCTGAGGCCCGATTGAGGTCGACTGGCTGACGAACAAAAGTTTCATAAATATCTGAGACTTGAGTCCAATCTATGCCTTCTGGTGCCTGCTCTGCCTGATCTTCTAAGAGAAGCTCCCACCGCCCTGCATCCAAAGTATCAGGGAGGACCTGAGCCCATATCCATCCCAGCAGAAGCCACCACTTTCGTCCCACTTCGTCAAAAATATCGGTTCATCATTATTGTAGGATAAAAGCCGCAATTGTGTCAAAGGAGAGCTTACCTAATGAGGCTTTGAGAGCTTACAGCACGCAGGAAGGCGCTCATACGCTTGGCTGTCCCTCGGAAGGGTATCTGCATCATATCCCAGCTGAGTGATGGCTTTCCGAATCTGTTCAGGCTGTGTCTTCTCACGCCGATAAAGAACCATAATTGTCTTTTGAGGCACATCCACCTCTACAAATCTGATGCCTTTCCGAGTAGAGAGCCCTCGAATAATTGTTCGCCGACAAGTTTGGCAGACGATATTTTTGCTTTGAACAAATAGAGTATCCACTTGAGCTGAAGCGGTGTTCAGCCAAAGAATAAGGATTAGAAAGAGGAAGAGGGGCACAAAACAAAGATAGATATTTTTGCCCTCATGCGTAGAGTTGGTATTATCGGAGGGGGACAGCTTGGACGCATGCTCATTCAAGCGGGGATAGACCTAGATTTGCGCATCCGAGTCTTAGATAGCGCGCCAGACTCCCCTTGCGCAGGGATAGCTCATGAATTTGTGATCGGCTCTGTGAGAGAAGCAGAAACTATCCAGCGCTTCAGTGAAGGTCTGGAGATTCTCACTATAGAAATGGAGGCTATTTCGGTAGAGGGGCTAATGCGAGCTCGGGAGCGAGGAGTAAGCGTCCATCCAGCCCCGGAAATTTTAGCGCTTATTCAGAATAAAGGCAAGCAGCGGCTCTGGTATGCGGCCCATGGATTTCCAGGACCGCGATTCCAGCTTTGGAAACCCGGCGAACCGATTGAGCTGACCTTCCCGCTCATCCAAAAGGCTTTGCAAGGCGGATATGACGGACGAGGGGTCTATACCGTCCCGAGCCCGGCCGAACTTCGGGAAGAGCCTAGCCTATTAGAAGAGAAAGTCTCCATTCTGAAAGAGGTGAGTGTAATTGCCGCTCGCTCTGTATCGGGTGAAGTCCGAGCTTTCCCTCCAGTCGAGTCTGTATTTCATGAGGAAGCTCACATTGTAGAATATCTCCAAATTCCCGCTGAACTCCCTCCCCCAGAAATAGCAAAAGCCCAAGAGATAGCGATGGAACTGATAGAAGCCTTAGGGGTAGTAGGCCTTCTGACAGTGGAATTTTTCTATACTACTGAAGGGCAGTGGCTTATCAATGAGTCTGCCCCTCGTCCTCATAATACAGGTCACGTAACGCTCAAAGCCTGCTGGACAAGCCAGTTTGAGCAGCACTGGAGAGCTCTCTTAGACCTTCCCCTTGGTGAGACTCGCCTGCATGCATATGGAGGGCTTGTGAATATCTTAGGACCAGCGGGTCAGCATGGAGTTCCTTCTTTTCCTTCTCTTTCGGCTCTACTCCGCATCCCAGGGGTCTCAATCCATCTCTACGGCAAGAGGCGTAGTACTCCTTTCAGAAAGCTCGGTCATATCCTCGTCCTCAGCCAGACTCAAAAAGAGCTTCAGAAGAAGCTGAGAGAAGTCCGCCACCTGCTTGAAGTGGAAGTACATCCTCTCTAAGAGAACTCTCACTGGAATATTTTTGTTTTACGGGGCATATGAAGCACTTTAGCCGGCTTTTTATCACTATCATTTTATGGAGTGCCTGTACACAAGCACCTCAAGCACCCGAAGCAAAAACACAAGAACCTCAAGCCGCTCCTACCCAGCTCACAGGCAAGCCTCTCAAACTTTCCCTCCAAGAAAGTAAAGTCATCGCTATTGGAACAAAGGTAACAGGAAGACATGAAATCTCCTTCCCGATTGAAGAAGGAGAGATCAGTTTTGCCGAGAATGGATGCATCACAAGTGGTAAGATTCTTCTAAACCTTCAAAACCTTCAAGTTTTAGATTTAGAGGGAGAGCTAAAGCAAAAGTTAGAGAAGCACCTTCGGAGCGCAGACTTCTTCATGACGGACCAACATCCCAAAGGAATTTTTGAGATTACAAACTGCCAAAAGGGAAATGGAGACACCCTCCTTCTCTCAGGAAATCTGACACTACGAGGTCAGACGAAAAATATCACCTTCCCTGTAGTCTTGAAGCCAAGTGAAGGCGGGCTCAATGCAAAAGCCTCCTTCAACATCAATCGTCAAGAGTGGGGGATTGCTTATCGCGGGCGAGCCGATGATCTGATTCGGGATGAAGTCAATATCACATTAGACATTTACGCTCGCTGAAATGCATTTCTAAAGGGGTGCCAGTGCTTTCCAGCTGCTGGCACCCCCTGATATTATGCCCTACTCAAGCAGGTCTTCCTTAGCGAACTAATAAAACAAATCCCTTGAGGTATTCTCCCTGAGGATGAAATAAATCTATGGGGTGGTCAGGCGGTGCGTGCATAAAATGGAGGATTTGGACAGGTCGGTCTGCCTCCATCGCCGCCTCCAGAAGCATATCCCTAAAAATTTGAGGCGTAACATGAGCCGAACATGAAAAGGTAAAAAGAAGCCCACCAGCTGGCAGTAGCCGCAAAGCCCGCCGATTAATCTCTTTGTAGCCACGCAGAGCTTGAGGTACAGTCTCTTGGTGATGAGTAAAAGCAGGAGGGTCTAATATGATGATATCCCAATACCCTTTTTCTAACTTCTGGAGAGCTTCAAAGGCATCCTCTATCCACAGGGTATGAGGAACATGGGCAAGCTGATTTCGCTCAAGATTTTCGTGAATCAGCGAAGCAGGCTCCGACATAATCTCTACAGATAGGAGCTCTACTGCCCCACCCGCTCCTGCATAAAGGGTAAAGCCCCCCGTATAGGCGAAAAAGTTCGCCACTCGCTTACCACTTGCATAAGAGCGCAGAAGCTGACGATTGTGACGTTGATCCAAAAAGAAGCCAGTCTTTTGTCCTTTCTCTATAGATACTTTGAATTCAAGACCATACTCTTTGATAAAAACCTCAGGTAATGGAGTTCCCCATATCCACTCTGACTCAGAGGGAGTTTCTCTTCGGAGATAAATTCCCTGGAGCTGAAGTTGTTGGGTAAGGAAACGAAGAAGGGAGGGACGAAGGCGTTCGCTGCCGGGAGTTCGCAGTTGAACCACAGCCACCTGATCGTATATATCCACAATCACGCCTGGCACTCCGTCTCCTTCGCTATTGAGCAGGCGATAAGCATTCGTTACGGTCAGGTCAGGCAAGCTTCGGCGCAAAGCAAGGGCTTGAGCGAACCGATTTTGCCAGAAAGCCTCGTTTGGCGTGAGCTTTATCCTTTCCCATGCAAATACTCTACATCGGATAGGGCTTTGAGCATCCCAGTGTCCATATGCAATTGGATGTCCATGTTCATCACAGACACAGACCGTATCGCCTGAGTCGGCAAGTGCATCAGGGGCAAATGCGCCCGAAAAAAGCCAAGGATGACGCTGAAGACGAATTTTTTCGGCTTTCCCCGCTCGCAAACGGACCCGGCGAAGCCCACCCCTCATACAGGCACAGAGAGCGCATTCACCAGTCGCCCTTCTTGATAATAAGGTAGAACAGGATGAAGGTCCCTCCTCAGAGAGTATTTGACATCATTTTGCATACCAAGCTCCACAAGCCGCTCAAAGTGAGCTGAGTGCTCAAGGTAGTATTTCTTACGATGGTCTGCCATCTGATACAGACTCATGGCAATCAGAGTAGCATCATCATTGACGCGAAAATCTCCCTCTAACTCCGTAGCCACAGCTCCTGCAAAAAGCGTGTCTTCCAAATTCACTTGGTCTTTCCACCCAGAACAAAGGAGAAGTACTGGCTGATCCTGCTGACGCAGCCAATTCAAGAGAACGGACATATTTACAAATGCCCCTGTAACGACCTTTCTCGCATGGCGCACTGCCCATAGCGCCCGAGTACCATTGGTAGTGGTAAATGCAATCTTTTTGCCCTGAAGATCAGCTGCGAGAAAATCATAAGGAGAATTGCCAAAGTCAAACCCAGGCACCTTTTGGGCTCCTCTCTCAGCAGCGGTGAGATAGCCTAATCGTTTGTATGCTCTACATGCTCGTAGGGAACGCACGGGACGGATTTCGCTCGCCCCTCTATCCAGCGCTACGGCAAAACTCGTCGTGGCTCGCAGAATATCTATGACTACTGTAATATACTCCTCTACCCGAAATTGAGGAATGAGAGCTGTAGATAGGCACACCCGCACAAGTGGGCGCAGTCTCATAGTTTTGCTCTTTGACGCTGAAGAAGAGAAGTCTCCTGCAAGAAGGGAGGACGGGTAATGTTTAGGGACATACGCTGCTCTCGTACCATGAAATACACCTGCTCTCCGACGGAGTAGGTTGCAGGGACGAACCCAAGGGCGATGCCTCGTCCCACCGAAGGGCCAATGGACCCTGAAGTAATTCGTCCAATCACCTGACCTGCCTCATCAAGCAGTGGCATTCCGGCACGAGGGATAATCCGGTTTGATTCACTTATCAGCCCAACGAGTCGCCGATTGGGTCCTCCCTTTTGCTTCTGAAGGCGAAGCGCATCCCGTCCTATAAACTCCCCTTTCTCAAGCTTGACCACCCACTCTAATCCTACCTCTAAAGGGGTAGTTTCTTCATCCATGTCTGCTCCATAGAGGAGGTAGCCCATTTCCAGCCGAAGGGTATTGCGGGCAGCTAAGCCCGCTGGCGACACTCGCCCTCCCGCTTGAAGGGCTTCCCATAGAGCAGCTCCCTCCTCCTGACGAACAAAAAGCTCATAGGTCCATTCGCCCGTGTAGCCTGTCGTAGAAACAAGCACGCCGCTGATTTTTGCGACAGTCCCCTTTGTACAAGTATAATAGCCCATTTCGCTAACAGGAAGGCTCGTAAGGGTACTCAAAATAGACTCACTCTGCGGCCCTGAGATAGCTAAAAGAACCGTTTGATCAGAGATGTTTTCCAACGAGACACCACTCTGAGGGAGATGAGATTGCAGCCACTCCCAGTCTTTCTGGGTAGTAGCTGCATTCACCACCAGCATAAAAAGCTCTGCCTCAAGCTGATATACAATAAGATCATCTATGACCCCCCCCTGCTGATTCACCATCAAAGTGTATTGGGCTTTGCCTGGCCTTAGTTTGGAAATATCATTTGTGAGAATTGTATTGAGCCATGAAGCAGCCTTCGGCCCTCTCACTAAAAACTCCCCCATGTGAGAAAGATCAAATAAACCTGCGAAACCTCTCACCGCCTGATGCTCTGCAAGTTCGCTTTTGTATCGGAGAGGCATTTCCCAGCCTCCGAAGGCAGTGAAAGTGGCACCAAGCTTAGTATGGATCGAACTCAAGGGAGTCTTTTTGAGCATTGGGCAAAGATACAAATGCCTATCTTTGCAATATGAAGCGAGATATCCGCCATGAAGAGTATAGGGATTATTCTCTTTGGATTCATCTCTGCGTGGGCGTGGAACGAGATTTTTCTGAGGTTTGCTCGAAGGTTGGGTGCCCTCAGCCAAGGGATTTCCCACCAGCGTCGCTGGGACAGTCGTAGAAAACCAATTATTGGAGGAATAGCCTTCTTTATCGTTTTACTTGGGATTGCCGCATGGCGTCCCATGGGAATAGAGATAAGCCGCGCCTTCATTGCTGGAGGGGCTATAGCATTCCTGACAGGACTGGCAGACGATGCCTTTGTATCTCTCCCTTACATGAAGCTGCTTGGCCAGCTCACAGCTGCTGGGGCTTGCATCCTTCTGGGAGGCAACCTCTTGAGTATCCCATCCATGCCTCTTCTCTCTGTCTTCTTCACTCTCTTCTGGTATGTAGCCGTCATGAATGCTCTCAACATGATGGATAACATGGACGGAATCGCGGGTAGCCTTTCACTTGTTCTACTGCTGAACTCTTTCTGGCTTCTCCCTCAGAGTGCCCACTTCTACCTCTACTGCGGGCTTATAGGAGCATTGGGAGCATTCCTCCTGCGCAACTGGCATCCATCTCATCTATACATGGGCGACAATGGAAGTCAGTTCTTAGGGTTCACCTTAGCATATTGGGGTACAGAGGTATGGCACTCACCCACTCTTTTTTCCCTCTCAGCATGGGAGAAGGTTCTCTTCCTGGTGGCAATCTTCGCTCTCTTAGCTGGAGATACTTTCTGGGTGATTCTCGTACGCCTGTGGGAAGGACGTAGCCCTTTTCATGGCGGGACAGACCATCTCACTCATTGCTTGGCTCGACTCCATCTGCCTGCCTCAGCTGTAGCAGGGATTATCGCAGGTAGTCAGGGCATCGCCTCCCTCTTAGCATTCTTAGATGTGAAATACCAGCTTGAGTCCCTACTCTTAATAGCTGTTATCGCCTTTATGGGCATATCAATTGGCTTTATACACTTCCGTCCGAGTCTCTTAGCACTCCTTGAAAAAAAGCTTTACACCTTTCCACATCAGATAAAAGAGCTTGAAGAACCTATGGGCTGAGGCACTCCCACCTAAAGGCTCTCCCTGCATCTAAGAGGGGCTACTCTTACTTGCCCAAGTAAGAAAAACCTACTAAAACAACTAACCCCTCAAGATGAGAGAAAAGCCTTGTGATTAACCTCTCCCCTCCTCAGTTTCAAAAAGGAAGGCTATCCTTTACATGGCCGAGTCTTATCCCTCTGAGTCTTTTCTCTTAGTGAACGACCAATTTATGGTATCCAACTGTTTTCCCCCCACTCTCCACCCGAACAAGATATAGACCCGGCGACCACTCGGAAACGGGAAGGACAATCTTACCACAAAAGTGAGCCAAGAAAATCCGCTCTCCTGTCAGAGTATAAACAGCTACCTCATACACGCCAGGCTGATTTACTTCTACAGAGGCAGCCTCGTCGGCAGGATTGGGATAGAGGGAAGTTTGGAGAGGATAAGGTGAGGAATAGGTCTCTAGCTGAGAAACAAAGCGCCCTCCTAAGACAGGAAATTCAATAAAGGAAAGCTTATCTGGGCCAGAATAAATGGTTTGCAGGTTTCGTCGAGGATACATTTCAACCCCGCGAAAAGTGTAGGGGGTATTACCAAAGGGACGCCGCCGATAGAATTCATAAGGCATGAGGGGGACATTTGGACATGGCTGAAAACGGGGGTAGTTCGTGGCACTCACGAGGACCTTGATACGATGCCCTTTGCCCCAGCAGTAAGCAATCGGAAGCATCCGAAAGCGCCACTTATAGATACTATCAGCAGCTAAGTTATACCATGGCTTAGAGGTGTCTTCAGAGCCATCAGCCCAGCTTTCTGCATACTCCCGAGCCCTTGCATTGCAGGCTCCTTCAAATACATAGTACTCACGCCCATCTGGATACACATCTAAGACTCGCAGGATGATATCTCCATTCACGGAATCTGGGAAAGCACCCCATAAAGCCCTCAGCGCAACATACAGCTGAGCTGTGGGGAACCCGGCAATGCAGAAGGAATCAGGAATGTAATCAGAGACATATGCGATAAGGTCAGAGTAGCTTTGACCATCAACGACGTAGCGAGCAGGGCGGTCTAACACTAAATTTCGGTAGAGTGGATCAGTGAAATCCATCTGTCCTTGGCTCAGACGGGAACGATCAGGGGTGTATTCAATCATATTCGGTCCGCCATGGGTAGGAACGGGGTCGTCAGGGTCTGCAACGAAGGAGCGAGGAGGCTCTTCCGTTTGTGGCGGAATTTCAGAGAGCCGCCCATCTCCATGAAGATACAGTCTCACTGTCGGCAAAGAAGGAAGAGGAAAAGTGTCAGCTTTATACCAGTAATTCCCCACAGCTGGGTTGAGAGTATCAGCTACAGGGCCCACGACATAGAATCGCACATTCGGACGACCACCTGGCTTCGTAGCATCAAACTCATAAGAAGGAGGGGAGAGCACTTGACGAGTAGTATCCCCAAAGAGGGAAGTTCCGAGCGGAGGAAGCGTAATATTGAGACGCTGGGGGGTTCCGCTCGCACCTATCTTGAATTCTATAGGGAAATTTGCTAAGCCTGCCGTGCCGTTGAGAAAGTTGAAAAAGTCATAAAACCCTGCTCGGAAAGTATCTGCAGGGATACGAAGGAAGACATCCCCTATACTTCCCCGGACTACTTGCCAAGCGGTGTCTGGCGGCAATTGAAAAGTAGGCGTGCCGAGAAAGTAGCGAAACCATCCTACTACTTCCGATTGAAGTAATTCAGAAGCTGTTTCCAAGCGAAGCTCCGAAATATCTGGGACATTGAATTCCTCTGTTACGTTGGGTGGATAGCGATGATCACGTCCATCAGGCAAAATCCGCATATCTCCTGTACTCCGCTGACCCATAGTTTGATGGGCCCAAGGTCCAATAACGAGCTTCTGATACTTCTTCAGAGACGGGGGTAAATGCTTCATTAAGTTTTGCCAAGTCTGTATCTGCCCATCTATAAAGATATCCCACCATCCTGTTAGGTTATAAACGGGTACCTGAATATTTTCATATCGGCTTCGCGGTCCTCGCCACTGGGGATTGCCGTTTTCATCCAGAGTTGCATGGCTCATATCCATGATAGCTCGAGCGGGTGAGTTTGGATAGTGAGCCCCATCTTGGACAGTCCAGAAGTCTATGCAAGCCTCAGCTGCTTGAAGCGGATTTTGGATTCTCGGACCATAATCTGCCACCGTGTGAATAGAGTCGTAGGGATTTGCTGGTCCATCGGTCCAGAGGGAATAGAATTCCACTTGCCCGCGTAGCCAGCCGTCTATAAGTCGTTCTCTGTAGACACCATTGTGATGTCCTGCACTATGATAGAATTCAGCGGAAGCGACAACAGGCATCAAGCATTTGAGCCCCGGCGATTGAGGGTCAATCCGATGAGCTGCCGCTAACTGATACTGGGTATTGCCCAGCGCGGAGCCTCCAAACATACCGATCTTTCCATTACATCGCAGAGACTCTTCAGACCCATCCCCATCGCGGTCATACCGCAGATCATTCAGAATCCATTGATATGAATCCCATCCATCCTCGTGCAGGTTGGCTTTTTTATCTGGGGTGATATCCAACGGGTGGCCGGCATTTGGACTGATATGCTGGACATATGCCGTCTTTTCCCAGCTATCGCTATACATAGGGAGATAAACGCCCCATGAACGATATCGTCCTCGCATGTCCTGCTCTATACCAGCGTATCCAAGAAGGGCGTACCCTTTGCTGAGTTCAGTCCCTCCCTTATTGTAGGGGGTTCTTGTGAAAATGACCGGCAGCGCATACGGATCAGGCTGATCAGGATAGACGAAATACTGGGTTCCAGGATAAGCAAACCGAAGTCGCTGTCGTCCAAGACCTGGTAGTATGGAACCAAGGTCTATTTCTACCTGAGCAGTATCACTGAAAATCGGAAGATTCACACTTGTCGCTAACGGTACGCTGTCCCGCATGCGAACCAGATATTCACGATGCTGGACTAAATCTGTCAGTGTATCCAGAAGGCCATTTGGCTGTTGAGCGCATAAGATGACTCCGATAAGGTAGGGGGTGAGATATCTCATGAGTGTAAAAGTACGGAGAATTTAAAATCAAAAAAGAGGATTGAGACTATTGAAAACTCGGAACTTTCGGAGAGTTTATTGCGTTTCCTGAGCTAATGCGGCTTTTCGGTCCGACCCGCTGGGCGACTCAAAATCGCATCACTGTCTATGCCCTGACTGCCCTCATCACTGTTTTCGGCATTACTTCTTTCATTACCCTTCCGAAGGAGCTTTTCCCTGACTTAGTAATCCCTACGATTGTGGTCAATACGGTTTATCCAGGCTCTTCTCCCACTGACATTGAGAATCTTATCACTCGTCCGATTGAAAAGCGTCTCAAAGGGCTCTCGGGCGTGCAAAAGATCAATAGCTATTCCCAGCAGGATGTCTCAACTATAGTCATAGAATTTGCCGTGAATCTGGATCCGAAGGAATGCAAAGACCGAGTCAAAGATGCAGTAGATAAGGCCCGAGCTGATCTGCCAAGCGACCTTCCTCAGGAACCTACGATTACAGATGTGGATTTCTCGGAATTTCCTATCATGGCTATCAACATAGCGGGGAATTACTCCCCTTCCCAACTCAAAAGATACGCTGATGAACTGAAGGATCGTATAGAGACCCTTCCCTTCATCCGAAGAGTGGATATTATTGGAGCCTTAGAGCGAGAAATCCGCATAGATGTAGACATGACCAAGCTGCAAGCTCACAACTTAGCCTTTAGTGATATAGAAAACGCCATTTCCCGCGAAAATGTGCTGATCTCTGCAGGTGAAGCGGACTTAGGACGCCAAAAACGAACACTTAGACTAGATGCTCGCTTCCGTTCAGTGGAAGAGATTCGCAATCTCATCGTGCGCTCTGGCTTTGGCGCCCCCGTCTACCTGAGAGAAGTGGCAGAAGTCTATGACGGATATAAAAAGCGAGAAAGTTATGCGCTTTTAGATGGCAAGCCTGTGATTACCCTTAGCGTTATTAAGAAGGGAGGAGAAAATCTCGTTGAAGCAGCTGATGCTATCTTCGCCCTGGTCGCACAAGCTCAGCGGGACTTCCTCCCACCTGACCTTCGTATCGTCATCACAAATGACCAGTCTGAACGCACCCGAGTCCAACTGGATGACTTGATCAACACCATTATCATTGGATTCATCCTTGTAACAGTCGTGATGATGTTCTTCATCGGACTAGAAAATGCCCTCTTTGTAGGGCTTTCAGTACCCCTTTCTTCATTCGTAGCATTCCTTCTTTTCCCTACGTTAGGGTATAGCCTCAACCTTGTTGTTCTCTTCACCTTTCTTTTAGCTTTAGGTATAGTTGTAGACGATGCAATTGTGGTGGTGGAAAATACCTATCGGATATTTGACAATGGACGGGTACCCATTCTACAAGCGGCCCAGATCGCTGCGACTGAGGTCTTTATTCCTGTACTATCGGGGACCTTAATCACGGCAGCCCCTTTTGTACCGCTCCTTTTCTGGCAGAGCATCCCTGGAAAGTTCTTATACTACCTACCAGTTACCTTTCTTATCACGCTTTTTGCTTCCCTTTTTGTGGCTTACATTATCAATCCAGTCTTTGCGGTTGACTTCATGCGTCCTGTCCGTGAGGGACAGCGCCGAGTGTGGTCAAAGGGCTTTCTGCTGACTTTAGGGCTGATGATTCTTTTAGCAGGAGTCTTTTATGTAGCTGGAAGCGTGGGACTGGGCAATCTGACGCTTATCTTAGCCCTCCTCTTTATCGCAGCTCGAACGGTGCTGCGATGGCTGATTCTTCAATTCCAAACAAAAGCCCTCCCTCGCTTCATGGAGGCTCACCGACGCATTCTGCGTTGGGCTATCGCCCCTGGACACCCTAAATGGGTCCTCCTGGTCCTCATCCTTCTTATGATAGGGGGAGGCCTTGTATTTGCCCTCTACCCCCCGAAGGTTTCCTTTTTTCCTACTCGTGACCCCAATTATATCTATGCTTATCTCAAACTGCCTGAAGGTACTTCTCCTGACTACACCTATCAGATTGCCCAACTCGCTTATCAGCGAGTCAAAGCAGCCTTAGGTGAAGAGAATCCCCTCGTTACTTCTATCCTCGTCAATGTGGGAGTTGGCTCTGGTGACCCATTTGATAGAAGTGCCAGTAATGCCCCTAATCGCGCAAAGATTACTGTTGCCTTCGTAGAGTTTCGGAATCGGAAAGGACAAAGTACCCGTCCTTACCTGGATGCTATCTACACTGCACTCCGGGATCTGCCTGGCGTTACCCTTCAAGTAGAACCTGATCGCACAGGCCCACCAGCAGGAAAGCCTATTCAAATAGAAATCAGTAGCGAAGACCCCACCTTGGCTATAAGGGCTTCTCAGATTGTCAAGAGATATTTAGACTCTTTGCGCATCCCCGGGATTCAGGAGCTCAATAGCGATCTCGTCCTGGGACGACCAGAGATTCGGCTCGTCGTGGATAGAGAACGCGCTCAGCGAGCAGGACTCTCCTCCGCTCAATTGGGAGGAGAATTGCGGACAGCTCTCTATGGAAAAGAAGCTTCAAAGTTTCGCAATAAAGAGGATGAATATCCTATTCAGATTCGCTACAAAGAGGACTATCAGCGCCAGCCTGAACTGCTACTGGCTCACCGAATAGTTTTTCGGGACTTGAGTGATGGACGCCTCAAGCAATACCCCTTAGCAAGCTTTGCTGCTCTCTCTTATGGCTCAGGACAAGGCATTATCCGCCGAAAAAACCTCAAGCGCACCATCACGCTCTCTTCCGATGTGTTACCAGGATACAATGCTACGGAGATCAATAACCAGATTCAGCAGGCGCTCAAAGGAATAGTCCTGCCTAAAGAGGTTTCTATTCGCATCGGAGGAGAGCAAGAGGAGCAAGCAAAAGCAGCTGCCTTCCTTCAAAGGGCCTTCCTTTTAGCTACAGGCGGCATCTTTCTCATTCTGATAGCTCAGTTCAATTCCATAGGCATTCCGCTTATCATTATCTCCCAGGTGCTGTTTAGCTTGATAGGAGTAATATGGGGATTTGCCCTTAGCCGAATAGAGTTTTCTGTGGTGCTTGCAGGTGTTGGAGTCGTGGCTTTATTAGGGGTAGTGGTCAAAAATGGAATTCTGCTTGTTGAATTCATAGAAGAATTGCGTCGGCGAGGATATCGCACGCGACCTGCTATCATAGAGGGCGCCTCCATCCGGCTCAAGCCTGTTCTTCTCACAGCCGCTTCTACCGTTTTAGGACTTATCCCCTTGGCAGTGGGATTCAATATAGACTTTGCTTCTCTTTTTACGACTGGAGACCCTAAAATCTTCTTCGGAGGAGATACAGCCTTTTTCTGGCTTCCCTTGGCAAGCGCCATCATCTTCGGTCTGAGCTTTGCTACAGTGATCACCTTAGTAGTAGTTCCCGTTCTGTATTACCTCCTACATGTGGGGCAGGTAACGACCTGGCGATGGATGCGCCGGCTACGATACAAGTACCTAAGGGATTAAATTTTCCTCAAGAGCCCTAGGATCAAGGTGTAGGAAGCTCTTTTCCCTTTCTGCAAAGCAGATGGTCGGTCTGACACTGGCTCAAATGAGGGTATTCAGTTTCCCCAAGTTTTCCTTCTCTTTTATCAAACTAATCCAGCCCAAAGTGTGCTATCTTGCAGAGTTTTGCTAAGGGGAAACCTCTCTCAGAGACATACTCCTGAGCTCTATCAGAACTTGAAGTTATAGGTGATAGCTGGCACCCATCTGAAAAAGTAAAAGTTATAAGCCCGCTGGAGATCTGGATTATTTTCGTCTTGACGCAGACGAAGAGCCCACATATTTCGCCGCCCATAGACGTTATACACTGAGAAGTTCCAGCTTGACTGCCAGCGCTTCCCTTCTCTTGGCGGTGCCGTCCAAGTGAGGGAGACATCCACTCGGTGATAGTCGGGCATCCGACGGTTATTGCGCTGATTATAGACGCCGATCACCTGTCCATCATACACATACTTAGCCACGGGGAGAGTAATAGGACGGCCTGTACCATAGATTCCAGTAATTCCCAAGTCCCACCGGGGAGAGAGGGGATACTGCAGCACAAGCGTGGCTTGATGCGGACGATCTATATAATTTGGGAAGGGATTAGGACTAATAGCGGGGATGAGACGAAAGCTCCGACTATAAGTATAAGATAGCCAACCTGTGAGCTTACCTGTCAGCTTTTGAATCATCCACTCCGCCCCATATGCCCAAGCACGGCCTTGAACGAGGTCCCGCTCTAGTTGAAGATTGAGAAAAATATCAGTACCAGAGCGAAAGTCCAAGACATTTTGCATTCCTCTGTAGAACAGTTCCCACGAGATATCCCATGCGTGTCCTTTCCAGCGAGGGGTTCCTTGAAGAGCCAGAGCGATTTGGTAGCCATCTTGCCGCCGAATATTGAGAGTCGTGGGCCACCAAATATCGGTAGGAAGACCCACAGGGGAGAGAGTAGCTACATGAAGGAATTGCTGGACGCGACCAGAAGAAGCCTTGAGAGCCCATCGCTCAGAAAGAGCATAGCGTATGCTTACCCGAGGCTCTATCCCCCCCCATGCATCTATCAAATTTCCACTGTTATAGATAAGGGTGTCTCGAACTCTTAGTTCCGGTGAAAAGGCATACAGCGTCGCTGGTCCGAAAAGCCCAAATCCAGCCCACCGCATTCCCCCTTCTATCAGCCATCGGCTTCCAAACTTGTAATCGGTCTGAATATATGTCGCAGCTTCTACTCCCCGTAGAGAGGGGACACGGAAGGGACGAACATTAGAGGTATCGCTGGTAGGCTTGAGTTGCCCAGGTAGAAAAGTATGCCGAGTCAGACTCATGCCGAAGCGGAGCTTGATCTTTTCAGAAAGGTAATAATCTCCATCCGTCCGCCATCCTATGTCTTCAATGCCCGAACTAAAGCGTGCTTGATTTCGACCTGACTCAACTAGAAAAGCATAGTCATACTTGCTATAAAATACCAGAGTATTTATGAAAAGTCTAGGCGATGGAATGAAGTTCCATCGAAGAGTAGTGGTAGCATTGCCCCAGTTGAAGTCAAAAAACACATTACGGAATACATCTCGTCCGAAATAGCCTGAGAGATAGAGTCTGTGTTTGTCGCTGAGGCGATAGTTGAGCTTGGTGGTAAAATCGTAAAAGTAGAGAGCAGTATTACGAAGGTCTGGGTCCCTCGCAAAAAGAAGGAAAAGATCAGCATAGCTGCGCCGAGCTGTAAGAAGGAATCCTGCTCGATCCTTGAGCAAAGGTCCTTCTACATTGAGCCTAGAAGAGATGAGACCGATTCCGCCAGCGGCTGTCCAGCGAGGGCTTGAACCTTCTCTTAGTCTGACATCGAGGACAGAGGAGAGACGACCCCCATACTCTGGCGGCATGTATCCCTTGTAAATCTTCGCCTCTTGTAGTGCATCAGAGTTAAATGCAGCAAAAATGCCCCCTAAATGCCCAGGATTATACACCACTGCTTCATCCAGAAGAATAAGATTCTGGTCAAAAGACCCTCCCCGTACAAAAAATGAACCACTTCCATCCCCAGCGGTCGCCACACCAGGAAGGAAAGAAAGAGAACGAAGGATGTCCACCTCTCCAAAGAAAGCTGGCAGCTTCTTCAGTTGCTGAATATCTATGCGATTTTGGCTCATTGCTGCGCTTTCAAACCGCTGCTTTTCGTAAGTCTCTACGATTTCTACTGTGCGCAATTCTACCCCTTCTTCCTGAAGGAGAAAGTCCTGCTTGAGGTCGCCCTTGACTGCTACTGTCAAAGTCTCACTCCGATAGCCCATAAACTGAGCCACGATCCGGTATCGCCCAGGGGGCACTCGGAGCGCATAGTAACCATAAGGATTAGTTATTACCCCCGTATTTCGCTCTATGACGTATACTTTTGCCCCCGATAAAGGCTCTCGATTTACCGCATCTTTCACATAGCCGCTTACGCTAAAAAGGGTCTGAGCTCCTAAAGCACCCCATCCAAAAAGGACGAT
Organism: Bacteroidia bacterium; assembly: GCA_025062295.1. GTDB lineage: Bacteria > Bacteroidota > Bacteroidia > SpSt-205 > SpSt-205 > SpSt-205. The sequence continues at coordinate 78,174 of JANXAJ010000001.1, read as the reverse complement.
CCCGCGCACACTACAAAAACAAAAAAATTCCCAGATTTGACGCTCTCTCACAAGTGTGCATAAGAGATTCTATCTTTGCAGAGTGAGCAAAATTTTAGCTGGCTGCTTGTGGCTTGTGGTTGGCTCCCTTGAGCAGTGCAGTGAAGGTAGAAAAAAAGTACCCTCATCCGCTCGTGATACGATTGAGATTTTTATTGCTCGCACAGCATGCTACGGTAGATGCCCGATTGATGAGGTAGAGCTTACAGCCGATGGGACTGTCCGGTATTATGGCAAGCGGTTCGTGCCTCGGCTTGGGCGTTATACTCGTCAGCTCTCTGAAAAAGAATTAGAGGAAATCCGACATTTGCTGATTCAATCTCAATTTGAATCTTATCAGGAGGAATACGATAACCCTTATGTAACTGACTTGCCCTCACTTATTTTGCAGTACAGAATAGGCTCCACTTCAAAGAGGATCCTCTGTCGCATGGGCTGCCCCCCTGAGCTTCCTCAAAAGATAGAAAAATTGAGAAGTCTCCTCGCAGAGCAAGGCAATTTCCAAATGGTGGAAGGATCTCCATCAGAAAATGGAAAAAGCGATGCTGAATAGGTGGATTCTGACTGGCTTGATAGTAGTGGGAGGATGCAGTATATTTCGAGACCCCAGAGCGAATTGCAATCACCCTCGTCATGAGGAGTATGTGCGCCAGCAGCAAGCTGCACGGTTAGCGAAGGAAACTCGAAGCCGAGGTAAGGTCGGCAAATCTCCTCGCCCCATCCAGAAAAGCTGCCCTAATCCATAAACTCCAAAGCACCTTCTTCTCCCTCCTATGTAAGGGATAAGACTACATTAAATCAGCTGAAGGATGAAAGTTTTGCTCTTTTTAGGGGTACTCTTTGCTAAAGTCTGTAACATGCCTGATACCGTATGGTTAGCAGAGCCTTTTCTCGTGTGGCGCGTGAAAGCCCGAGATTTGCCTCTCGGTGCTGAGAAAATAGCGACCTACCAACGAGGGGACACCGTCTTTGCCCTTCTTCGGATTTGGGATCTGGTAGAAGATGGGGTTCGGATTGTATGGGGGAGTGAAACCAGCACGGTTCAGATCAAAGTTCCCCCTTTGCCAAGTGATACCCTAATGCCTTTAGCTGATTTTTCCGTCCCTTCTCTCAAGGAGGAGGCACAGCCGGGTTTTGAGAGACAGCTCTGGGTAGTTTGGCTGATGATTGCCCTACTTTTAGCTACCGTGGCTCTTTTTCCGCTCTTCCGGAGGCCTCTTCAGAGAAGGATTGAATCGGCTCTCCTTTTCCTAAGGTGGGGGATATGGCTAATTCGCTGGCGCAAGCCTGAGTTGGGTCAATTTCCTGCCTTTATTCAATCCCTCAAGTCTCTCCTTCTATTTTACCTACCGATGCACCCAGGCAGTCTCACATTAGAGGAGCTTCACACCCTTGAGACTCTAAACTTTTCACTCAAGCAAGCCTTAGAGGACTTATGGAGAATAGAATATCAGACGGAGTTTTGGAGGAAAGCAGTCTCACCTGAGGAAAAGCAGCGAGCATGGCAAATGATATGGAGCGCACTGAGGCACACTCCCCCACCTCGCAGCGCACAGAACTCTCGGAGTCCTTAGGTAGTCAGAACCCACTCAATCAACTACTACTATCCGATGGAAAAGGGGCGAAGCTGAAGGCTGACGCACGACCAAGAGATATACCCCCGACGGAATCCCATGAAGAGGAATTGGGATAGCTTCAGTTCCCACTTCTAAAGAACCCGATCGCAACAGCCGACCCGTTGGCTCTAAGAGCTCATACGAGAGAACCGATGCCTGTACCCCTTGGATAGAAAGCCACCCTATATCGCCTTGAACCGGATTTGGAATAAAACGGATTACAGCTGACTCTGTGGAAAGGGTAGCGGGAATCAACTGAGCATCGTTGATATGGACACTATCCAAGTAGAGAGTATTCCCCATTCCTGTTCTATTTTCAAAACGGATCAGCACCGTAGAGCCCTTATATTCGTCAGGTATGCGCACCTTCTTGCGACGCCATTTTCCATTTGGTCCTTGCGGTGGTACCAGCTCTGCAGGATAGGACGAGTTGAGCGCCTGAATCGGCACCCCCTCTATATCCAGTGACTCACCATTTTCTTCATATAGAAGTCTCCATGTGCTACCGCAATCCTGGGAAATATACACTGAAAGCGTATCCTGATAAAGAAGAGGCTGATTACTTGCATCGCTCCAACGAACAGCTCTGTAGTATATGTCAAACGCAAGGGTAGGGTCAATAGACGATTCTGGAATCCGAATGAGTGGCGTAATCAGATGGTCTCGCTGGCTATAGTTATAGTAGCGGTGATTTCGGACTCGCAGGGCAGCATTGCTTCCTCCATAGCTTCCACCCCCGGTGCTCCTATACCTTTCCCATGTGATATTTTGACTATTCCTGGTGGCAAAATCTGGATTGACAATCACCCATCCCCGGGGAGGGAATGTGCCTTCAAAATCTTCTATGAATGGATAAGACGAGACTTCATTCAGATCTCGCACGATGAGGAAGTCAGTATAAGTAGTCTCAGCGCTGGCAGCATAATTTTCTACTCTCAAGAAGACGCTGTAAGTGTCTGGTATAGAGGGAGCTACAATCGTAGCGCATGGACCTTCTGAGGAAGCGACAACTACTTGAGAGCCTCGCCGAATTTCCCACTGAAAAAGGTGGGGCTTACCCATGCTATAGCTAGTCAGAACAAGAGGTTGATTTGGACAGACGACGCAGGGTGGCTGCTCACATCCCTTCAGAGCGAAGTTTGCTTTGACTCGCCCCCATGGACCTGTACCCGTCTGCTGGAGAAACTGCCATTGCTTTCGGTCCAGAACGCTTGGATTCCTAAGCGTGGCCTGCATACGAACCGCTTGCCCCTCCGAGAAAAGGTCTAAGGAAGCGTCATTTAGGTACTCCATGTAGCTTCGCAAAAGGTCAGGTTTATCGCCTCCAAGGATAGAGATATTCTCAGCACAACTATTTTGCCTGCGGGCATTGTCATAGTTTGCCGCAGCAGTGGGAGGTGTATCACATACCCGATCCCCCCCTGTGGCACAGTTATTATCCCGCATGCCTGTACACCCCCCTTGAAAGGGATGATACAAGTTAAGGTAGTGTCCAACTTCATGAGTCATTGTCTGACCGCCACTAGCGCGACCGAAAAAGTCTGAGATGACTACCACCCCCTCCCGAGCCCTCTCACCCCCAGGCAAGGGGGCAAAACCAAGCACTACATCTCCAGGCTGACATCCGGTGGCTGGACATATCTCTCTAATTACCCACACATTTAAGTATTTATCCCGATCCCATCCCGTAGAGTTTTTCATTGTAAGCTCTTCATCCGAAAACATTTGAACTCGGGCTGAAGAAAGGCCGGCTTCAGTGAAGCGGGTGTAAGTGACCCCAATATGAGGATTTCCCTGAGGGTCTTTAGTGGCTAAGGACAATTCTATGCGGGTATCTACACCAGAGCTATACCCCTTACTATAAGGACGCCTACGATAATCATCAAAGAGCTGATCCATTTGGCGAAACACACGAGAGAGAGGAATACTATCTGGCTGTCCATTCCCGGAGTGAATGATATGAACGACGACAGGAATCACAAATTCCGACTCTATACACTCTTCCTCAGCCCCTCTCTGTAAGCTGGAAGAGTGTGCCTGAATCCATTCAGCGATAGCTTGATCCAATTGAGCCCGAAGCTGAGGGAGAAAAGGATGATGTCGCTCTTCTTCTTGCATGTAGAGGTCAGTGCCACACACCTTCGTCTGGGCCCACCCAAAAGCTATTAGTAGGAAAAGGTAGTACATGATTACAAAAATAAAGCTCTTCTTTGGATCTTAGGGTAGGGTCCAGAGGACTTGGCACCCGCATCTTTCTTGAAATTGTCGGAGACGGATTTGAGCTTCTGGGGCAAGGGGATTCTGACGCACATCCAACACCTCTAAGTGAGGAAGAGTAAAAATCTCTTCTGGTACCTCTTGAAGCCGATTCCCCTGAAGCTCAAGTCGGCGAAGGCGACGTAACTCTCCTATACCTAAAGGCAGGATGGAAAGCTGATTATAGCTCAGATTGAGCTCCTCCAGATGGCTGAAGAGAAAAATCTGTGAGGAAAGGGTGGTAAGCTGATTATAAGAAAGGTCTAGGTGTGTTAGGGAGGACATCCGCCACAGCTCCTTCGGGATCTCCTTCAGTCGGTTTCTAGACAAATCTATTCGCTGAATAGAAGGGGGTAAATGCAAGTAGGGGGGGAGGGAATGCCAGCCAAACCCAGAGAGATGGAGGCGACGGAAAGGGAAAGGATGTGTCCAATGGTAAAACACAGCAATGAGAAAAAGAAGCAGAATAAGTGCGGCAAAAAGGTGAGATAAATGCCCAAGTGGGGGAGTAAGAGAGGGGGCAGGCGAGATAGGAGAGCGAACGGAACGGCGAGCCAATAACATAGCTATTCGCCAGTGATACGCTCGTCGGAGATGAGGCGTTGTAAGGACTCGGTAAGCTTCATTAAGCCTCTGCATATGAAGCTTCGCCTCAGGGGAAGGATTCACATCAGGATGGAATCGTTTCGCTAGCTCCCGATAGCGCTGCCTGACTTGGGCCTCAGAAGCACCGAAAGGCAGACCCAACAAATCATAATAAGTGCGCATTCGGGGCATGAAGCAATTTAGCCTGATTGAGAAAAAGGGGAAGAAATCCCATACCGCTGAGCCCAGCGCCAAAGGTACTTCGCTAAAATATCAAACTCTACATTCAAGCGGTCTCCTACCTTGCGCTGAGAAAAAGTGGTATGGTGGTAAGTCCATGGAATTATGGCTACGCGAAACGACTCCTCTTCCACAGCAGCCACAGTCAAACTTACTCCATCTATAGCAATAGAACCTTTCTCAACTACATAAGGACGCCAAGGCTCTGAAATGGCAAAGCTGAAATAGTATGTATCACCTCCCACCCTCACAATTTCAACGAGTTCTATCGTAGTATCTACATGTCCTTGGACGAAATGTCCTTCTATGCGAGCAGTAACAGGCAAAGCTCGCTCCAAATTGACAGGATCTCCCAGTTCCAGCTCGTTTAGATTGGTTCGATTGAGCGTCTCATGAACTGCCTCCACACAATAGAAGCGATGCTTAATAGCTACGACAGATAGGCAAGCACCGTTGTGGGCGATACTGCTGCCTAAGGACAGAGCTTCAACAAAAGGAGCCTGAATCCAGAATCGACGACCCTCCGTTACTGTCTCTATGGCTTGCACCGTACCGATTGCTTCTATGATCCCTGAAAACATAGTCAGCGCAGAAGAGTGATAGAGCCGCCTTTGCGAAAGATCTGATTGGAGCGGGTATCCAGTGTAGCTTCTATAATATAGAAGTAGGTGCCTTCCGGTGCGGGGCTCCCTCGGTAAGTTCCATCCCATAGCTCATCAATGTTGCGACTCTCGGTAATAAGAGTGCCCCACCGATCATAAATCCAGCACCTGACCTGCCGTATATTCCGGTAGATAAAAGGACGAAATACATCATTTATTCCATCGCCATTTGGGGTAAAAGTATTGGGCAACATGAGGACAGGGCAATTGTCAAAGCAGAGGGGCGGCCCCAAGGCACTCTCATTTCCTGTGGTATCCCGAGCGGTTAGCGCTAAACAGAGGCGTAGGGTACCTGGAGCCCGCCATCGGAATCTCCGCTGAGGCTCCTGAACAAAACTTAGAAGGGTGTATGGTCCTGCTGGCTCCGATGCCACATAAATCCCATACTCTCCTATATCGCCCCCACAAATGCTATCGGGAGCCGTCCAACGAACCTCTACAAGGTAGGTCTCACAGTCCACTTCGCTCTCATACGCAGCTGGGTCTGGCAGACAGGGAGGAATAGTGTCTCGGGGAGCTGCACAAGCGATATTGGAGGCATTCCATAATGGCTGGCGCACCCCACTTACCGCATATGCCCCGCGACTCAAAACATAATAGCAATAGGTTTGGTCATTCAGAAGCCCATAGTCCACATATGTAAAGCTCTGTCGTCCAGTAGCTTGGACAGGAATGGCTGCAATCAACCTAAATGAGCTGGATTGAGGAGGATCCGCCCGATAAATAAAGAAAGTGTCATTTATCCAAGGCACACTCTGCTCCCATTCTAATCTAAGGGCTGCATCTAAAGGGTGAAGGCGCAAAAAAAGGCTGGCAGCAGTGTTACTAGAAGCAGCCTCTCGTCCAGTCCCATCAATTAGCCGAACTCTATACCGATAGGGCAGGGTAGCCGTGAAAAGTCCCCCTTGGTCTAAGTAGCCCTCGCCTACAATACCCGTCGCTACAGTTTGAAAAGAACCCCCACTAAAACCTTCGGCTCGTTCCAGTACGTAGGTATAAGGAGGAGGAAAAAAGGTGGTATCCCATACTAAGGGGGCTTGCCATGAGACCCAAATCGCCCCATTTCCCCCATCCGTAGTATGCACACTATCCTGAGTCATAATTGGGAAATTTAAGGGAAGCTCTATACATACCTCCTCACTGGGACAACTCAAAGTGCCATTATATCGTGCCCGAAGCCGATAGCAGTAGCGAGGGCTGAATTCTAAGTTCGCATCTACATAGCTGGTAGCTGAGCCCGGCACTGTGGCAACTAAGACATATCCGCTCAGTGGAGCTCTACAACAAGGTGTGTCTATATAAGCCTGAGACGCAGGCGAACGATAAATCTCATATGCATCTGGAGGACACGGAGGAGGAACCCAATTTAGCGTTACTTGGCGAGGACCAGGGGTCAATGTGAGCCCTGACGGAGAAGGACCGATTACATAGATCTTCGTCACGCGATGGGCAGCTAATGGAGGACGATAGCGTAAGTTATCGTGAGCATACCAATCTACTTGATAAAAGTGAGAACGAATGTGACTACAAGTCGTTTGCCAATTGAATAGGGCTTCCACAGCAGGGGGATTGTATCCCCTCAGAGGAAATGAAGAAGGAGAAATGGTAGCTGGAGGCTGCGCTTGAAAAGGTCCATTGAATCCAAGACCGGCATTATTGAGGTAAAAGTAAAGACTATCCCCCGTATCGGGGTCATAGGCTCGCACGGGGAAAGACAATCGCTGCCCAGCCGTGATGCAGGTTTCAGCTGGAGCCTCTATCTGTGGAGGGCGATTCTGACATGGCAGCACAAAAATCGCCATGTCGCGCACTACATATCCAATACGACGCCCATTCCGATATTCTTCTATCAAGATAGCAATATTATACACCCCCGCTTGCTGAGGGGTATCCCATGTGATTAGTCCAGTCAATGGATCTATACCGAAAGAGCCCCCGAATGCATTAGGAAAGCGGTAATTTGCCACAGGCACCGGATTTTGCATGACACTCGGGTCATACTGGCGACAGGGAATAAGACTGTACACAAGAGAGTCCCCATCAGGATCATAGGCACCTGGATTGTGCGTCCAGATCCGCCCTGTACAAGCATCGTCTATGGGATCATTCAGTAAGATAGGGGAACGGTTAGTACCTATGAAAGGATTGTTGTTGAGGAGCGTTTCTACATAAAAGGAGGTCGCCCCAGAGTTAGCCATATTGCGGACATTCTCGACTCGGGCAAAGTCTGTGTAACGCAGTTCATACAGCCCTGGGCCAGGGAGAGTAATCTCTACAATATAATCGCTACGCTTGACACGAGGGCGCAAATTCACGCCGATACGAGCGGGTGGATTGCATCCACTCCCACTTGGACCATTGGTTCGTGGAATATTTCTATATGCCGAGATGAAGGTCCGAGTCCCTCCTATTACACTCCATACTTCCAAGTCTATGAAACATCGATCCACCCCTGCCGCCGCAGAGTCAGAGTAGTAAGTGATTTGAATACGGTAGCGATTGGGACCTAAATAATCGTAGGTGATTTGTCCCGCCAGCCCGTGAGTCGCTTGAAGGAAGGAAAGAAGAAGAAGGGAAAGGAGGAGACGCATCTGAAAAAATAAAGTATGGCAAAATAAACATATTTGCCCAGTGCTATTAGACCAACTTGTAGGGGCAGCCCAGCGCATCGTGATTGGGCAGCGAGAGCCTCTGGAGCAGCTATGGACCGCTCTAATGGCTGGCGGACACGTGCTATTAGAAGGCGTTCCAGGCGTGGCTAAAACTCTCATGGCAAGCACTTTAGCTCATCTCTCCGGTCTGGAGTTTAGACGAGTGCAATTTACACCCGATATGCTGCCTTCCGACTTGACAGGAGGCCTCGTGTATGAGGGTTCAGGCCGATTCTCCACTCGGAAGGGGCCTATCTTCACACAAGTCCTCTTAGCGGATGAAGTGAATCGGGCTCCTGCCAAAGTTCAAAGCGCCCTCTTAGAATGCATGCAAGAAGGACAGGTTACCTTAGGAGAAGAAACCTATCCCTTGCCCCGACCTTTCTGGGTGCTGGCTACGCAGAATCCGATTGAACAAGAAGGCACCTATGCACTTCCAGAAGCACAAATAGATAGATTTCTTTTCCGAGTAGAAGTAGGCTATCCTACAGAAACAGAGGAAGAGGAAATATTGCGGCGATGGGCTCGGCAGCAGTATCCTCCCCCTCCCCCTCCCCTTCTTTCACCCAAAAAAATCTTAGATTATCAAGCAGAAGTGAATCAAATAGAGGTGCCCTCTCGCTTAGAGACCTACATAGTCCGGCTGGTACGAGCCACTCGTCATCCTCAGCGCTTCGGTATCAAAGGATGGGATGAGAAGATAGCGTATGGAGCTTCCCCCAGAGCAGCTTTGGCTTTGCATCGGGCAGCCCGAGCCCGTGCTTTCCTTCATGAACGCTCAATAGTTCTTCCAGAAGATATCAAGGCTGTGGCACCAGCTGTTTTACGTCATCGCATTATCTTTTCTTACACTGCCTTAGCTGAAGGCCTCCGAACCGATACCTTTATTCAGGTGGTCTTGAACCACATTCCCTATTGAACGGGAAAGATGAAACGAGTAGCTCCGGATTGGCTCTTGTATGGTCTGATGACCCTCCTCATGGGGATTGGGATTGCAAATCTCTACTCTATTGAGAGCTTTCCGCCATGGAACTGGAAATATGCCTATGCTCGCCAACTTGTATGGGCAGGAATAGCCGTGGGGATTGCCACCTTCACCACCCTGACGGAAGCTTACATTTGGCGCTACTTCACATATGCCATTTACGCTGGAGGAGCTGCGGTCATGCTCTTGACAGCCCTGATTGGTCGAGAAATCCATGGGGCTCGGGCTTGGTTAGAGATAGGCCCCATCCGTTTTCAGCCCTCTGAGTTTATGAAGATAGCCACAGCCTTAGCCGTAGCAGCTTACCTAAATCGGTATGAGTTCCGATGGGAACGCTGGATAGATAGGATGGCTTTAGCTGGGCTTATCAGCCTCCCCGTAGGACTGACACTGCTTCAGCAAGATACGGGAACTGCTTTGACCTATGCCGCTCTCTTAGTACCCTTGTATCGTGGCGGCCTTGCAGTTTGGATCATCCTCTTGCCGCTTCTACTCGGAGGAATCGCCTTTTTAGTCCTTTTGTACGACTGGATACTGATAGGAATAGTAGGCACAGTCGTAATACTTACGAGCTACTTCTTCATCTTTCGCCGTCAGCATTTGTGGATACACTTAGGAACTACAGCTTTTTTATGGATATGGCTTGGGACATCTAAGTTTTTACACGATAAGATCTTAGCTCCCCACCAGCGTCAGCGGATTCAAGTTCTTTTAGACCCCTATAAAGATCCTCTTGGAGCAGGCTGGAACACCATTCAGGCGCGAGTGGCTATCGTCGCTGGCGGACTGATGGGACGAGGGTATGGCAAGGGTCTTCAGAGTAAGCTGGACTTTATTCCCCAGCGGCACACAGACTTCGCTTTTTGTGGTATAGCAGAGGAGTGGGGATGGGTGGGTTCTACGAGTGTCCTCATGGTATATCTTTTTTTTCTGCTCCGTCTGACTTATGTAGCAGAGAAGTCGAATGCTTACTTTGCTGTACTTTTTGGATACGGATTGGCTGGCTTCCTATGGATTCACCTTCTTATCAATCTGGCTATGATACTTGGACTCTTTCCTATAGTAGGAATACCTCTGGCCTTGATTAGCTACGGCGGCTCCTCGTGGGTGGCAATCGGATGGGGAGTGGGGATACTTCAAAGTTTCTATCGGGAGCGGCGGATGAGACTATTTGGATAAGAGGGCATGAAGAAGGGGCTCTTCTTGGGCATCGGCAAGGAGAGAAGGATCTTGCTTGACACACTTCTGCAGCACCTCCGCCGCTTCTCTATGACGCCCTAACCGAGCAAGGAAAAGCGCCTGATAGTACAATACTTCAGGAGTCTGAAAAGGCAGTTCGCTGGCTCGCTGAAGGGCTTCACTGGCTACCTCCAACTCACCAAAGTGCATCGCCCAAAATGCCTTATGAGCCCACCAGCGTGGATTCTCCGAATCATGAGTCAAAAGTTCGTTCAGAAGATGGTAAGCCTCCCGAATGCGATGCTGATGAATCAGTTCCTCATAGTGTGCCCGAAGCGCTGGCAAATAGCTGGAGGCTACTCGGCGACATTGAATAAGAGCGGCATAGGCTTCCTGATCCCCCAACTTCTTAAGTAAGCGGTATTTCTCATACCAGAGCTCAGGGCTCTGCGGAAAAAGGCTTAATCCAACATGGATCGGCGTAAGCGCTTCGCGCAAAAGCCCCTCCTCGCTCAAGCGCCAACTCTGCTTCAAGTAATCGGTCGCATCACTCATCATGACAAATATATGATGGAGGAAGGCATGAATCAGAACCGTATGATGCTAACCTTTCTTAGGCATTTTTCGGGAAGCAAGGAGAAAAGAAAAATATCAGAGTGTATATTTGCTTGATGCAAACGCCGGCTGAAGAAAACTACCTCAAAGCTCTCTGGTACTTGGAAGCCATCTCAAGAGAAGTTTCTCTTCAGGCATTGGCTCATCGGGTCGGGGCTACTCCTGGTGCCGTTACCATCATGGTCAAAAAGCTAGCAGACAAAGGCTACATTTACTACCGTCCATATTATGGGGTAACTCTGACAGAGAAAGGACGCAACATTGCCCTTCGGGTAATTCGCCGGCATCGTATCTGGGAGACTTTCATCTCAGAGAAACTCGGCTATACGGGCGAGAAGGTTCATGAGCTTGCCGAACACTTGGAGCACTTATGCGATGATGAATTCACGGAGCGGCTCTATGCATATTTAGGATATCCTGCAGCCGATCCTCACGGCGATGAGATTCCATCGGCAGGCCCCGTAGCTTATCCTTTGAGTCGGCTCCAAGTCGGACAAAAAGGAAGAATCTGTGGCTATGGTACTCATCCCGGCTTAGCCACTGCCCTTCACCTTCTCAGACTACAAGAGGGAGATGTAATAGAAGTGTTAGGCTCCTTTCCTTTAGACAGTGCTCTATGGGTGCGTTGTGGGGAACGAGAAATGGTCATCCCACCTACCTTAGCGGAGAACCTATTCATTGATATTGTTTAGTGGTATGTGCGTCTTATAGGAGAATGGGATTTGCCAGGACATGCGGGGCCCGTGTATGCCCTAGCATGTGATTACGAGCAGCATGTGCTCTTTTCGGCTGGGGCAGACGGCTGTATAGCAGAGTGGCGCTGCACTACAGGTAAGCAAGCTCGGGCCTTAGCACGCACACCCAATGCAGTATATGCCCTCCACTGGGTGCCAGCTCTTCATCACCTCTACGTAGGTGAGAGCTCAGGCACCATATATGTACTGGATTTGGATTCCAAGGTCCTTAGACGCTCCATTCGCGCTCATCAAAGTAGTGTATTTGGTCTAGCCTCCCATCCGACCGATGCTGAAGGATGGAGCTCAGGAAGAGACGGGCAATTCCTATACTGGGACATAGAGCAGAGCCAACCTTTTGTAGGCATTCACGTCACTCCAGCAGGCCTGCGAAGCTTTGTCCTCTCACCCACAGGCACTGACTTTCTCTGTGCAGGCCGCGATGGATGGATTTACGAGATCCAACGGTCGGCTCGCCAAGTAACGCGGCGCATTCAAGCTGACCCTTCCTTCCTCATGACTATCCAAAGCGCTCCTCGTCAAGGACTCATCGCTACAGGTGGAAAATCCGGCCTCCTCCGAATCTGGAATAAAGACTTAATCCTCCTCCTTGAGAGACCAGCTCATACCTATGCACTGAACGCGATTGCCTGGCATCCATCAGAGAAGATCTTAGCTACAGGCGGACGAGACAAACTCATCCACCTATGGAACCCTTTCACGGGAGAAAAGCTCTTGACTCTCCAAGGCCACCTACGCAGTGTGAATGCCCTGCTTTGGATAAGCACAGACACTCTCGCTTCCGCAGGGGATGATGGACTTATCAAAATTTGGCATCTGGAGGAGCTTCCCGACAAATGAAGCCGCCTGGCTTTTGCTGAATCCATCCTTCTATTTCCATTTGAAGCAGATGGGGAATAAGCTCCACTACAGAGCGTCCCAATGCAATACAAATCTCATCTATATGCTTCTGTCCCTGTAGGAGCAGTGCATATATCTCCGCATGAAGCGGATGAAGAGGGACCTTCTGCTTTTCAGAAGATGAAGGGGGAAGGGGCAAACGTTGAGTCTGAACTTTGAGCTCCTCAATAAGAGCCGTAGGAGAGGAAGCGATATGAGCAATCTGTTCAGCAATGAGAAGGTGAGGCCCCTGAGACACAGGCGAAAAAATAGAACCTGGTACAGCAAAAACGGGTCGATTGGCTTCAAAAGCAGCACGAGCTGTAAATAGGGCTCCTCCCTTTTCACGAGACTCTACAATCAAAGTCAGATGAGCCAGGCCCCCGATAATCCGATTTCTGTAAGGGAAAAGGAGGGGATGAAGCTTTGTACCCGGTGGATACTCACTGACCCAGGCACCTTCAGCTAAAATTGCATCGGCTAAGCGACGATGAATAGAGGGATATATTCGGTCTAGCCCATGAGCCAAGACTGCAATAGTCTTGCCTTTTTTCTCTAAAGTAACCCGATGAGCATGAGCATCTATGCCATATGCCAGCCCACTGACAATTCCGACCCCAGCTGCTACCAGCGCCTCTACGAAAGTCTCCGTGGCTTTCATCCCATAAGCGCTGGGCTTACGAGTGCCGACCACCGCTACAAGGGGCTGCTCTGTGAGAGAATGAGGACCTTTCTTATAAAGTACAGCAGGGGGTGAGGGAATCTCCTCTAAGAGGGGAGGGAATCGGTTATCATAGTAAGGTATAACGGCAATTCCCAGCCTGTCGCAGGTGGAGAGGATAGTTTCAGCTTGTTTCCGAAGCTCACTAAGGGCTGAAAGGCGCATTTGCAGGGAAGGAGGTAGAGTAGAGGAAGCGAAGGGACTCCAGAGCTCTTCCAAACTACCCCACTGCCGCCGCAGCTTACGAATCTGTCGCCCACCTAATCCCTCCATCTGCAAGAGAGTGAGTAAAGCTATCAGTTCTTCTTCCACCTTCCTAAAGGCTCTACACTAATAGAGAAGCTATGAAGAGCTGCCCGCCTAAAAAACAAACTATACCCGTAATCCAGCCGCCAGCGTCTTCCGCCAATGCCCAGACCGAAGCTAACTCCACCCAATGCCGAACTGCCGATTGGATTCAATTCTCGTCGGCGCTGTACATGATAGCCAAGACGAGCTCGCAATACCCCTTCTGGAAAAAGCTCTACACCACCAACCACATGGCGAAAAAGATGTTCCGTCCAAGGCGGCGGTGGCAAGGGAATAGGATTTCCTAAAAGGTCATACTGAACAGGCTGTAGAGGATCGTTATACGCCATTCGCCAGCGCTGAAGGTGAATAGCACCTACATGAAATCGAAAGGGAGCATGCGGTAGCCGATAGCTTACAGTCATCTGAAGGGATGTTGGAAAAGGCTGGGCAAAAGCCCGACCGCCTGGGCGATAGAGCTCTGTACCAACATTCCGCAAAAGTAGAGATAGGGATAATCCCCGAGCTGTGTCTTCATATGAAATAGCGATATCGGCACACAGACCCCAACGGCGATACCTATCCAGGGATACCACTGAGAAGGGCAGCTTGAGGTTCATGCCTGCATGCCAGCGCCCAAAGTGACGAGCAGCCCCTCCCATCCAAGCACCTTCATAAGCAGAAAAGGTACCAAGGGCATTCCCTATCTCATCTGTTTGCTGAAATTCTCCATAGTTGAGATAGAGCAGCCCACTCCAGAAAGTACCGACCTCTCGCCAATGATGAAAGTAAGAGAAGCTGCTTATGAAAATTCCCGCTAAGTAGGGCTGAAGCCCTAAATGAAAGTACCGGTGATAAGCAGGGCGCAGGAGAGCAGGATTCTGAGCTACAGCCCCTGGATCTACATCGCCACCCCATGCCACTCCTCCCAAGCCGGCACTACGAGCTGAAGGAGGGGTGCAGAGAAAATCATAGCTCCAGCCTCCTGCAAACTGCGCCCATCCTATGCTCAACCCTATCCCCTTAAGCCAATACCGTCGCAAGGTGTGTTTCTATGTGCATCTTGACTTTTTCCATCAGCCACTGGGGAGTAGAAGTAGCCCCTGCAATCCCTATGGTTTCAGCTCCTTCCAGCCATTCCCATTGAATCTCCTCTGGCGAAGAGATGTAATAGCTGCGAGGATTGACCGCCTCGCAGATAGAAAAAAGTGATCTTCCATTAGAGCTCTTTTTACCTGCTACGAAAAGCACTACATCATGATTGCGAGCAAATTCTATGAGATGCGGTTCCCGATTGGAGACCTGCCGACAGAGGGTATCCGCAATCACAGCATGGGGAATCCGTTGTCTTAGGCGGTCAGCTACTGCAGCAAAAAGCGCAGGAGCCTTCGTCGTTTGACTGAAGAGGTAGGTAGGCTGTATCGGGTCTAAAGGTAGCGTATCTACTTCTTCTGCAGAGGAGACAATAAAAAGCTTGGCATGCTGCAATTGCCCCACCAACCCCACCACTTCAGGATGACCAAGCTTGCCCAAAAGGACAATCTGCACATTTGGCTGATCAATGGCCCTTAGCCGATTTTGAAGCTTGAGAACTACAGGACAGGAAGCATCTAAAAGGTGAATCCCATAACGTAGAGCCATCTCATATGTTTCGGGAGGCTCACCATGCGCTCGGATCAAAACAGTCTCGCCCTTCAGCTTTGGAAGGTCAGCATGAGAAATGATCCGGAGTCCTTTCTCCTTCAGACGCTGAATCTCCTCCTCATTATGCACAATATCTCCCAAGCAGTATAAATACGGATGTTCAGAGAGGTATAATTCAGCCATTTCTACCGCATATACGACACCGAAACAAAAGCCTGAGTTGGCGCTGATTCTAACAATAGGCATGAAAGACGAAGATATAAACTTTTTAGGAGGTTAGAGGCGCGTAGATAAGCTCCTCAGCCCAACGAAGAACAATTGCGATTTGCTCGGGGATGGTGAGAGAGGTGGTGTCTAATAGCCGAGCATCGGGTGCTGGACGAAGGGGACTTAACGGACGATGTTCATCTCGGTAGTCCCGCTCCAATAGCTCGGCTTGAATATGAGAGCGGCTAACTTGAAGCCCTTGCGCCGCTAACTCTTGATAGCGACGCTCTACACGCGTCTCTAAAGCAGCTTTCATGAAGACTTTGAGAGGGGCTTCAGGAAAGACCACCGTACCAATGTCCCGCCCATCCATGACAATTCCCCCCTTTTCCCCCAGCCGCCGCTGCTCTGCAACAAGCCGTTCTCGAAGCCATGCTACTGTACCGACTAAGCTAGCAAGCTGACCAATCTCAGGCCTGCGAAGCTCCTCCCCTAAGGGTCGCCCCTGTAAAGAAAGCTTGACCCCTCTCCCCTCTTGCCGCATCTCTAAGCTGAAGTCCTGAAAAAGTCCTATAAGAGTCTTCTCTTCCATTTGCTCCAAGCAGCGTATGCCCTTTTGCCAGAGGTACCACGCTGCCGCACGATACATCGCTCCAGAATCAATATAGAGATACCCTAATACATCTGCCACTCCCCGAGCCGTTGTGCTTTTCCCTGTCGCTGCATATCCATCTATCGCAATCACAATGCGACGCACAAATCAAAATAACTACTTTTTCCCTATTCACTCGTGCTCTTACCTTTGTAGGGTGTGGGATAAACTGAGCCTTTGGCTTCCCCCCCTACTACACCCCTATCTAAGAAGTTGGCTCACTTCGTGGAAGTGGATCATAGGTGGAACATTAGGGGTAAGCCTCGCCGTGGGGCTTTGGCAATTTCTACAGCCTAAAGAGTATCGCTGTGAAGTAGAGTTCGTGCCTCCATCGCTGGAACGGCTATCTTACCTTCCTCCTATGCTTGCTCCAGCCACTCCTACGGACATGGAGCGGTTTTTTAGCTATCTTCAGTCCTCTGCTCTCTGGTCAGCAGTCATAGACAGTTTTCGTTTGGCTGAACACTATAAGCTCAACCATATAGCTGACTCTACTCGTCTCCTCAGAGCCCTCGCCGCCGAGCTCAAGTCCCGAACCAGCTTTCGCATCACTCGGAACTCAACCCTCCACTTCTCCATTCTTGACCAAGACCCCATGTATGCGTATCGTATGGCTCTATTTGTGCTGGATAAGATTCGTGAGCAAATAGAGTTTTTTACCAAAGACCGTTCCATATCGGTTCAGGTTACAGAAGCAGAAATGCTCTTGGATAAAGAAATAGAAGGGATTAATAGAAAACTCTCTGCCCTTCGTCGCTCCTATGGGATTGTAACCTTGATGCAGACAGATGCTGGGCGATTGAACCTTAGCTTTCGGGATTCGCGCACTCCCGAAGCCCTCTCTCACTATGATGAGGTCGCTTCTTTAGAACGCACACTCGCCCACCTAATTGAACTAAAATCTAAGCTGACCTCATACCGCTTGGAAAGAGCGCATCACTTTCTCATCTATAGAGATAAATTGTGGGTCATTCAGCCTCCTACCCCTCCTAAAATCCCAGCTTATCCTCGTCCCAGTCTATGGATAGCTCTCAGCGCTACGGTAACTTTCCTTCTTCTTTCTCTCCTTAGCTTCTACCTTCATTATCTAAAAAAACACATGGATTCCCCGGCATCCATTGCAGCATTCACAAACTTATGAAAGACAAACCTCCCTTCTCTTCTATAACTCACTTTTTTCGCGTTGTTATCCTGTATTGGAAGGGAATAGCCCTTTTCATCCTCGTATCAACCGCCATCCTATCGTATGCCGTCTTCTCATTCCCAAAAGTTTATAAATGCGAAATGGAATTTGTACCTCCAGACTTCAAGCTGGCCTCCCCCCTGCTTGAGAAAGCAGCCTTAGTACCAGGAAGCGCAAGTGATTTAGAGCGAATATATAGCTATCTCCATTCTTTCTCCCTGTACAGAGAGCTCATAGATACATTCAACCTTTATTCACACTATGAGATCAGTCATCTGACCGATGAGCAAAAAAGATCAAAGAAAATCCAACGGATTCTGGAGCAGAATATACAGGTCCGCATCACGAGAAATGCGACTATTCTGGTTCAAGTATATGATAGGGTACCACGCATGGCGTATGAGATTACCCTTTTCCTTCTGAGACGAACCGAAAATTTTTGCCGACAAATCATTGGGATGGAGAAAGCCTTGGCTGAGACTCAGCGGCAACTTGAAGAGCTTCTCAGGGAAGTTCGGCGCATTGAAGAAGAGCTTTCGCGTCTGCGCACTCAATATAAAATCATAACTGGGGGTAGTGAGCAATCTGTTCGCTCTCCCTTGATACCTACCCTGGAGGCCTTTGCCCATTACGATAAGGTCCTCAGTATGGAGACCCGCCTTGTAAGGCTTCAGCACATCTACACAAACCTGATGGAGGAAAAAGTCCGTCGGGAAGATTTTATTCGCATTTATCCCACACCGATCTTTGTGATTCAACCTCCATATGAGCCTGTATACCCTGATACTCTCAATCCTTATTTGCTGATTGGGCTGGGACTCATGGGAAGCTGCCTAATAGCGATGGGAGTCGCATATTACTTGCACTTTCTTGGGCTTCTGAAAGCCCCTCAATCCCAATCAAGAGAGATAGAAGTGATCCCCTCCTGACGCAAAAGGGCAACAAGGGCAAGTTCATAGCCTAACCACCCCAGTCCGCTAATGACCCCCATGCAAGCCTTAGCGGTGAGAAGGCGCTGCCTAAAGCGCTCCCGCCGATAAACTTGACTGTAATGGACCTCAATACACGGCTTTCCACAGCCTCGGAGGGCATCATACAGAGCATAACTGGTATGAGCTAAGGCTCCGGGATTAATAATCAATCCATCATACTTGTCTATTTCCCAGACCCATTCTATGAGTCGCCCTTCGTAGGGACTTTCAAGAGCCTCAAGGATAGCAACATGAGCATATTTCGCCTGAAGCTTACTCTGAAACTCATCCCATGGAGAGGTGCCATACCACTGCGGCTCTCGCCCTCTTCCGATATAAGGTATATTTGGACCATGGAGAATGCGGATGCGCTTCATCTTTCCAAAAGTATTGTGAATGAGTGGGTTCAGTATCTGCGCGTGGAGAGAGGCCTTAGAGCAGCCACCTGTGAAGCCTACGCTCGTGATATGGCTCCATTCATAGGAGAGGCGCTCACGCGCACGGCCTTAGAAGCAAAGCTAGCTCTCCTAAGTAAGATGCAAGAATGGCAAACTATCACTCTCGCTCGGAAACTGGCATCCCTCCGAAGTCTCCTCCGCTATCTCTATGATTTCGGATATCTCTCAGAGGATTGGTCTAATTTTTGGGAAAATCCACGCTTCTGGCGGAAGGTACCTACTTACCTCACTCCGGAAGAAGTGCGACAATTGTTAGATAACTACCCCACAGAGCGACGACATGGCTGGCGAAATAAACTGCTATTAGAGCTGCTATATGGGAGCGGACTCCGAGTCAGCGAAGCCTGCGCGCTTACGCTGGAAGACATAGATGCCTCTCAGCAAATGCTCATGATTCGGGGCAAAGGCGGAAAAGTTCGTTGGGTGCCCTATGGACGCTCAGTAGAGGCTGCTCTGCAGGCATATCTGCCTCTGCGCACCGCTTCCCCGAATAAAAGGGAATCAAATTACCTTCTTCTTAGCCAGAAAGGAGGGGCACTGACACGAGTACAGGCTTTTATGATTGTTCGTGAAGCAGCCCACCTTACAGGCTTAGGACGCCCAATTAGTCCCCATGCCCTTCGCCACAGTTACGCAACTCATCTACTTTTAGCAGGGATGGATATTGCCTACCTTCAGCGACTCTTAGGGCACGCCTCACTCACGACGACGCAGCATTACCTTCAGATTTTGCCTGAAGAGCTTTCGCAGGTAGTTCTACGCTTCCACCCCCGCGCAAGAGAAGCCCTAAAATGAGTCCATAGACAGTACCGAGTATCCCTAAAACCTTAAGGCGGTCCATAATCACAGAGCCAAGGTGCTGCTGACGCTCCCGATAAGCTAAATAGAGTTGAGTTTGCATTTGGATGATTTCCTCTTGCTTCTCAGGGGAGAGGTGGGCACGTCCGCTTTCAGACTGAGCTTGGAAATAGGCTCGCAGAGCACGCGCCCGCTGAAGAGGATAGGCTTCATATTCTGCCTGGAGGAGAGGTTCTATACCCTTCTCTCCCAGCGCCTTGAGAGGGGCACTGCTCACACTCACACCTATGCTCCAGAGAATAATCCGCAAAGGGTCTAAATATCCTGATCGTCGCAATCGTACTAAAATCACAAAGAGTACGATTAGAAGCCAGACCCCTCCAGCTAAAAGAAGGAGCTGGCCCGCCATTACTTCATACACAACTCCACTTTTCCACATTATAAAATCAATCAAAAGTGCTCCGATGGTATGAAGCACAACAGCCCATATCCCCATCCGCACCCACACCTTAAGGGGCAGCAAGCGGATCTCCATATCGACTCAGGTAAAGAAGGGCGTAGTTAACAACATCAAACAGATTGTCAGTGATTGCAAGGGCATGACTCTGGGGATTGCTATCCATTTGGCGAATGCGTGCCAGCTTCATGAGGATGAATTCAATAAAGGCAAGGGGACGAAGGTGCTGCCAAGCATCGCCATAGTCTGCATTTTTCTTTTCAAGGAGTGCTTGAGCCTCTTCATACAATTGGGGGAGCGCGGTTTGGGGTTCTAAATCTCGCAGTTTCGCCAGAGCCAAAGCCGCATAATTTACCAAAGCCAGCCAGTCAGCTGTAGGCGACTCTCCCGTAGCTGAGGGGCTGTCCCCCTGCAGGAGAGTTCGGATCCGACTTGCTTTGATATATAGAAGGTCTGTAAAAGAGGGAAGGGAGAGCTCACGCCAGCTTTCTCCATATAGAGCCTTTTTCTGAAGAAAGATGCTCAAAGCCTTGTGCTGCCACTCAACATACAGAGGGGGAATCACTGGACAAAGATAGGGGGGATTGAGTGCCGAAGGTGGGATTCGAACCCACACGGGAAACCCCACACGCCCCTGAAACGTGCGCGTCTACCAGTTCCGCCACTTCGGCGCTACGCAAATGTAAAGAATCTCAAGCAGTAATAGGCGCAGGGAGAAACCGTTCCAAAAACGTCTCAATCTCCTCTTCAAGCACCGAGGCGGGACGACCTTCCTCTTCATTCCAGTGAGACTGGATACGCATCAAATGAGCCCGAAAAGGAGCAACCTCCATCCCACAGTAATGCAAGATACCCATCAAATGCTCCAAACCTCGAAGATTCCCAAAACGACCATCTGATACCCCAATTAGCCCTGCTCGTTTACCTCTGAAAACCTCGCGAGGCAGCGCATCAATAAAGACTTTCACCACTCCAGGAAAGCTTCCATTGTATTCTGGAACCACCCATATCCAGGAAGAACACTGGGCCAGGGCTTCTATCATAGGCAAAAAACGCTCGGAACGCTCACCAAAAAGGTCTGAGAAGAGAAACTCTCGAGGGAGAGCTTGGAAATCAATAAATTGGTAGGTATAATCTTTTGCCTCCAATCGGCGCGCTACATAGAGGGCAATCCGACGAGTATAACTGTGAGGACGATGGGTAGCTGATAGAATGGCGATAGGCACATCTATCCTAACAAAAAAGAGACGCCCTTCCAAAGTCCTAACTTTGCTGTGTGCGTCAAGGGCTCATCGCAGGCATTCTAATCGTCCTGCTTTCTATCACGGCCGGGGTACTATACTGGCAGCTTCGGAAAGCGCAAAAGCAAACCTCAGCTTTAGAACAGGAGAAGACCGAGTTAGAAGCGAACATCCAGGCTTTAGACGAGCGCATCTTGGCAATGCAGCAGGAGCTTGAGCGTAAAGACTTAGAGCTTTCAGAGAAAAGCCGAAAAGTCGAAGAGCTGGCTAAGGAGTTAGAGCGAGCCAAGGCAAAAATCCGCCAGTACGAAGAACAGGGACGCATTTCTGCCCGACAAGCAGAAGAAATGCGTTATAAGACCGAGCAGATGGCCTACTACATTCAGAAGTATCAAGAGCGTATCCGCCAGCTTGAAGAAGAAAATGAACGCCTAAGGGCTCGGACTGCTGAGCTGGAAAGGCAGATTGAGCGTAAAGAAAGCGAGACTCGTCAAGTCCTCCAAGAAAAAGAACGCTTAGAAATCAAGGTCAAAGCTGCTTCTTATCTCAAAGCCATTGGCTTTCGTTTCGCTGCTATCCGGGAAAACGGAAAAGAAGACTGGGATACAGAATTTCGTGCTCGGCGAATCCAGCGGCTCAAAATCTGCTTTACGGTATTAGAAAATGAAGTGGCGGAACCCGGCGAGCGCACCGCATATCTCGTTATCTCGGATCCGACAAATAAAACGCTCACTAACTTCGCTCAATCAAGCGGGTATTTCACGCTTATGGATACAGAACAGCCTTTTTCAGCCAAAGTTTCATTCAACTACAATAGAATTAGCCAAGAAGTATGTGCAATTTATGACCGACCGACCGACCAAGAACTTCATAAAGGAGTCTACCAAGTTGCTGTCTTCTGTGAGGGGATAGAAATTGGGCGGGGTCAGTTCCAAGTGAAATGAAGGGCATTCTACCTACGGAAGCTCGAGAGAGGATAGAACCGCTCCTCTCCCAAGGGTATGTATTTGTTACTGCCGATCCATTTTTAGCTCGGGCCTTCGGCGCAGAAACAGGAAGCTCTGCTTTCATGGACATCTATACTTGGGCACTGCAGCGGTGCTCCCTTCGCCAACCGAACCCTATAGACCTTCTGGAAGGATATGAGGCAGGCTTGAGAGCAATTGGGATTACCGTTGAGGGAAGCTTTTCTGAAGAGTGGGAGGCCGCCCAGCGCTTTGGACGAGATTGGGAGGAGGTCCTCCAAGGAAGCCTTTCTATACAGGAAGCTTATAGATACTGGTCGCTTTTATCAGAGCATCGGCTTATTCAGGCTGCTTTTCATCTCTACGAGGGTGATTCTCTACCTACCTGGCTTCGTCTTCTGCCTTTTCCCTACAAGTCTCCTCGTTATACCCGTACTTTCTGGAAAAGCTTTACCTCCTTTTTGAGAGCCTACGAAGACTATTTGAAAAGACATGACTTGGCTTTCGCTGAAGAGGCTCTCCATCGTCTCCTTACCCACCCCATGCGGTGGGAGAAAACCATCTTCATTCACTTGTACAGCTCCTTTCCTCTGATGGAGGCGGTTCTACGCCTTGCCCCTGAACGAGGCGCCGAAGTGTGGGGATGGGACCTTCATCCCCTTCGCAAGGCTTTGCCTGAGGTATGGGAAAGCAGCCCTTTGCCTCATAAGACCTTCTGCTGGCCTTCTTGTGAGAGAAAGGTTTCTATTCAATCCCAAAGCACCTTCTTAGAGGTCATAAAGGAAGCCGCTGAAGCGATAATCAACTACTTCCAAGCGCATCCCGATGGGCGTATTGGCGTCTGGTGTGAAGGAGAAGGAGCGCCTCTACTTCGGTTCTTTTTAGCCGCTATAGGAAAAGAAAAACTCTCTCCTGAATCTTCCTCCCTCTGGGAAACTACGCAAGTCGGACAATTCCTTCGGAATTTCATGCCAGCTGGACTTGCGGGCACTCTTACTGAGTGGCCTGAGATTGATGCCACACTTGAGAGCCCAGCTGAACAGTGGGTTATGCACCTGTATAAGGTAGTTCAAAAGCGACTTGCAGCCCCTCAGCAGGAGGCGTGGCAGATCCTCCTTCACCTCCTTCAGAGCCAAAGCATGTCGGAGCTTTTATTTCCAGCAGAGGTACAGGTCTATATTGGAAGGCTGACCCAGTTAGCGGGTGGATGCTATGATGCTCTTTTTATCATAGAACCTCCTACCGAGCCATTAGGTTCATGGCATCGTCCAAGCTTTTGGATTCCGTCAGTCCGTCGGCTTTTTTATCCCCCTCAGCGTCATCACCAGCTGGCTTGGCGTCTCTTGAGCTTGCTCCTCTGGGGAAGCAAAGAAATTCATATCTGGCGCCGCAGCGACCCTGCCTACATCTCTGCCGTGGAGGAGTTCCTCATTTACAAGGACTATTTTGGATTGGAAACTACCTTTGAGAAGCCCCACATATCTCAAGGGACACCTGTACGACTCCCTTCCTCCCATCCAATAGAGGGAGAAAGAATAGAATCGCCACCTGCCCTGCTTTCTCCTTCTTACGCAGCTCAGTTTCTTGTGTGTCCTCGCCGCTTCTATTGGTCTCAGGTATTGAAAGACCGCTCTCTAAAGGAGGCTCCTTATCTTGGGCGACTCCTTCATGAGCTGATTGGAAGTGCTTTCCGTCGTCCATCCTCTTCCTTTTCTCTCTATCGCCTTGCTCATCGTCTCAGCAAAAGGCGACTATACTACCGTCTTTCTCATCTCCCTCTCAAGTGGAATCGTCGCTATCATCTCTTGCGCCCCTTACTTGCAGGAGCAGGTCAGCCTTTGCTTCACACACTCCTCGCTCTTCTCTATGATAGGACCTCACTTTCACCCTTACGCCAGCATCTCCTTAGACTTTACCGACACACCTACTGTCAAGTTTTTCCTGAGATGACCATTTCTGACAAGTCTTGTGGATTTGAAGGACGAGTTGACCTTCTTATAGAGGCAAAGTGTATAGACCCCTTTTCAGGCGTATGTGAAGAGAAGCGAGTATTGCTGGACTTCAAGACCGCCATTTCCAAAGAGGCTTCTGACCCTAAAAAGCTAACAGAGGCTCTCCAATCCTCCTGTAGGACCCTACAGAACTCAGCTTACCAAGCTGGGGAGGCATACCGAGACTCACTTTTCCAAATCCTTCTTTATGCTTGGATGCTCCATGCAAAGGGAAGAGCCCCCGACAAAATCGCTTTAGTTTCTCTCTGGTGGCGACCAGCGCGCCGACCCACACAAATAGAACGCCTCCCTTATGAAAGTTATCAGATGACAGAGATTCAAGAGGTGCTTCCCTGCATAGCCCAAGTATGGGAGACAATCCGCTCTTACATAGCCCAGGGACTGCCGAAGGGCAGTTCAGCATTCCCCATGACAAAAGACCTTCAGGCTTGCCATTCCTGCGACTTTGCTCTCTTATGCGACCGTCTCTCCTGACCCCCTCACAGAGGCGGATTGAGCGGTGGAAAGGACACCTCGCTCTTACAGGACAGACGCTGATCATTTGCGGAGGATATGTCGTCGGGCGCGAAGCAGCTCAAACCTTTGACCCCCTGTTTTTGACTGGAGTACGAGCTTGGGGCAGTGCTCTCCTCTACTGCCTTCTTCTGCCCTTCTTTTTGAAAGCAAAATGGATAAAAGCAAGATGGCATGATATTCCTACAGAATGGAAGAAAAGATTATTTGTTTTATCCATAGTTGGCATTTTATTCAATCAAATGCTTTTTAACTGGGGGCTCCGATACACAACTGCTGCTACGACCGCCCTAATCTATGCCCTCACGCCGTCGGTCGTCTACTGGCTAAGTATATGGATTTTTCGCAGGGAAAGCTGGCGCTGGCAAAAAGCCGGAGCTCTCCTCTTAGCTTATGGAGGGGTCGTTTTGGCTCTCTGGCACAATCTCCTCCATGCCAGTCACGGTTGGGGATGGACACTCATCCTTATGGCAGTAGGATTTTGGGCATGGTACCTCAACTACTCTCCACCTATCGTGAGTCGGATGGGAGCGATGGAGGTTACTACCGTGGTGATGATTATCGGCGGAGTTCTTCATACCCCGACACTTTGTGCTGGTCTTCTACGTCAAGCTACCTTCCCAGAGAGCCCAGGGCCATGGTGGAGTTTAGCTTATCTTATTGTAGGGATGTCCGTTATGGCTTACCTTCTTCTGAATGCAGGTCTTCGCTATCTCACTCCTACCCAGACTGCACTGTACATTAGCTTTCAGCCAATCGGGACAGCCCTCCTGGCTGCTGCCTTCGGACAAGAACCGCTCACATGGCAGTTAGCTGGGGCTGCAGCCTTGACAACAGGAGGCATGCTTCTTTTTCACCGATAGCAGATGATTCCACTGAAGCGGAGCTACAGGAAAATGCATAGATTTATCTAAATTCTTTATGGCAAGCAGAGCTTTTCTGGCAGGTCTAAGCCTAATCTTTGCCCAAAAGCTGTATCGTCCTTTCGTAATAGGAGGAAGTGGTCTATATCCAATGGGGGCTTGGCAGGAAAAGAGGCATCCCTTTCCTGCTGGGGGGCACATCCGATATGCTGTCGGTCTGTATGGAGCGAAAGAATACTACAATCGTCAAGGCAGGCTTGGATGGTTTCCATTTTTTCAGCTTATCCAATGGTCTTTGAACCAACAGAGCTTTTTTTCCAGCTTTGTGTCTCAAGAAACCATTTCCTCTCTGAGAAGCCGTTCTCCCCTCTCAAATATAGGAGGGTTAGGTGTTGTATATCGCTTCCCTCTCAAGACAGGCTTATGGTGCGCATTCTCAGGGGATCTTCGCATTGCTTATGTAAGTTATCCATCCTGGGAATTGCTCCTCAAATCAGGGGAAGTTTTGCGAATCCTTATAGAAAGCAATAGTTATATTGGGTGTGCGGTCTCTCCTACGCTCTGGGTAGACCTTCTTCAAAACAAGAAAACTCTATTTGGGATTAGCATGAGCTATCCACTCCTGTGGGGTAAGCCTTCTTTCTTCACCTACTCACTTTTACGAGATACCCTTCAGCTCCAGTCGGAGCGTCGTTCCTACTCCCTTTCACCGAGCTGGATAGAACTTCGGCTTCAGATATCGTTTCTTCCATAAATCAAATCTATGAATAATCCAAGACTTCGCCCTTTTTATTCCCAACATAAGGTTGCAAATAGCTCTCCTTATACTTTACGCACTCACGATTCGTTTCCTCTGTGGGCATAGCTTGCTTCTCTCTCTTGACCCTTGGGTGAGGAAAAGTCTTCTTTTAGGAATACGAAGGGGTCTCTCAAAGCAAGGGCTCCCTTACCTGCAGGTAAATAGCCCCTACTCGCCTACCCTGAATCGTTGGAGAGGTGAAGCGACAGGAGCAATCAGATATGGACGACCTTCCTTAATTACAACGGGATGCCAAGCTCCCTCTTTCACGCCAAGCCCTATCATGGCATAATCTCCCGCTGGGAGCCATATGGTCTCTTCGGGCAAAGCCTCTACCCAGGTGCCGCTGAAAAGACGAGAGGGTCCATATACTCGCCATCGAGCGACGCCACTCACAGTTGGAAGGGTCACAGCATATTTCCTCCCAGGGACCCGGAAGCGTAACACCTCTCCGTTCGCCTTATGTAAAAAGGCCTCTACCTCAGTCGAAAGATGAAGGGGAGAAAGCCATATCTGCCTGCTTTCAAAACATGCATCTGCGGCAAAAAGAGAATCCCCACTCCGAGCAGCCCAAAAAGCATCTGTACAAGTGAGTTCCTCTGTCCAGCGCAAAACTATAAGGGGGGTACGAGCATTGACATCTAAAGGCCAGAAAACATTCACTCCATAACCCTGTGTATCACTACTGAAGGGAACTTGTATCACCCTTTCTAACCCTAAGGAATCTTGAACCGCAAACGACATCCCCTGCCGAACCAAAAGGACTCTTTCGGAGAGCGGGAAAACATACTCTCCCTTGGGGAAAACCTCTTCTTGAAAAAAGAGAACAGCCCAGATTGAATCCAGAAGCTGAACCTTTGGAGAAGCTGGGGGGAAAGTATCTACGAAGAAACGTTGCCAAGGAGGAAAAGAATCTTGGGCTGCATGGAAAAGGTCATAGGGGGGTAGCCACACCGGTTCATGGATGTCCCATCGCTGATTTCTATCTTGGTCTTGCCATGCCCACCCCGTGCAGCTATCAGAAGGCAGGCCTGCGGCATATACCCAACCCTGCCATCCTAAAAACCGATAGGCTTGCTCGCTACAGGAAAAAAGAGCCCATATAGGCGCCTCCCCATTCGTTTGCTCAAGAGGAACCTTGAAAGCAAAAGTATCCTCTAAGCAGCTCTTCCAAAGAAGCTGAGGAGGAAGAGGATTCTGCTCAGTAAAGTCTTTCAGCCCTGGTCCTCCCCACAAACTAATACACCTCTGAGAATTAGGCTCAAATAGTAGCCGCAGCTGAATACGCCTCCCTCTGAGCACAGCTTCAAAAGGAAGGGAAGGGTTCATCCAGAGTCCTGTGCCAGATAAGTCAGAAGTGAGAGAAAGGTGCTCATTCCAATACAGGTGAAGGGTTTTCCCGCGGGATGATTGACGAATCTTTCGGAGAGAGGGCGGCTCAGTATCAGGAGGCCCGCCATCAGGAGGGTAAATAGAGGCACACCCCCCACACACAAGCCAAAGAAAAGCTTTCAGATACCACCGATGAAGAGACTTTGCAGGAAAAAGACTCAATAGGAGAGGAGAAATTCTACTGCGCGACTTATCTCTTCTAAAGAAGGGAGATAGGCTTTTTCCAGCGAAAGGCTAAGTGGAACTGCTGGTACCTCAGCACTTCCAAGCACGCGCAAAGGAGCATCCAGCCACTCAAAGGCATTCTCTGCTATCCATCCAGCGACTGCCTGCATAAAGCTATGAGCTGGTGGCTCCTCGGTCAAAAGCAGAAGACGATGATAGCGGCGCGCCGCTTCGTGTAGAGCTTCGTAATCAAGAGGTGAAAGACTTCGCAAATCCAAAATACCCACTCTCTTAGGAAACTGAGCCGCTATACTAAGCCCCCAGTGTACCCCCATACCATAGCTAATAATAGCGACAGAGGGCTCTTCCTCGGCATGAAGCCACCAGCGCGCTCTGCCAATCGGGACCACATAGTCTGCACTGGGTTCAGGCGTTTTTGCCGCCCGAGTTCCCGGGACCTTTGACCAGTAGAGCCCTTTGTGTTCCAAAATAACAACAGGATTAGGATCATAGAAGGCAGCTTTGAAGAGTCCCTTCATATCGGCTGCATTAGAGGGATAAACAACCTTAATGCCTCGGATAGAAGTAAGAATGCTCTCAATGCTGGAGGAATGGTAGGGGCCACCACCTAAATAAGCCC
This sequence comes from Bacteroidia bacterium, assembly GCA_025062295.1. Classification (GTDB taxonomy): domain Bacteria; phylum Bacteroidota; class Bacteroidia; order SpSt-205; family SpSt-205; genus SpSt-205. Next base: position 49,743 of record JANXAJ010000001.1, on the reverse strand, counting down.
CACAAGGTACCCGAATCACTGCAGGAATAGACCACTTTCCATTTGAAAGGTAATAAGACCGACTGAGTTCGGTAAAGAGCTGATTGAGACCCGGCCAGATGTAGTCCGCAAATTGAATCTCTACAATCGGTCGGCATCCAACTGCTGCCATACCCGCACAGCTCCCAATGATGTAGGCCTCTTGGATGGGGGTATTGAAAACGCGATGATCGCCAAATTTCTCTGCCAAGGTAGCGGCTTCTCGGAATACCCCTCCTAAGCGTCGCCCGACATCTTGCCCGTAAAAGAGCGCTTCAGGATGGCGAGCCAAGATTTCTTCCAGAGCATGCAGAGCAGCATCAACCATAAGCACTTCAGGTGCCCCAGCAGGACAACGCTCCCCTTCCTCCACTTTGATAGGAGTCGGAGCCAGTACATGTTCTCTTAGAGTCGCCGAGTCTGGATCAGCCGCCTGAGCTGCCCGGCTAAATGCAGTTTCAATCTCTTCTTGTGCCTCCTTCTCTATTCGTGCTAAGTCTATATCAGGGTGATGAGTCTCTATGTAGGCTTTCAAGAGGAGACGGGGGTCATTTGCAAGGGCTTCCTTATACTCTTCTTGAGAACGATACCATTCTCGCCGCACTCCTGAGGTATGATGTCCTATCAGTGGAACCCGAGCATATAGAAGGGCAGGACCTCCCCAATTACGAACATATGCAAACGCCTCCTCTGCCACTGCATAACAGCTCAAAAAATCATACCCTTCTGATACACTGAAGACCTCAAGACCAGGAAATCCTCGCGCATACTCTATCGCACTCATTGCGCGTATTTCTTCTTCAGTTGCTGAGATAGCCCATCCGTTATCTTGCACAAGGTAAAGAATGGGCAGCTTCTTCAAAACTGCCATTTGAAAAGCCTCCGAGACCTCTCCCTCAGTCAGGGCCCCATCTCCTAAGCTACATACCACAATCGCATCATCACTGCGCAGTCCCTGCTGCCGCAGATAGAGTAGCCCATGAGCCGCTCCTGTGGCTGGAATTGCCTGCATGCCCGTGGCAGAGGATTGATGAGGAATCTTCGGACGATCAGGCCGCCGAGCACTTGCATGATTATAGTAGCTCCTGCCCCCAGAAAAAGGATCTTCGGCTTTTGCAAGAAGCTGAAGCATAAGCTCATAGGGGCTAAATCCCATCGCTAAGAGCATTGCTTCATCCCGATAATAAGGATAGACATAATCTATCGGACGCAGACACAGTCCTACAGCAATCTGAATCGCTTCATGACCCCGTGAGGTAGAATGTACATACCGAGCCAACTCCCGATGCTCATCATAGATCCGAGCCATATGAGCAGTGTAGCACATAAGCTGATAGGCCTCACTCAGAAGAGTCGGCGAGAGTGTCCTCACCATAAGCCAAATTTGACGATTTTTGCCTAACTTTGCGTATTATGATAGGGTACTGGCAGGAACGACAGCGGGTACTCCTTGTGACGACAGAATGTGAGCCTTTTTGGGGAGAAAGTATTGCAGCCCAATATGTCGCTCAGCTGCCTCAACGGGCCCCTGAAAATTATGAAGTACGCATTCTCATGCCCAAGTATGGTATTATTGATGATCGGCGATGGCGACTCCATGAAGTGAAACGACTCTCAGGCATTACTATTCGAGTTGGGAATATGGACTACTCCCTCAATGTAAAAGTAGCCAGCATCCCCGGCACCCGCACTCAAGTCTATTTCTTAGACAATCATGAATTTTGGGCTCGCAAAGGCATATTCATAGACCCAGACACTCAGCAGCCCTATGCAGATAATGATGAAAGAATCATCTTCTTCAGCAAGGGAGTCATAGCAATGATAAAAACCCTTAAGTGGGCTCCTCACATCATTCACTGCAATGGATGGATGACAGCGCTTCTTACCCTCTACCTTCGGTATCACCTTCAGAATGATCCCTTCTTAGGTGGCGCTAAGCTCTTCTTCACTCATTACGAGAATCAAATTCCAGGCCTGCGCTTCTCCTCTTCCCTGGCAGAAAAGGCCCGAATGGATGGACAGGTATTAGAGGTTTTCCAACGATTAGCAGGGAATTTTTATGACAAACTTTTGATGGAAATGCGAAGAAGTGTAGATGTACATCAGGGGGACCCCACCTTAGAAACCTGGCTGGATTTTTACCAGCAGCTTCTCACTCGGGCTCCAGTTTGAGAAAGAAGACTCTTTTCCTTCTCTTAGCGCTGTGTGGGAATGAGTGTAGAAACCCCCGGCGCATAGGAGAGGAAGTTTTCCCGCCACCTCCCCTCCGTCAGGATACATTTTACCTGACTCACATTCAGCAAGTATTCCTCCCCCCTCCTGTCACAAATAATCTGCCTTTTGTCTTCATGGGACAAACCGAAGACACTTTTACAGGGCGATGGAAAGCTGGGTGGGCAACTAACTTTGCCTTAGGAGGAAATGGGGTCCAGTTCGTTACTCAAGAGCTGATAGCTGTGGATTCAGTTATTCTGGAGCTCTTTATTGCAAGCAGTTATGGGGACTTCTCTGCGCCTATGCGTCTCCGAGTAGAGAAGCTCCTTCATCCTCTCTCCGCAGAGCAGACCTATACCACCGAATCTACCTTCCTCACTGAAGGTCAGAACCTTGTCTTACCCGGGCGTGATAGTCTTTACTTCACAACTGTCCGACCTGGAGGCTACCGGTTTCCATTAGACACCTCACTTGGTCGACAGATTCTTAGCTTGCCCCCTACCGCTCTTAGTGGAGACAAAGCCTTTCAAACCGCTTTTCCCGGCTTATACCTCTCTGCTGAGCCCCTAAATTCTGACCGCAAAGCTGCTATCTATACTGTCTTTCCTCGCAGTGTTTCCACTGTTCTACGAGTATATTATCGGGAGAAAATTCAAACGGGTGAAGCTCCTCAGCGGTATGATTTCTTCATCACAGACTCCTGCACATGGGCATTCAGCCTTGTACGAGAAGGTGGGCATACTCTGCGAGATAGACTTCTACAAGACAGCCTACTATGGCGCCATACTCTCCTTGTAGCGGGTGGACTGCCGGTAGGTATTCGCTTTCACATAGAGGGATGGGAAAGGCTTTATAGGCGCCCCATCCTATCCGCTCGCCTCTTCTGGTTCAGCGATTCGGCTACAGCTTTTAGCTACAATCCTTTTTATCCTCGTCCTGCGAGCCTCGCTCTTTATGCAGATACCACAGGCGAAGTGGCAAGTGCCAGTTGGGGATTTGGGGAATTTAGTGGTGAGCGAGTGATTTGGGAGCTAACTCAACCCATTCAGGAGATAGCCCTAGGACGCCGTCCTAAGCCTGCTTCCTTCTATGTATGGCTCTCCGGACGAGCCTATACCCTCCAGCGCTGGCTCGCAGCTGGTGAAAGCTCCTCTACTCCCCCCTATCTGATTGTAACCTCTGCCGAACCGTAACGATATACCCACACTCCTTCCATTTCACCCGAGACAGAGAAGATCCCTACCTGCCCAAGAGAAGACGGAAGAGTGACTTGATATCGCCATACAGTATCCTTTCGCAAAAAGAAGACCTCACCTCTGAGGAGATCTGCGGTAAATCCGCTCACATGCCGATGCCCCCCAGGCAGAAGGACACTGTCCGACATAAGGCTTATGCTTCCCCTATACTCTGTACCAATAGCAGGTTTGAGATAAGGAGAGGTCTGACGGCTTATATACTTCCCTATGCTATCATAAGTGAAAAGCCGCCCAGGATGGAAATAGGAAAGGATACGCAAAGTCCCTGTTTCATCGCGCCAACTGAGAGCTGCACTCGTGGGATGTTCTATCCAGAGTCCTACTGGGGTCCCAGAAAAGGAGGCAGCAGCTACTTGGGCAAAGCGTTGGGGTTCATATACAGCAACTTTGCCCCCCCCTGCAGCGATAATAAAGCTTGAAGCCGTAGCAATATGAGAAAATAGCCCGCTCTGTGGGAGAGATTCCCAACGGGGATTGAAAGATTTCTCTGAACTACGCCCTAAGCGAATCCCTTTTGGACAAGCAAGACAAAGGGTTGGTTTTTCAAAAAAAGCTGTAACCCTCGAGCAGGCTTCCCCTAAATCAAACCGCTGTTTCGGTTCAAGCTTGCCTGCCTCAAAAAGATATAGAGTCTGTCCATCCGCCGATAGTGCCGCTAATCCCCACGGCGTGCTTGCAATAGAGCGAACTGCAAGCGAGAGCCGAACTACCTCCCCTGCAGAAGACCTCCAGTAAAGTGCATCCCCCACTCGTATGTAGGTACCCGTGTAGGTGGGGATATACTCTTCGTCTTCATCCCAGCCACAAGCGCTTAATAAGCCCATCGTAGCCACAAAGCTCCCCAAGTAAAACCCCCACCGAACGTAGCTAAAATGAGATTGTCTCCCTTTTTGAGCTGATTCTCGTAATCGTATAGGCATAAAGGTAAGGTCGCACAGGTAGTATTCCCATACCGATCAATGTTAATCATCACCCGCTCTAAAGGAAAGCCCAGTCGCTGAGCCACTGCCTCTATGATACGACGATTAGCTTGATGGGGAACAAAGAACGCTACATCTTCCGATGAAAGTCCATGTCTGTGCATTAGGGCCTCCGACACGGCTGCCATCTGAACTACTGCATGCTTGAAGACTTGCCGCCCTTCTTGATACACGTAGTGCAGGCGATTCCGCACAGTTCGCACAGAAGGAGGCAGTACGCTACCCCCTGCTTTCATGCACAGATGCACGCAACCGTTCCCATCCGCCTGGTGAAGGTAGTCCATGATGCCTACTTCTTCCTGGGTCGGCTCCAGCAAGACAGCTCCTGCACCGTCGCCAAATATCACGCAAGTTGTGCGATCGCGATAGTCTATAATGGAGGACATTTTGTCGCTCCCAATAATCAGAGCACTTTTGACGCGACCGCTCGCAATGCTATCGGCACCTATACTCAAGGCATAGATGAAACCACTACAGGCTGCCTCTAAGTCAAATCCCCACGCTCGGGAGGCGCCGATCGCCGAGGAGACAAGATTCGCTGTGGCAGGAAAGGGATGCTCAGGCGTTACCGTAGCTACAATCACTAAGTCTAACTCCTCTGGTGGAAACCCTCGCTTTTGAAGGGCCATTTCCGCAGCCTTAATCGCCATGTAGGCACTGCCCTTACCCCGTTCTAAGATCCGTCGCTCACGAATGCCTGTTCTTTCTACAATCCACTCATCTGAGGTTTCTACAAGCCGTTCCAAGTCAGCATTCGTGAGGCGCCGCTCAGGGAGAAAAGCCCCTACCGCTGTAATGGCAGCTCTATACATGAGCCCGAAAAGCAGAAGCTATCTTCTCCGTTAGATGAGCCCTGACTACAGAAATCGCTGTGCGAATCATATTCTTGAAGGCCTTCGGTGAAGAAATGCCATGCCCAATAATTACATGGCCTTGGGTCCCAATAAAAGGCAGCCCCCCAATGTTCTCGTAGTTTAGCCGCTCTAAAATAGGCGTGGGCGGTACTTGTTCTCGTAAAAGTTCATATAAAGATTCACCAAACTTGAGAAGAATATTCCCTACGAACCCATCAGTTACATAGACATCAGCAAATCCGCGCGTCAGGACGCGTCCCTCAGCATTCCCTACAAAGTAAATATCAGGATGCTGTTGAAGAAGAGCGTACGACTGCTGAGCGAGGATATTCCCCTTGCTCGGCTCTTCTCCAATGTTTAGCAAGGCAACACGTGGGGTAGGGATCCCCATCACCTCTCGCATATAGACCGTCCCCAATTGAGCAAATTGCACAAGGTGTTCGGGCTTGCAATCTATATTCGCCCCAACATCGCAGATAAGAGAATACCTGTTTTCTTCATAAGGATAAAAAGCGCCGAGAGTTGGACGAGAGACGCCAGGCAGGTTCCCCAACTTGAGGACCGACGCAGCAACAATAGCGCCTGTATTGCCCGCACTGATAAAGGCATCCACCTTGCCTTCCTTAAGAGCCTGAATACCAACTGCAATAGAAGAATCTGGCTTCTGGACAATGGAGCGAGCAGGATTTTCATGCATTCCTATGACTTCACTTGCAGGAAGCACTTGAATCGTACCTGTGAGAGGAAGACCAATCCGACGAGCAGTTTTCTCTATTTCAGACACCTGACCCACTAACCATAGTTCTACTTCTGCAGGCAACTCATCTAGGACTGAAAGGACCCCCTCCAAGGGGTTTTGCGGAGCAAAATCTCCACCGAAGGCGTCTATTGCTATCCGCATCAGCCTTCGTCTTCTTCAGTCCGCAGAACTTTTTTACCTCTATAGTATCCACTTATTAGATTCACCCGATGGAAAAGGGTCGGCTCCCCACTCTGAGGGTCTATGTAGTAGGCGGGAATAGGCAGTTTATGATGAGTTCGTCGCTTGTCTCGCCGACTTTTAGAATGCTTCCGCTTAGGATTAGCCATGACGGGACAAAGGTATGGAAAATATCAACTTTCTTGGAGATATGCCCATACGTGAGAGGGGCAGATATGATCAGGACAGCTTGGACGCACCCGCCGCCGTGGTATAGCTAATCCAATGTAGTCATATAGAGACTGAGCCAGGTCAATCGTATCTTCTCTCGGACCTATAACAAAAAACTCTTCCGTATTGTCAGGGGGAAGATAGTACTCATCCCACCCATAGATTTGCTCATGAGAAGTTTGAATTGGAAGACGAATAGGTTCAAGCCCACGGTCGCATAAAACCTCTATCCAGCCCTGCAGCTCAAGCCTCAGACGCAAATGCTGATGATCTTTAGAAGTAGTGACTCGTACTTGAACCGCTAAGTCCTCCACTCCATAATAATTCGCACCGATTTGGGTAAAGAGCTCCTTTCCTATATGCCACTCCCACCTACTCTCTCCAAGTGGAAGTCGAGAAATAAAAAAGCGATACGACATGGACATCTCCCTCTATTCAGCTATCTTAGCTAAATCCTCATCCAGCTTTCTGAGAAAGATCTCCTCGTAGGGATGTACCTTCCCATCTGCCCGAATAACCTCTCGGAATATGGTCAAGATGTCAAATCGGTATCTTCTGACCTCATCTCGAACTGCTGCAAGGTGCTTAATTGCTTCTTGATAAGCCTGCTCAGGGGTATAGCCAAGGCTGGAAAAAAGTTCATAAACCGCTTGGGCTCGGTGAGGAAAGTTTGTCGGAATGCGCTCAAAGCCAGCTTCTACTCGTTCGGCGAAGGCTTTGATTTCCTCTTCTCCTATAGTTCCATCTGCTTTAGCGAAAGCATATACCAATCCTCCAATTCCATCCCAGAATTGCCGACTCACAAGCATAGAGCGAAGATAGAGTAAATCCTGTATCTTTGTGTTATGCGAGCTTTTTATGGCGGTGTATTATTTTTAACTCTAAGCACCGCCCAGCCCGTGGACATCACCCGTTACCGGATAGACCCTGAAGCCAACTGCACCTTTGAGGATGGCCGTACTACCCTTTCGGAGTATGCGCTTTATCAGCTTCGCCAACACTCTAACTGCTGCGGCGTGGATAATATCTACATGGAGATTCGGATAGCTCCTGATGGGAGTGTAGAAAGTGCTCGAGCCATCACTGGACGCAACAACTGTTACAAGCAGTCTCTCCGAGATATCATTCTGCCCACCCGATGGAAGGTCTCTGAGTTACGGGCTAGTCGTCCCTTTTACTATGAATTTCGCCTCAGCGAAGAGTGTAAAGGCACAGCCGAGGACAATGTGTATAAGCCGATTCCCGCCCCTACTTCACCGACGGTAGCTGCAAATCCGACTTCCCCTTCTGAGGAGCCAAAAGCTCCTCCTCCCCCTCCCTCTCAAGAGAAGCCTTCAGAAACACCACCTACTCCTCCTTCACCTCCCTCTCCCGTAGCGGAAGAGCCTGCGGAGGTGCCAGCTCCTAAGCCCACCCAGAAATCGAAGCCCTCTCCTCCTCTTTCAACCGAACCTGCCCGAAAAGGGTATCAGCCTGGTCAAGAGCCTCCCAAGGAATCTCAGCCTCCTAATCCACCTGCTGTGGTTGGACGCCTCCCAGACTCCCTCTCCACCCTCCGAGTTCAAGTACCAAAGAGGTATGCTAGTACGGGAGAAAAGCGTCCTCCCGCTGATCATCTCAACTCTTATGTCAACACCAGCGGTCCTCGCTATCCAGAGCCGGAATATATAAACGGACCTGTCGCTAAAGCGCTCTACCTCAAGCAGGAATATCGGAAGCGTGGAGTTTGTGGGCTGGTTCATGTTCTGCTCGAGATAGGGATTGATGCTCAAGGGAATATCAAAGGCTATCGCATTCTTCGGGCTAATCGTCCAGACGTGGAAGTGGCTACCCCACAGGTTCTTGCTGGTATGAAGTACAAACCTGTCCCCCTTCCAACCATCTTTTATACCGAGTTCAAAATAGATGTGGACTGCGGGACAGACCAGCGCCCTCTCAAGCTGGACACAATTCGGGATTTTATATCCTCACCTGAGGGCAAGTTGATTCAGCCAGTAAGGCCCCCGCGTCCTTGAGTACGCAACTTTTTCCTTCATAAAATCGTATAATCCTTTTTGGAGCTATGGGCATGCGGCAACTCAAGATTCAGAAACAGATTACCAATCGAGAATCCCAGTCTCTTGATAAATACCTCCAAGAGATTGGGAAAGTCCCGCTTCTCTCTGTAGATGAAGAGGCTGAGCTGGCGCGTCGAATTCGTCAAGGTGACGAAGAAGCTCTGGAAAAGCTGGTCAAAGCAAACCTCCGTTTTGTCGTTTCAGTCGCCAAGCAATACCAAAATCAAGGCTTGCCTTTGACTGACCTCATCAGTGAAGGAAATCTTGGCTTAATCAAAGCTGCTAAGCGATTTGATGAAACACGCGGCTTCAAATTCATCTCATATGCCGTATGGTGGATTCGGCAGAGTATCCTTCAGGCTTTAGCTGAACAGAGCCGGATCGTCCGCCTCCCTCTCAATCGCGTCGGTGCTCTCAATAAGATCAATAAGGTTTTCGCTCGCCTTGAACAGGAATACGAACGAGAGCCTTCTCCCGAGGAAATAGCAGAGGCAATGCAAGGGACTCTATCGGCGGAAGAGGTTGCAGAAATCATGCGGCAGTCTGGTCGCCATGTTTCTTTAGACTCGCCAATTGCACCCGGTGAAGAGACTCGCTTTATAGATGTCCTTGAGAATCCGGATCTACCTCAGCCGGATCAGGTCTTAATGTATGAGAGCTTGCGCCAGGAGATAGCCAAAGCGTTAGCTACCTTAGAAGACCGAGAAGCTCAGATCCTACGAATGCACTTTGGGATAGATCAACGCTATCCAATGACGCTGGATGAAATAGCCGAAAAACTCGGGCTCACTCGGGAACGCGTCCGTCAGATCAAGGAAAAAGCTATTCGCAAGCTGCGGAGTAATCCAGCGGTATTAGAACCATTGAGGCAATATCTTGGCTGAAGATTTTTATAGAGTAAGCTCTACTGAAAAGAGGAACTTCCCGCTTTTCTCTGACTTAGCCTCCAACCGCACGCAAGCGCCGATATAAGTGCTTAGGACGAGGACGCTTGATGAAATGAGGGCGCCACCTCTCCTCATAATCCGTCCAGCTTCCCTCCACATAAAAGACCCCTTCATTTGGCTCGAAGGCCAAAATGTGAGTCGCAACCCTATCTAAAAACCATCGATCATGGGAAATAATGAGAGCACAACCAGTAAAGCTTTCAAGGGCCTCTTCAAGAGCCCGGATGGTGTGAATATCTAAGTCATTTGTAGGCTCATCTAGAAGGAGGAGATTAGCGCCCTGCTGAAAACTATAGGCAAGATGAAAGCGCATTTTTTCTCCTCCTGAGAGGTCACCGACTCGCTTTTCCTGATCATTCCCCGTAAAGCCAAAACGTGCCAAGTAGGAGCGCACATGCAGCGATTTCCCCCCTATTTGCAGGTACTCAACTCCCCCCGATAACTGTTCTAAAAGCTTTTTTTGAGGGTCTAAAGCTTTATGTTCTTGATCTACATAAGCTATGACTGCTTTAGGGGAAAGGGTAATAGTGCCAGCTGTAGGTTTTTCCTCCCCGACAATCAGGCGAAATAGAGAGGTTTTACCTGAGCCGTTCGGACCAATAACGCCGACGATAGCACCTCGAGGCACAGCAAAGGAGAGATTCTCAAAAAGAGTCCGTTCTCCATAGCGGAGAGTTAGATTCTCCACTCGCAGAGCCCACTCACCGAGAGGGGGCGCCGGTGCAATAAAGATATCTTTCTCCTCCCGCTCAGAGGAAGTAAGACGAGATTTGCGTTGGGCCTCCCGCTCCTTAGGCGTCATTTGTATCCATTCTATTTCTCGCCGAAGAGCTCGCTGGCGCTCAGGGGGCAAATTCTGCTGCTTGAGTTGAACCTCCTTCTGCTTGAGCCAGCTGGAGTAATTCCCTTTCCAAGGTATTCCGCGCCCATGTTCTAACTCTAAGATCCACTCAGCCACTTTCTCTAAGAAATACCGATCATGGGTTACTGCGATTACAGTGCCCTGATAATGCTGGAGGTGAGCCTCCAGCCATGCCACTGACTCCGCATCTAAATGATTCGTGGGTTCATCTAAGAGTAAGATGTCTGGCTCTTGAATAAGCAGACGAGCAAGAGCGAGGCGACGCTTCTCTCCTCCAGACAGTACCTTCACAGGCACCTCTGGCTCAGGACAGTGAAGCGCCTCCATCGCTTGTTGGATGTAGGTTTCTATATTCCAGCCATCTAACGCCTCTATACGCTCTTGAAGCTGAGCTTGATACTCTAAGAGAGATTGCATTTCTTCATCACTCAGAGACTCTCCAAAGCGCAGACTCACCGCTTCATATTCGTGAAGGAGCTGATATACCTCTTGAGCTCCTTCTCTTACGATATCTATGGCTTTCTTAGAAGGGTCTAAGTAGGGCTCTTGAGGAAGATACCCCAAAGTATATCCCGGAGAGAGATGAGCCTCACCGAAAAAATCTTTGTCTTCACCTGCCATAATCCGAAGAAGAGTACTCTTTCCAGAGCCATTTGGACCTACCACTCCAATCTTTGCTCCATAGAAGTACGAAAGAGAGATATCTTTTAGCACTGTACGGTTCGGGGGGACCACCTTAGAGACCCGAACCATGGTGTAAATGATTTTTTCCCCAGCCACTCTCGCAAAAGTACGGCGCTCCTCTCTTTATTTTAGACCTTTCCCTACTCAATGAAATGGGGGGCTCGTGAGAGAGCCCCCCATAGACTATATAGAGAGTGAGCTTGTCTCACTCCAAAATAACCAGACGGTGGGTCAGGCGGCTCTTTCCATCTTCCAGCGATACTACATACATGCCAGCGGGTAGGTGGAGGACATAGACGTGATCCCCAGCCTCATACAGCTGCGAGGAGGAATAGACTTCACGTCCATCTAATGAAAAAGCACGAATGCTAAGCTTCGTAGCATGAGTCAGAGTAAAACGAACCTCAGCAGGCCCCCAGGCAGGGTTCGGCGCTACCGAAAGCCGAGAGACAGAAGAATGCCGAGAGACAATAGATAAACTTGGATCAGATACTACTCTCACCCTATATCTAAAGGTCGTGTCTAAAAATGAAGGACTTCCAAGCAGAGAAGGAGCCAGATTAGTAGTGTCCTTATTAGCTCCATCGCCTAAAGCAGGGACAAATACACGCACTTTTACTCTGAGTGTATCGCTTCCCTCTTGAGCTCCTGACTTGAGACAGACTCGGGCGCAGCCAATTGGCGGCGTAGCTCCTGGCGTACCCCCTGGATTCTGATACACAACGAAATTCGCTTTCTTGTTTGGGTCGTTTGGATCGTATGATTTGAAACGATGCATTTGGTCGAAATGAATCGCACCCGCAGCGGGATCGCTGGTATTGTACGCAAAAGGGCTGCCGTTGCGTGAGGTTACGAGACCTACATCTAAGCGTAGGCTATCCACCCAAATGGCGTAATTTGGATACACCGTCGGCGGACGAGTAATGGAATCTGGGAAAGTAAAATAAATCACAAGAGTTGTGTCCTTGTTAGGTGGAAGGACAAGCTCTGGTGGATTAAACCCGAAGGGTCTAGGACTTTGATCTGAATCTGGCGTACAAGCCAAACACTGTGCATGGAGCCACAGCCCCACGCTCATCCCAAGGTAGATAAGTAGGTACCGCATATCACCCAAATATACACACTTTTCTCAAATGCAAGGGCATCTTATACCTTTGCTTCATGGCGAGGTATGAGCGTCCGCTCTTAGAGCTGAGTGAGCTTCTGAGAACGCCATGGCAGCGAGTGGTGTATCGGCTGGTGGGTCCATGGGTGGAAAAGGTGATGGGAATAGAGAAACTCAATCGATTTTACGCTCTGTGTGAGGAAAGCGGACGCTCTCCGGGGGAATTCGCTCGCCGAGCCTTAGAGCTCATTGGTGTCCAGTACAGCCTTCCTCCACAAGCTCAAATAGAAGCTCTCCGCACTTATCACGGACCCCTCGTGGTGGTATGTAACCATCCTTTCGGAGGGATAGAGGCAGTGTTCCTTGTCCTTTTCCTGAGCGAGTTGCGGTCAGACTTCCGAATCATTGCCAACCTCTTTTTGGAGAGAATAGAGGAGGTGCGCGAAAGCCTTCTGCTGGTAGATCCTTTCGGCGGGAGTGCCGCAAAGCAGTTCAATCTTCAGCCTATCAAGCAAGCCATTCAGTATTTGAAAGGGGGAGGTTTGCTAGGCATATTCCCCTCCGGGGAAGTGGCGAGTCTAAATCTGCGTACAGGGCGAATTCGGGAGCCTGAGTGGAATCCCCTTGTTGGACGACTCATTCAGCAGAGTGGGGCAGCCGCTCTTCCCCTTTACTTTCATGGGACCAATAGCCTTATTTTTCATTTAGCGGGGATTGTCAATCCTCGCCTGCGAACGGGTCTTCTCATTCGGGAGTTTGTAAGTCCCTCAGCTCGTAAGGTCCATTATCGAATGGGCAAACTCCTGCCCTACGACAAACTGCAGAGCCTCGGTTCTGCTGAACGGATTACAGCCTACCTTCGCAGTCGAACTTATCTTTTGGGCGAGAGTGTAGAGAGTCGGCGGCGTCGTCTCCGTTTGCGGCGCATGCGTAAATTTTTGCCTCGTACCAGCTCTTCGCCAGCCCCCCTTATTCCCCCCTTGCCTCCCGAGAAAATTCAAGCCGAACTTGACCGACTCCCTACTTCTCACCACCTCCTAAGTCAAGGGGAGTGGAGCTTGTATTTCTTCCGGGGCAGCCAGCAGCCTCTCCTCCTTGAAGAAATAGGACGCCTCCGAGAACTCAGCTTCCGTGCCGTGGGAGAAGGTACAGGAAAACCTAAAGATATAGATGCGTACGATACCTGGTATGACCACATTATTCTCTATAACAAGGCAGACCAATGCATCGCTGGGGCTTATCGTATTGGACGATGTGATGAGATTATCCGCACGAGAGGGCTGCGTGGGCTATATATCTACTCCCTCTTTCATATCAGACCTCGTCTCTTTCAAGAAATTCATCCCGCTTTAGAACTCGGTCGAGCTTTCATACAAGAGAAGTATCAGCGCTCTTATGCAGCCTTATATCTGCTCTGGCGCGGGATTGGTCATTATATTCTCAACTATCCTGATTATCGCTATCTGATTGGACCTGTAAGCGTGAGCTCCCAATTCCCAGACCTTTCCAAAGCCCTGCTTGCTGCCTTTTTAGAAGATAAGCATGCAGCGACTGAGCTCATGAGCACCGCCCGAGGTCGTACCCCTTATACTATCCCAGACCAGTACAAAAAACATTATTACATCATCTCCGTTCAAAGCCTTCAAGACGTACAAGAACTTATTGAGGAATTAGAAGGCAGCCACTTGAAGGTTCCTATACTCATCAAGCATTATCTCAAGATGGGCGCCCGCATTATTGCATTCAATATAGACCACTCCTTCAACGATGCCTTAGATATCCTCATGGTAACCGATTTGCTGACTGTAGATCCGACCCTCCTACAAAAGTATATGGGAGAAGAGGGATACGGGCGCTATCTGGCTCACCACGGGCGAATGTCTCTCCAGATGGCTCCATCAAAATAGAGCAAGCACGAGGTGTGGCGGAAATATGCTAGGCTGATAGCACTTTCTCATACGGTATTTGCCTTTCCTTTTGCTCTTTGGGGATTTATCTTAGGCATACAAGAGGTCAAGTATGCTGGGTGGAAAAATAAGCTGCTATGGGTAGTAGTGGCAGTAGTCTCAGCTCGCACAGCCGCTTTAGCCTTCAATAGGTACGCCGACTGGCGCATAGATGCTCAAAATCCACGCACTGCTCAGCGCGAAATCCCTCAGGGTCAAGTTAAGCCCGCCGAAGCCTTAGGACTGACAATAGCCAGTACTCTTCTTTTCCTTATTTCCTCATGGATGTTGAGTCCCCTCTGTCTTCTGCTTGCACCTCTAGCTCTGCTTATACTATTAGGCTATTCTTATACGAAGCGCTTCACTTTCATGTCCCATTATGTCTTAGGAATAGCTCTTGGACTAGCTCCGATTGGTGCATATGTAGCTGTAGTAGAAGCTTTTGCCTACCCTCTATGGCTGATAGGTTCAGCTGTGATGCTGTGGGTAGGCGGATTTGACATTTTATATGCCCTTCAAGATGAAGAATTTGATAGGAATTACGGACTTCATAGCATCCCTGCGCGGTTGGGTGAGCGATGGGCTAGGCGAATCTCCCTTTTGAGCCACATAATTGCTGTAAGCATCCTTGCATGGGTCGGGCTCATTCTCCACAGGCAGACCGTAGGCGACCTTCTGTATTGGATAGGATGGAGTGCTTTCAGCGCATTCGTGTTTTACCAGCATTGGGTAAGCTTAGACAAATCTCAGATTAATAGAGCCTTTTTTACCTATAATGGTCTTGCTTCTGTAGTTTTTGGGAGTCTGGCTATTAGCTCACTGCTGCTTAGAGCCTACTGAGAAGGGGAAAGCTGATTCATGAGGCGAAGGAGCTCTTCTATCACCTTTTGTCGCCGATGAGAGAGCGAAGCCTCTTCTATCCAAAGATGAGGAGCGCGTCTTCTCCACCATGTAAGCTGGCGACGAGCATATTGACGATTAGCTGTGGTAATAGAGTCAAGAAGGGTGGAGGACTGGCGCTTCCCTTGGAGCACCTCTAAACACTCCTTATAGCCTAAAGTCTGGAAAGCGGGAGCAGTGGGAGGGTAGCCCTTCTCCAAAACAAAGAGCGTCTCTTCCAGCCAACCTGCGGCTACTTGAGCTTGAGTTCTTTGAGCGATAGCTTTATAGAGAGCACTTCTGGGAAGGCTCAGAACCACCTTGAGTCCGTGATGACGTGGAGGCTGCTGACTCCAAAAGCTCACCCATGGCTTGCCAGTTGCTTGAAGCACCTCTACTGCCCGAAGAACGCGTCGGGGATTATGAAGATCTATATGAGCCGCAGTAAGAGGGTCTTTCTCCCGCAGCCACTGGACCACGGCTGATAAGCCAGCTTGGTCAAGCCAAGCCTGCGCACGATGCCTTATCTCATTCGGAATCGGAGGAATAGAAGCCAGCCCATGTAAAAGGGCATGAATATAAAACCCTGTCCCTCCCACTACTTGAACAACTGGCACCTTCCAGCAACAAAGAAGGCGCTCTACTTCTTCTACAAAGCGTCCTGCGCTATAGCTTTCATTCGGAGAACATACATCTATAAGGAAGTGCGGCACCTCCGCCTGTAAGCTCTGCGGAATCTTGTTTGTTCCAATATCTAAGTAACGATATACTTGGCGGGAGTCAGCGCTGATGATAGGCCATCCATATCGGATGTATAGGTCTATAGCCAGTTCTGTCTTGCCAGCCCCTGTAGGCCCACTAATAACCAAAAGAAAGGGATCCCGCTTCATCCCCGCAAGAGGGCATACAAAATAGCCATCCGAATAGCCACCCCATATAGGACCTGATCTAATATACGGTTAGAAGAGGTCTCCATTAGAGCGGGATGCAGTTCTACTCCCCAATTCACTGGTCCTGGATGCATTAGCACCTGTCCTTCCGTTAGATGTTCTGGCTTGACCTGATAAAACCGAGCATATTCTTCCCAAGAAGCGAGGGGGGGATTTTTTTGGCGCTCCTTTTGCATACGCAGCACTAATAGAGCATCTGCGCCCTGCACCGCAGACGCAACTTGATGGTAAATCGGAAAACCCACTCTATACCAAAGGGGCGGCACAAGCGAAGGTGGCGCACACAAACGAAGCGAAAGCCCGATCTGAGGTGCAAGAAGAAGGTGAGAGAGAGCCACCCGACTATGAAGCAAGTCTCCAATAATCGCAAGCGTCAACCCTTCCAATCGCCCAAAATGCCGCCGCAAGGTATAGGTATCTAAAAGAGCCTGAGTGGGATGTTCGTTGGTACCATCCCCTGCATTGATGACGGGCACTGGCAAATGCTGGGCCAAGAAATAAGCAGTACCGACTCCCCCATGACGAACTACGAAGGCATCTACCCCCATTGCCAATATATTCAAAGCTGTATCTAAGAGGGTCTCCCCCTTACTGAGACTGGATCCCGCCGCAGAAAAATTTAGGACATCAGCACCCAGCCGCTTCGCCGCCAATTCAAATGAAAGGCGAGTCCGTGTAGAACTTTCAAAGAAAAGAAGAGCGATCGTTTTCCCCGTAAGCGCCGGTGCTTTTCTGGAAGGCTGCTGAAGGACTTCAAGAAAACGGTCCGCCAGTTCATACAGCTGCTGAATCTGAGAGAGTGTCAAATCACGAATACCCCGCAAATGACGGACCATGAGCCACTTCTATTGATATCAAAGGTACAGGCTGCAGTTGCACAATAACTTTTTCATCGGGATGAGTATCCAGCAGGAAGCCGACACAATCCGAGGCAAGGGGAAGCTCGCGCAGACCTCGCCGCTCTACCAGCACAGCTAGCCGGACCATTGCGGGACGACCCAGCTCACGCAAGGCATCTAAAGCAGCTCTTACTGTCCGTCCTGTATAGAGCACATCATCCACAAGCCAAATGCGCTGCCCCTCTATCGGAAAAGGGAGATGAGCTGGACGGGGGATGCGCAGCTTCTCTGAGCGATGAAGGTCATCTCGCCAGAAAGTTACATCCAGCGTTCCAAACGGAATGGGGTCATTGGTGAGCGTGTGCAGCTGAGCCCACAGGGCTTCGGCAACTGCTACGCCCCGAGGCTCTATCCCTATAATCACAAAAGGAAGCCCCCCCTCTAGCATCTGCTGAGCCAGCCGCCGCAGAGTCAGCTGAATCCGCTCCCCTTCCGCCACAACTCGGCGCACTTAGCGAAGATAAAACTCTTTGCATGGTACTCTTTTTCATTCAAAATGAAGATTGAGCGTAATCGTCTGCATGTGAAGAGAGCGGATCACGTAGCCATAGCGGGTGCCGGTCGGGTCATAAATATCGCGAAATCCTAACGAATAGGTCAGCTCCGGTGAAAGCTTGACTTTATCTAAGTATAAGTCCATTCCCACCCCTGCGATCCACTGAAAATCTACTCGTTCCGTCCGAATCAGCTCAGGATTGTCGCGCACTCGCTTATCACTTGCCAGATTAATCCCAACTTGTCCTCCTCCTAAAATATAGACCCGGTAGCCCTTGTAAAACTGCGACTTATACTTGAGCAAGAGAGGAATGTATAGATACGAGGCTTCCAAACGTCGTTTGATTACAGTATCCCGCAGTTCAAAAAGAATATTCCGCTGCTGAAGAGATACCTGAGGAATCATCCGAAGATCAAAGTATTTATGGAGCTTTTTATTCATAATAAGCCCCAAATTGAGTCCTGGGATCCCCTGAATCCAGACCATGGAAGGGCTTGAGTTAGAGGGAGCATTATACTGAAGATGCTGGTATTCAATTTTGACCTGATTGTAATTCACCCCGATATTGAAGCCAAGATTGAAAGAACGGATATCATAGTAGAGATTATATTGTGAGAAAGCTATAGATCCAATAAATAAAAGATGGGCAATTTTATTCATAATTTCCTTAGCTTATACAAAATAGAGACGCCGCCTAGAAACTCTGTATAGCTCAAATCTACAAATCCTACTTCTTTGCAAAGGTATAAAAACTCCTCCCGATGCGGAAAAGCTGCGGTGGAAGTAGAGAGATAAACATATGCTTTTTTATCTTTTGCGATAAGAGCACCTAAAAGTGGTACATAAAAGCGGAAATACCCCCAAAAAAGAAATCGCCAGATGAGATTTCGAGGGATGCCTGTTTCTAAGATCAAGGCCATGCCTCCTGGACGCAGCACGCGGTATATTTCACAGAGAGCGCGAGTACGGTCAGAAAAGTTGCGCAGTCCATACCCCACTACAATTGCATCAAAGAAGCTCTCAGGGAAAGGTAAAGCCTGAGCATCCGCGACAATAAAATGCCACTCAAGGTCAGGAATGGAAGGCTTTTTAGATAAGGCTAATTTCAGCATTTCGGGAGTAATGTCTACTAAGTATATCTGCTTTAGTGAGGGCAGAAGCTTAGAAGCTGCCTGGGCGAAATCGCCTGTTCCCGCTGCTAAATCCAGCAGTGTTTTTGGTTTTAGCGGACGCAGCTTGCGGACAGCTGCACTTCGCCATTGCCGATCCAGTCCAAATGTCATGAGCCGATTCATCCGATCGTAGCGCTGAGCGATTCGCCGGAAGAGCTCTGACACGGTCTCGTTTTGCATACTTTTGAAGGATGGAGAGCAAAGTTAAGCGCATCACTACCCGCACCTTAGCCGAAATGAAGGCTCGTAAAGAGCCTATTACTATGCTTACAGCGTACGATTATACCTTCGCCAGGCTGCTAGACGAAGCTGGGATAGAAGTACTTCTCGTTGGAGACTCCGCAGCAAATGTAATAGCTGGATATGAGACGACACTTCCCATAACCTTAGATGAAATGATTTATCATGGCAAAGCAGTGGTGCGGGGAGCCCGAAGGGCGATGGTAGTAGTGGATATGCCTTTTGGTTCCTATCAGGGGGATTCAAAAGCTGCTCTCCGAGCAGCTATCCGTATTATGAAGGAAACGGGAGCCCATGCAGTCAAGGTAGAGGGAGGAGAAACCATACTGGACTCAGTCCAGCGCATTATCTCTGCTGGCATCCCGGTCATGGGACATTTAGGGTTGACACCTCAATCTATTTATCAATTCGGTGGATATAGGGTTCGGGCTCGGGAAGCTGCTGAAGCCGAGAAGCTCCGACAGGATGCCCGCCTGCTAGCTAAGGCTGGCATTTTTGCCCTCGTGTTAGAGAAAATCCCTGCCTCTCTGGCTAAGGAGGTAACCGAGAGTCTCTCTATCCCTACAATTGGAATCGGCGCTGGCGTGCACTGCGATGGTCAAGTCCTTGTCCTTCACGATATGCTGGGACTCACTCAGGCATTTTCTCCGCGCTTCTTGCGCCGATATGCAGACATGGCTCACATCGTTTCCACTGCATGCCAGCGTTACATCCAAGATGTCAAGAATAGAACTTTCCCTTCACCTGAGGAGAGCTATGAGTAAGCCATCAGAGACAGCTTTGCTTTTTAGCTCAGGCTCCGAGCCTTTGAGCAATAAATAAGAGAGGGGAGACCTGTGGAGGAGAGCAGAAAACGGCTGCCCTTTTTACCGATGTGCTGGCTCCTCTTCCCTAGGCAGTCCTAAAACC
This sequence comes from Bacteroidia bacterium, assembly GCA_025062295.1. Taxonomy (GTDB): domain Bacteria; phylum Bacteroidota; class Bacteroidia; order SpSt-205; family SpSt-205; genus SpSt-205. Next base: position 30,125 of record JANXAJ010000001.1, on the reverse strand, counting down.
CTAAGGTCATCTCAGATTGAGCATCAGCGCACTACCCACCCCACCGAGAAGCCCATGTATAAAATAGGACGCCCTCCCCGTCGGAGAATCACCTCCCCTATCGGCGTGTACCGATAAAGGTAGGGTGGATTCAGCGGTTGCCATTCATGAATAGTATATCTTACTCCTATACCTGTATAGGCGTCAAACACAATACGGGAGGAACCAATTTGATTTTGATAGCCAAACAAAAAGCCGCCTGAAAACCCTTGAATATGCCGTTCATAAGCTATACCCGTAGGTGTAGGCTGAGGAGGATAAACCTGGCTGGTGTCCAAATATCCTAAGTTTTGATGATAATACTGGTATCCTATAAGGAGAGCGATATATCCTCCAGTATGGGTGTAAAGAGTCCGATTTGAAGAACGGTTAGATAAAAAGTATTCTCGCCACTGAGCCCTTGCCCTCAGACCCCTCTGCCTATATTCTTCTTCACTTGTCCCAAAGGGCTGATTATCACCGAGATATCCAAAAACCCATCCCCCTTCTATCTGCACACTATTGTGCGGAGAGGTAGGAACCTCTACTCCCATATGCAGCGTATATTGAAATGGGTCTATAAATGAAAGAGGAAATATTTTGATGACTGGATGGCGATACTTTGGCATACGAGGGTCTAAGTCCTGAGCAAATCCTATCCTGATCCACCCTAGCAAGGCTACGGGTATCAGGAAAAAAAGCCGTATCATCAAACAAAGTAAAGATAAACAGATGAGACAAAAGGTGTGGAATCTCCTACCTTTGCTTCCCATGAAGCCAGTAGATCCTCCTGTAATCGGAGTAATAGGGCTTGGCTATGTGGGACTGCCAGTGGCTGTGAGCTTTGCTCGCTCTTTTTCTGTCATTGGATTTGACATCAATACTGAAAGGGTATCAGAACTTAATCGGGGATATGATCGTCATGGAGAGTATGCCCCTGATGCATTGCAGCGTGAAGGTCTTATGTTTACAGACCAGGTTCATGACCTGAAACGGGCAACATTTTATATCGTAGCTGTACCAACCCCAATAGATACTCACAAGATTCCTGACCTAGGTCCTCTTCGTCAAGCGAGTGAGATGATTGCGTCGCTTCTTAAGGTGGGAGATACGGTTGTATATGAGAGCACTGTCTTTCCTGGCTGCACCGAAGAGATATGTCTTCCCATTTTAGAAAAAAGTGGGCTCAAAGCAGGAAAGGATTTTCATTTAGGATACTCGCCTGAGCGCATCAATCCCGGCGACAAGGAACATACTTTAGAGCGAATTGTCAAAGTCGTGTCAGCTCTTACGCCAGAAGGGCTCACTTGGATCTCCTCTATATATGGGCAAGTCATAAAAGCGGGCCTTCATCAAGCACCCTCCATCCGAGTCGCTGAAGCCATTAAGATTATTGAAAATACTCAGCGAGATCTCAATATTGCCCTAATCAATGAACTTGCCATGTTCTTTCAGGAGATGGGGCTCAGCATATATGATATCTTAGAGGGAGCAGGTACTAAATGGAACTTTCACTCATACTTCCCAGGCTTAGTTGGAGGTCACTGTATTAGCGTTGATCCTTACTATCTTACCTACAAAGCGACTGCCTTAGGGTTCCATCCACAGCTTATCTTAGCGGGACGGCAAATCAACGACTCCTTTCCCCGATACTTAGCTGAGCGTATCCTGCAGAAGCTCAACCAACTGCAAGTGTATCCACCCATAAAGGTTTTAATCTTAGGCTTCACCTTCAAGGAAAATATCACAGATATTCGCAATACAAAAGTCTATGATTTAGCCCAGACCTTAAAGTCGTACGGAGTAGAGGTAGATATCACAGATCCATTGGCTCATCCCCAGGAAGTCTTTTCAGAGTATGGGATTGAATTGATCTCACCGAAGGAAGGTGCGTATGATGCGATTGTGATTGCGGTACCGCATGCTGTATATCGTCGGCTTACCCCCAAGGACTTTAAGAAATGGGCAAAAGATCGCACCCTTATAGTAGATATCAGGGGTATTTTCCGAAAGGAGAATTGGGAGGGGTTCTTTTACTGGAGCCTATGAGACCGCTCAAAATGGTGGATTTAGAGTTAGAACGCCGTTTTTTTGGCCCCAGGGTGGAGAGCGCTGTTTTAGAGGTGCTTAATCACACTCAGTTTATTCGAGGACCCGAGGTTCAGGCATTCGCCCAAGCTTTAGGGGAATATTTAGGAGGAATCCGAGTGATCCCCTGTGCAAATGGCACTGATGCACTTCAACTTGCGCTCATGGTTTTGGACCTTCGTCCTGGAGATGCTGTTCTTGTTCCTGCCTTCACTTACGTCTCTACCGCTGAAGTCGCAGCACTTCTTGGACTAAAGATTCGGTGGGTGGAGGTTTCCTTAGACCACTTCAATCTTCTTCCCGAAGGATTAGAAGAAGCATGGGCTCCAGATGTCAAGGCGATAATCCCCGTTCATCTTTTTGGACAGGCAGCTCCCATGCAAGAAATACTAGAGTTTGCTCAGAAGAAAGGCATCGCTGTCATAGAAGATACCGCTCAAGCTTTAGGGGCAGAATACATTTTCCCCTCAGGTCTTCATCAGAAAGTAGGCACTATCGGGGATATTGGCTGCACTTCTTTCTTCCCCTCTAAGAATCTTGGATGCTATGGGGATGGAGGGGCAGTTTTTACCTTCTCTCAAGAGCGAGCAGAACGCTTAGCGCGTATTGCTAATCATGGTCAGAGCACACTCTATGAATTTGCTGAAATTGGAGTGAATTCCAGATTAGATAGCATTCAAGCTGCTATTCTTCGGGTTAAGCTACCCTATTTAGACCAAATGAATGCCCAGAGACAAGCAGCAGCCGAACTTTATACACTCTACTTGCAGGACATTCCCGAACTTCAACTGCCTCAGCGAGTCTCATGGAGTACTCATATCTTTCATCAGTACACTCTACGAGTCCTTGATGGTCGCAGAGACCAGCTCAAAGCTTATTTATCTGAACGAGGTATCCCGGCTATGATTTATTACCCTAAACCGCTTCATCTGCAGCCCGCATATGCCAGTAAGGAATACCCTCCTGGCAGCTTTCCCCATGCTGAAAGACTCTCTCAGGAGGTACTCTCTCTTCCTATGCATCCCTTTCTGTCGGAGGACCAAATTGCCTATATAGCCGAGACAATTCATTTGTTTTTCCGCTGATGGGGTGGATAGTCCTTTTGTATGTACTCACTTCTGTGGGTGTGGGCTTTTGGGCTGCTCGCCGAGTCAAAAATACCCAAGACTATCTGGTAGCGGGTCGGAGGCTTCCTTTGCTCTGGACACTTTCACTTCTTTTCTCTACCTGGTTTGGATCAGAAACTATATTGGGAGCTTCGGAAACTATCGCCACGGAAGGTCTCTTAGGAGTGATTGAGGACCCTTTCGGTAGCGCCCTTTGTCTTTTACTTGTAGGCATTTGGCTAGCTCGTCCCTTTTATCGGCTTCCGGTGAGAAATTTCGGTGATTTTTATGCGCTCTACTTTGGGAAGTGGACAGAGCGAATCGCCACACCGCTTATGATTGTCTCCTATTTCGGATGGATAGCTGCTCAGCTCGTGGCAATGGGCCAAGTCATCAAGCATTTTACTGGACTAAGCCTACCCATTTCGATGGCCATAGCAACGGTCTTAATTCTCTCCTATACGATATGGGGCGGAATGTGGTCCGTAGCAGCTGTAGACCTTCTTCAAAACGCTGTGATTGTAATTGGACTCGTTGTCTTAATCGCTTTTCTTCCGTCAGGATGGGAAGCTCGGCTTGGGGAACTTCCCGATGGCTTCCTGCGATTTATCCCCCCTGCTACCCCTTCAGCATGGATGAATTACCTTGCTGCATGGATGATCATTGGACTAGGGTCGCTCCCCCAACAGGATATGTACCAACGGGTGGTAGCAGCCCGAAATGAACGGACAGCGGTACAAGCTGCGATTGGAGCTGCTTTTCTTTACCTTACTATAGGCTTGTTCCCTCTCATAGCGGGTCTTTTCGTTCGTCTCCATCACCCTGAATGGCTCCAAGGCGGAGGAGAAAGTGCTTCTATTCTGCGACTTATAGAATCTTACATGCCCCCAGGCGTTCAAGTCCTTTTCTGGGGAGCTCTGGTATCTGCTATCATGAGCTCAGCCAGTGGGGGTATCCTCGCTCCTGCTGCTCTGCTCGCAGAGAATATGATAGGCCAGTGGCAGCGCTTTTCCCCTCTTACGCGGGCCCGATTGTCTGTTCTCCTTGTCGCAGTTATTTGCTTTCTCATGGCTCTCTATGAGCAGAATGTCTATGACCTAGTGGGAGAATCTTCTATTTTTAGCCTCGTTACTCTTTTTGTTCCGATGGTCGTAGGCCTACATATGCCCCGCTGGTGTAGCAGCTATGGGGCAATCGCAAGCATGATATTAGGTATAGGCATATACTACCTTATGAAGGTAGGAGAGCCTGTGATTCATCCCCTCTGGTATGGGATGGGAGGAGCATGCGGCGGGTATATAGGCGGACTCTTGATTGAAAGATTCAGACGAATACGACTCTATGCAGCCACTTGAGGGGCTCATTGTAATAGAGATAGCTCGGCTTCTTCCAGCTCCATTTGTAGGCACTATTCTCCGAGATTTAGGTGCGACGGTTGTCAAGGTAGAATTCCTTCCTCGCGGCGATTCTCTTCGGGGGACCGAGCTTTTTACCCTTCTCAATCGCGGCAAATACAGTGTTGCCCTGGAAGCGGAGAAGCTCCACGAAGCGCTATCTAAGCTGCTCCCCCAAGCCCAAGTACTCTTGACAAACTACCGTCCCCAAACCCAGACCGAAATGGGCTTAATTCCTTCAGTACTTCTCCAAAAGCATCCCCATTTAGTTTATGTCAATCTTACGGGATTCTCTGACGGGCGTCCAGGACATGACCTCAATTTTTTAGCAGAGAGTGGCGCATTAGATCGCTTGCGCCCCGCTCCAGAAGCATCACCGATAGTTCCAGGATTTCTTGTGGGCGATCTGCTCGGGGGGACGGCCTCAGCCCTTATTCGCCTCTTGGCAGCCCTATATCATCAAAAACAGAGCGGCAAAGGCGCATACATCTCCGTCGCCATGCGTGAGGAGATTTTACGCTGGAGCATCGCTTCAGCTCATCTATATCGTCTTTTTAGCGGTACTCTTCCGCCCCCCAGCATGGACTTTCTTTCAGGAGGAATGCCCTCCTATCGCCTCTACCGGACTGCAGATAATAGGTATCTCGCCGTCGCTGCAATAGAAGAAAAGTTCTGGAAGGAATTATGTGAGTTCTTGGGACGGCCAGACCTTATCCCCTATGGACGAAGTATAAGCGACCCTTTCCCTCATGCAGAAATGGAAAAGATATTTGCCTCTGCCACATGGGCTGAATGGAAAGAGCGCTTGCAGGAGACTCAGTTTTGTGTCTCCCCTGTTTATACCTTTGAAGAGGCTCTTCAAATGCCATGGGCCAGTCAGATATGGCAGGAGGGGTTTCTCACTTTCTCTCCTGAGACAAGTCTTCAAGTCCCTGCTTTAGGGGAACACAATGAATGGGCTCGGCAGCGCTTTGGCATATAGACCTACCGCTCCCAGTGTTTGATTAGCTCTAAATCAACCAGCCGTCTGTCAAAGTCTATACCAACGATTCGCACCAGCACCTGATCCCCCAGCCGGTAACGACGATGGGTATAGCGCCCCTTCAAGACATGCCCGTAGCTGTCCCGCTCATACAGGTCTGTGGGAAGAGAGCGCAAGGGAATCAGTCCCTCCGCTCGAGTCTCGCTTAGCTCCACATACAGTCCCCATGATTCAATCCCAGCAATCAGACCCTCCACCTCTTTCCCCTCCATCTGACTCAAATACTCAAGCTGCTTGTACCGAATAGAAGCGCGCTCGGCCTGTTCTGCGAGCTTCTCTCGCTGAGAACTGTGACGGCATAGCTCTGCTAAATGGCTCTCGTTTGGATAGGGTGTGGGCTTGCCCTCCAGTAATGCTTCCAGAATCCGATGCACAAGCAGGTCCGGATACCGCCGAATTGGACTGGTGAAATGGGTATAATGAGTAAAGCCAAGCCCATAATGACCAATATTCTTGGGATTATACATGGCTTTCGGCATTGACCGGATAGCAATTGATTGAATGATGTGAGCCTCGGGTTTCCCTTCAATCAATTCAATCAGTTCGTTGAGAGAGCGTGTCAAAGAGCGAGCTGACTGGATGTTAATCTCATATCCAAATCCATCTAAAAAAATCTGAAGAAACTTTAGCTTATCCGGCTTTGGCATATCATGAATCCGATAGACAGTAGGAATACCCTTTTGTTTTGAGAGGAATAGTGCAACCTGCCGATTGGCAAGAAGCATGAGTTCTTCTATAAGCTTATGAGTGTCTTTTCTTTGCTTGACAAAAAGGGCAACTGGACGCATGGCTTCGTCAAGGCGAAAGCGAATCTCTTCTGTTTCAAAGCGGATTCCCCCTTCTTTGAGCCGACGCTGATGAAGGATGTGAGTCAGAGCATTGAGGAGCCGAAGCTCCTCAACAAAGGGGCCCTTCCCACTTTCTAAAACGCGTTGAGCCTCTTCATAAGTGAAGCGATATTGGCTGCGAATGAGGGTTCGTCCCATCCAGAAAGTGCGAATCCGAGCCTTAGCATCCATCTGAAAGACGACAGAAAAAGCGAGCCGATCCTCATTCGGGCGAAGAGAACATAAATGCGTACTCAGCCGCTCAGGAAGCATCGGAATAGTGCGATCCACGAGATAAACGCTAGTTCCTCGGGCATATGCTTCTCGGTCAAGAGCGGTCTCGGGTCTTACGTAATAGCTTACATCTGCGATGTGAATGCCTACTTCATATGTGCCCTCGGGCAGCTGCCGTAAAGAAATCGCATCATCAAAATCTTTTGCATCTTCAGGGTCAATTGTGAAAGTAGGAATCCCACGAAAATCGTGGCGACGAGCTTCCTCTTCAGGCGGAATCCCCTCGGGAAGTGCGGCTGCTTCCGCCAAGACATCCTCTGGAAAGCCCTCAGGCAAATCAAATTCAAACAGGATAGCATGCATCTCTGTAGAATGAACACGGGGAGGACCTAGAACTCGCACCACTTCCCCGATTGGATACCTAAGTCCCCAAGAAAGGAAGCGAACAGCCACTTTTTGCCCGATAAGAGTAGAGGGAGTCTCTTTCGGAAGCTGAAAGTCCATACTGAGAGGGGGCTGCTGAGGAGTAACATACAAACGACGATTGCGTCCCTCCTCTACGATCCCCACAAAGGTGCGAGTGGAAGGGGCAAGGCGTCGAATAAGCCGACCCCTGACTTGCTCTGGATAGAGAGCATAAATCTCTACTTCCACTTGCTCTCCCGGCAAGAGCCGAAGCTTCCGAAAGTCTCCAAGGAGAACTCGGAGCCCAAGCGGCTCTATGCTAACATATGCCTCTTCGTGGCGAGTATGGACCTCACCTATAAATTGGCGTCCAAGCAGATTCAGCGCATACCGACCTTTAGCATCCTGAAGAAGCCATCCTTCCCGAACCAGCTCCTCTAATTCTACAAGAAGCACCGCCTCATCCATGAGCGGCTTGACCTGCTCCAGCAGTTGGGACAGCCGCCATTTTTTAGAGCCTTTCTGAAGGAATATGCTGATAAGAGCAGCGGTAGTTGGACGCATCAGGGCGAAATCACCTCAAATTCAACCCGTCTATTCTGAGCTCTTCCTTCGGGAGTACGATTATCTGCAATCGGACGAGTATTCCCATGACCTACCGCTTCTAACCGAGCAGGGTCAATCCCCTTTCTGATAAGATACTGACGAACATTGATAGCCCGCTCCTCTGACAGCCGCTGATTGTGTCGAGGATCTGGGTCCCCAATATCTGTATGTCCATGTATACGAAGGCGAATATGGGGGTTTTTCCTCAGAAAGTCTGCAATCTGATCCAGTACTGGATAGGATTCAGGCTCTAACTGCGGACTATTCGGTTTGAAGAGAATCCGAGTCTCTCGGAGAATAGCTCCTACCACTGCTGGCTTGAGTCGCACAACAATAGAATCACCAGGACGAATATAGGTCCATCCTCTAAAGGGAAAATAGCCTTTCTTCTCAATCTCAATCTCTGCATTTCCCGAAAGCGTAGATCGGTACTCGCCTTGGGAAGAAGTAGTACCGGCTTGAAGAAGCGAACCTTGCGAGATAATGCGAACTTGGGCTTCCTCTAAGGGAGTGAGCGTATTTTCATCCAAAACTCGGATAAAGAAGGGAGGTGGTGGCAAAGGAGCTTCTTTTACCAATTCTATTTCTACCTCCAGCGGTTGTCCTGTAACTTTGAGAGCCTTTTGCTGGGGTTTATATCCTTCCTTTTCGGCTGAGAGCGTCAGAGTATAATTGCCGGGAATCAGCTCAGCTTGAGCCTCCCCTGATGCATTTGTTGAGAGGGGAAACCCCTTCTGCGCAGGGGTAGCCTTGAGCTGGACTCCGCTCAGCGGCTGTTTGGACCCTGCTTCTATCACCCGTACCACTAAAGGGATAGAAGTCAGAGCCTTGGATGTATCTGCCACGACAGGGCGCCGATATTTTTCCAGCTTCTCTATACTAATGCGGCGAATTGCAGCATTCCGATAGTCGCATACGTAGAAGACGTTCGGCTTTTCCCCTATGCATATCTCTACTGGCTCATGGAAGCGAGCAAATTTGCCATTCCCATCTATCCAACCGGGCCTTCCACTGCCTGCCAGAATTTCCACTGTCCTTTCGGCTGCGTTGATTTGATAGACGATATGACGTCCGCCATCGGCGATATAAAGATTCCCTTCCTCATCTACAGCGACACCACCGCCATGTCCGCCTCCAGAAGTAGCAAAGCTCAATCCCCCCATCAATTCACCTCGGATAGTCCATCCTTTGAAGCTCAAATCCACATAGGTACTGACTGTCCCATCGGGCAGCACCCGACGAATGCAGCGATTCCCTGCATCTACGACATATAGGTGATCCTCCTTGCTGATAGCAAGCCCAACGGGAGAATTGAACTGGGCTCGCTTGCCAGGCCCATCCTGGTAGCCAGGGGAACCATCACCTGCTACGGTAATAACCCGACGCTGAGGAGTGATTTTGCGAAGAGCGTGATTCCCTCCATCAAGGACCCAGAGATTGCCCTTGCTATCGCGGACAATCGCAATTGGAAAAAGGAAAAGAGCCTCCTCAGCAGGTCCGTCTTTGAACCCCCCCCCTTTTCCTCCTGCAAATGTACTTACTTCACCCCCAGGGGTAATCTTGCGAATCGCATGATTGAAGTAGTCACACACATATAGATTGCCATTGCCATCGGCTGTCAGTCCATGGGGACTATTGAAAGCGGCTTCCTCTCGCTCGCCCTCTTCATATCCGGCACTCCCGGGACGCCCTGCCACTAATACAACCCGCCCATCGGGCGTTACTTTTCGGACACAGTGATTGTGGTCATCCGAGAAGTAAATCGTGCCCGTCTTATCAACGAAAATCCCATTTGGACGGTTTAGGGCTGCCTCTAAGGCAGCTCCGCCCTTATATCCTACGCGTCCACTTCCCGCTACGGTTGAGACCTCTACTTTGTAAGTAACCTCCAAAGGCTGAGCCCAAAGGAGAAGCCCCAGAAGACAACCCTGCCTTGCTTTTGAACTCATACACCAGAGTATGAAAGCTCCATCTCTCACGCTACAGGTGAGCGGGAGACGGGCTTCGAACCCGCGACCTTCAGCTTGGGAAGCTGACGCTCTACCAGCTGAGCTACTCCCGCAGCCTTTACAAAGGTAAGAGTTTATATTCTCTCAGCAACCAAGTATCCCAAAATCCCCCTGTCTTTCTCTTTGCGAACCCTAAAGCCAGCCGACTGCAGCTTGCGAATCAATGGCTCGGGACGAGCATGATACTCAATGTGCCAGCAGCAGACTCGTCGCAGCTCAACTTCTGAAAGAGACCCAATTACCCCAAACTCACACCCCTCACAATCTAACTTGAGAAAATCCACTTCCTCAAGGTCAGTTCGCGCAAGGAGGGTAGGAAGGGTCCATACCTCCACCTCGGTAGTGACTTCATACCGAATGAAGCGCTGGAGAGCCGACCCCCCCTCGGGAAAGGTATTAGCGTCTAGAGAGGTAGGAGCCACCCGAAAGGGAAGGCGTCCTTCCATCGCACCCAATCCGATTGGCAAAAGTTCAACTCTGTCTGAGAGCCCCATTCGCTCCACGTTCTCGCAAGCCAGCAGGTAGTTCGACTGGTAAGGTTCTAAAGCTATGACTCGCCGAGCTCCCTTGAGAGCAAAAAAAGTAGCAGAGTCTCCATTGTAGGCGCCAACATCTACTACTATCTTGTCTCTAAAGTCTTCCCCATAGTCTTTTCTCACAAATAGCTCGTACAATGTCATAAGGTCCATCCCCTGAGTGAGACGAGTGCGGAAAGTTCTGCCCGGGAGAAGCTCCCACAGGAGGGAATCGGATTCTTGCGGCTGAACAGGGGCTAAAGCTATTCCTCCTTCTCTCAGAAGCATAAATCCATAAAGGTTCGGTGGAGTGATGTGACGTTCTATAAATTGGTCTCCTGTTATGTGCAGAGAGTGCAAGTCCCTTCTTAGAAGGATTTGAAGAAGGCTCTGGAAGGGACAAGCTACTGCATGACGAAATTTGTTAAGCCTGAGTAGAATCTTGAGAAAGTAGAGCCAGCGCATCATGCTCTGGGGTGAAATTTTTTATAGGCTGCCCGCAGGTCATCAGGAGTAATAGCAATGTATCGCTGAGTAGTAGCCAAGCTTTCATGCCCCAGAAGGTCACGAATAGCCTGAATATGAGCTCCTCTTTTCAGGAGGTGAGTGGCGAAGCTGTGGCGCAAAGCATGAGGATGAGTTCCTAATCGCAGACGCACAATGCGATGAGCAGCTCTAGGGGAGAGAGGTTTGCCTTTGGAATTGCATAGAAGATAGTCATGTGAGGGAGAAAGCTTTGACCGTTCAAACATATAAGCTTGAAGCAGCTGCTCCAGACGCGGATAGAGCGGAAGGACTCTCCACTTATTCCCCTTGCCCAAGATATGAAGCTGTTGGGGATGAATTTGGGCAAGACGAAGGCTAAGCGCCTCACTGCGCCGAAGCCCGCACCCATACAACAGCTCTATAAGCAAGCGATCACGAAGGGAAGAGAACTCAAGGGGAATCTCATCCATCCTTCCAAGCAGGGGAAGGAGTTGGGACTCTGGGAGAGCCTTCGGAAGGGAGGGGTAATAACGAGGAGTCCGAATCCGCCACGAGAGGCCTCGCTCCCCCAGCACCTGACGAATGTACTTATCCATCCGACGCAAAGCCGCTACTTTCCGAGCGCGAGTCGCCAAGTGCTTATATAGACTTAGCCAAGCTCGCAGATGAAGGGGAGACACCTGAGCCCAACTCAAAGGACTCTGCAATGGATCAATATCATAGTGTCTCTTGCAGAAGGCTTGCCACTGCCTCAAGTCTCGGCAATAAGCTGAAACCGTATGAGGACTCGCCCGACGAATCTCCTGCAGATACTTCAAAAACTGTTCAAGCATCTCTCAAAGGTAGAAGAAGACGCATTTTTGAAGCGTGATATTCGTTGCGGGCTGTATCCTTACTAACGTCCTGCTTCTTATCTGGCTTCGGTTCTGGCAAGCCCCCCTTCTTACCCTTATCACCCTCAATTACTTTGTCTGCGTAGGATTAGCTGAATTCATAGAACCTCTCTCTCTTAGCTCTCTTCAAAAGCTTTCACCCCTCTCTCTCCTCGTGCTGGGCATCCAAGGAATCCTCTTTATCTCCGTTTTTCTCCTCACAGGCAAGGCAGTTCGTAATATCGGAGTAGGGCTGACAGGAATGCTAACGAAACTTTCTGTGATTCTGCCTATTGGGTTTGCAGCCCTATTTCTAAAAGAAAGGCTCACAGAGCGGCAAGTGGCTGGACTCCTAATAGGGGTCGCTGCCATCATCCTCGTGCATGCTCCTTACCTTCGCGCAGGAGGACTTCCTCACCTTCTTCGCTTTGCCCGAGTCGGATTTATCTTATGGATAGGAAATGGAGTCATAGATATTCTTTTCAAAGCCTTCTATCCTACTTGGCACCCTCTCTCGCCTCTCCAAATCCCCCTCTGCATCATGAGTGTAGCTGGACTCTTAGGCATTCTTCTTCACACTGTACGAAATCAATTCCCCTCCCTTTTTCAAACCAAAGTCTGGCTGGGTGCTCTCATCTTAGGAGCTATCAATCTTCTCTCTATTTTCTTCTATCTCAAGGCGCTCAACACTTTGCCAGCGGTTCAATTTTTCCTTTGGAATAACCTCGGAATTATCCTACTCTCTGGCATAGTGGGAATCGCCTTTTTCAAAGAGAAACTCTCATGGGAAGTGGGCATAGGATATGCGTTAGGGGTTGGAGCTATCTTTCTCACGGCTTGATAAGCCAGATCCGGTACCACCGCAGCACCCCTTCCACTTCTACTTCTAGCACATAAGGCCCTGCAGCAAGCCCTTGCAGAGAGAGCTGCCCTCCCCTTACAGGCTGACGGGAATAGACCTCTCGCCCTACTCCGTCTAAGAGCCGAGCATAAACGAGGGAGCTTCTGGCTTGAATGTACAAAATGCCCTCTGTTGGATTAGGATAAATCCGAACGGGTTCATTGCTGGACACATTAGAGAAAGCGGTAGAAGAAAGGTCTACTGAGAAGCATGCACTCGAATCAACGCATTCACCGCTATATACGCGCAGGCGATAGCTTCCGCTAGCAGAAGGAGAGAATATGCGATCCCTCCCTAAAATAGAGCCTGTTGCACAATCTATCCACTCATAAGACGAAGCACCGACGAAGACAGCGATTAGTGTATCCCCCTGATGAAGAACAGCAGTATCTATGGACTGAATGAAAACAGCTACGCTTCCAGAAGCGACCCGCTGTTGGGCATCAAAAACCTCTACGAGATATATGCCAGCATGGGAGGATTGGACAGCGGGGCGAATCGGACTCGCTTGATTACTCGTAAAGCCCGCTGGACCACTCCAGCTATAAGTATAAGGTGGACAGCCCTCTTCCACTTGAGCGGAAAGGAAAAGGGTATCTCCCCTACACACAGGACTATTTGAAGAAGCGATAACCCGTGGGTAAGTATTCACGCATGGAGCCACTTCATAACACTCGCTGGTATCTTGACAGCCTTGAAACTCTATAATGACTGCATATGAACCCGCTTGGGAAGGAGTGAAACTCCGCTGAGTACTAAGGATAGATGGATTCGGATCAGTACAGCTAATCCATGCATAACTCGCCCCACTCTGAAGAGCAATCAGAGTAGCTCCCGCTTGCTGCACGCCTGTATCTACAGCTATCACATTGACAGAGACCTGCGTAGAGAGGCTCGTACCCGCAGCATCTATAACGGTGAGAGTATAAATGCCACTGTGAGAGGGATCAGCATTGGGACGAGTAGGATTAGAAGCAGTACTCGTAAAGCCCGCTGGACCACTCCAATTGTAGGTATAGGGGGGACACCCACCACTCACCTGAGCCGAAAGGGAAATGACCGCACCTACACATACAGAGGGAGACGCAGTGGCACTAACTTGAAGAGGTCCGCATGAGCTGAAAAAGTGGCAGCTGCTGCGAGCGGTACAACCATTGTATTCCACTACGACAGCATATCGTCCATCTCGGATCGGAGCAAATCCCTGTTGAGTTGCTAAAGTCGTTTCACTCGGATCATCACAGTCTATCCATCGGTAGGTAGCACCAGCCTGGGCTACTCTGAGCGCATTTCCTACCCTAGACACTGTCGTATCTATGGTAGTTACTTCCACCTCAATAGAAGCCGAGGAACTATAGCCCTCCCCATCTGTGACAGTAAGGATATAAGTCCCAGCATCCGCAGGAGTGGCGTTTGGACGAAAAGGGTTTGGCTCCACACTACTAAAGCCTCCCGGCCCGCTCCAAGCATAGGTGAAAGGACCACACCCATTTACCACTGCCGAGAGCTCAATCGTTTCTCCCGTACATACAGGACTATTTGAAAGCACTTCAATCACAGGCGCCCCACATCCAAAACAGCTAACCAGCGCCTGCCATCCTGCCCTTGTAATTGATCCATCTGATTGAAATCTAAAAGTAAGAGCGTTTCCACTACTGAGGATAACGGGGGGAAGACCGCCACCCGTATAGCTCCCTATCATAGGGTCGGTAGTTGAGGGGCCATCATACACCTCTAAATAATCATATCCTTGCTCTAAGTCAAACTCAGTGAATTCCACTCGGATCTGCTGACTATTCTGCACAAGAAAGGTAATAATTTGATCCTCGCTATCTCCATAGTCATAAAGCGGACCTCCACTGTCATAAAATTGACCACCACCGCAGCACCCCGACGCAGCAATGTCTATGCGTTGAGAAGAAGACATAAAGTATTCACACCAGGGAGATAGATTTATACACTGAACTGAAGCCATCCAGCCAGGGGAGGGATTTGTAGAGTGAGAAACAAACCGAAAGGTAAGGCTGCCTGCCGTGCTCGTAACAGAGAAAGGCGAGCGAATACCTGTGTAACTGCCTAGAAGGGGAGCAGTCGTATCAGTTCCATTATACACATATAGGCTATCCTGACCAGTGGTCAGCTCAAAAGCAGAGAATTCCACCCGAACTTGCTGGCCAAAAGAAGCTGCGAAGGTTAAGATTCCTCTCTCATTCGGCGCATAGGAACCGCCACTTCCCCCAGCATCATAAAAAGAGGCAGCTTCACAGCAGCCCCGAGAAGTAAGCTCCACATATCGGCTTCCACCTGCGGGCATCCAATAAGTACAAGCGCTCGGACCTGCCAGACATTCTACAGCAGCTGCCCATCCAGCTGAAGTGCCAGTTGCATCAGAGATAAACCGAAAAGTAAGACTGCCTCCCCAGCTCGTTACAACGGGGGGAAGGCTATTGCCACTATAGGCACCAATCAAAGTAGCTGAAGCCCCATTATAAACATACAAGGTGTCTCCCCCCAAAAGGGAAAAAGTAGAGAACTCTACACGCACTTCTTGATTCTCCGGCGCTCGGAAAATAAATGTTCGCTCTTCCTTATTTGAGTAGCTCCCATTTGGTCCTCCACTATCATAAAATTCTACTCCTCCGCAGCAGTTAGCCAAACCTAACGGAACATCTTGATAAACAGAGTTCATCAGGTAGAGGCACGTAGAAAGGCTAGGACTGATGCAACGTATGTTATCAATCCATAGGCAGTTTCCATATCCGTTCACGCCAACGAAACGTAGCCGAATCTTCTGTCCAACATAATTAGCTAAAGAGACGCTCCTGAGTTGCCAATCACTCGCTGCGGATGGAATGAATCGGCTCGTTGTATTAGGACCTGTGGCAAGAGCTGCACCAGACTGCTGAAATATGGGCATAGGCTGCCATGTCTGACCACAATCTGTAGATATTTCTACTCGAAGCTCATCGCTGGTTGTATTATCATATCGCCTATGGGCTATATCAAAAAGAATTTGGACATCATTAGGAGCATTTGTGAGATCTATGATGGGAGTATAAAGCTCATCTCGCCTTCCTACTTCGCTATAGCCCCAGAAATTAATGTACATCGCCGTAGTAGGTTGTCCATCACTTCCTATGCAAGAAGCAGTCCGCCAAGTGAAACAGTCTGCGTCTGGATCAACCACTTGCCAGAGATTGGGAGGAGAGGGAGGAGCTTCTCCACCTTGTTCAAAATCCACATAGAAAGGAAAGATTCCTTCATGCACCAAAAGTTGAGTAATGACAGTGTCCTCACTCCGATCAGGATCATTAGGTAGATTCGTACACGCAGTGAGAGTGTATTCCCCTGGATTAGCAAGGTTTACATTCGGAATAAGGAAAGTTGCGGTACCACCCGGGCTAAGGTTGCCAGTCCATGTGGCAGTTTGCCATGGTCCGTTATTGAGACGATATGCGACAGGAATAGTAGTGAGAGGTTGAGTTCCATTATTGCGAATAAGGACAGGGATAGGATAGATACCTGGACACAGGTCTTGAGGAGAGGGTAGGGAAATCAGTGCTGCATCAACAGTGGTCGGAGGGATAAGAGCGGGAGAGGTAAGGAGAGTGCGTCGCCTTGGACAAGTCTCCAAAACCGTCCGCATCCGAAGCACCTGCTCTAGCGTGAATATATTGAAGCAGTAATCACCTGAGTAGTCCATGTAGTTCTCTATCATGCGAGGAACACCAGGGACGCAAGAAGACGGTGCTGGAGAGGGACAACCCCAATGAGGATCGCTGCAGATAGGGGTATCATCACAAAAATCATCTACATTACAGTCCCCATCTCCCCAAGTATGACGAAGTCCAAGCCAGTGCCCCACCTCATGAGTCGTCGTGCGTCCTAAGTCATACCCCCCCATCAGCCCAGTAGAACCCTTTTCTACAGAGCCGAAGGTAGTGTACTTGAGAACGATTCCATCCGTATTCGCACCAGGAAGACAGGAGCCCATATCCTCATCGCCTGGCATACCCAAGAGTCCAGAGGCAGCTGGAAACTGGGCATATCCAAGAAGAGTGCCCTCTAACTCCATCACCCATATATTGAAATACTGGGTAGGGTCCCAGATAGTGGCAGGCTTGATGGTATTTTCTATGTAGGCCTTGTCGTAGGGAGGAGCAGTCCATCCTTGAAGATGACGATTAATCCGATTGATCCCGGTAGTGGGGTTGCCATTCGGGTCCCGCCGAGCAAGGACGAACTCTATCCGAGCATCAGCCCCTCGTGGATCTTCGTTCCAGCCCCGAGTCCCTGGACGCCGCCTGAAATCTTCATTCAGAACTTCTATCTGATGCAGAATATTATCGGTAGGGATATTCATTCCCACTCCTTCAGGCTCCCCATCATGAATCACATGAACCACCACGGGTATTTTATATACCCCCCCCGATCGTTAGTCCCTGACGATAGAGTGCCTTGTAAGCCTGCACCCTTGCCCGCAAAAAGGGCTCATACGCATCTAAGCGCGGCCAGTCCGGATAGAGTGCTCGCTTGAGACTCTCTACTTCCATGGTTCCACAATGGAATCCTTGACCTAAGAGGATGCCTATAAGCCCAAAAGCGAGAAGATGGGAATTGAAGAGGCTCATGAGGTAAAGGTAAGTTTATTTGTGCATTAGGTAAATTCAGTTTCCCTTTTCAAGTAGAGGAGACCGTCACTCGGGACTGGGAAAGGATATACCTCCCTTCTGAAGAAAGCTGAATGCGCAACTTGCCCCCTCTTATTCAGGTCTTGTCTTCCTCCTACACCGCAGAGAGTAAGACTCAGCAAGCGAGCGAAACTCGCCACCTCATCCTCTCAGCTCAATTGTACTGCAGGATGAAGATTCAGTTTTCTGAAGGAGGAAGCCTCAAGAGAATTCGCTGGAAACGAGCCAGATCGTAGTAATCCAGATTACGAATCCCTTTTCGTTCAAAGTATCGGAGGGTATCTAGCGAGCGTTGAATTTCCTCTTCTGTGAGGGCAGCTTGTCCAGTGACCTTATACCGATTCAGCTCTAGCGTGAGGATCCGCCGAACATGACGGATTTGAGACTCTAACTCAATCGGCTCAATCTTCGGCATCGGCATATTTCGGGGGCAAAGATAACACTTTATTCACATTCAAAACTATGAAGCCTCATCCTTTCTCATAGCTTTCTCCAGCTTATCTATGCGAGCAGTGAGTCGCCACAAATGCACTGCTAAACCCATCCAAATCACAAGAATCACAGCTAAAACCGTATTCAGCTTCTCAAAGCCCATTAGCCATTCTTTCACTTCCCAAAGGTACGAAGGTTTGTTGCATATCTTTGCTTCGTATGCCGCTCCGCTTTGTCCTCTTTGTGCTTCTCGTAGCAGCCTGCACACGCAAGGCTCATGCTCCCTCCACCCCTCCTGTAAGTGATGAAGATACCCTCTTCGAGTCTCTGACTCAGCTATTGAAGGAGGATGAGTCAGGAGAGAAAGACACCATCTTTCTTCCCTATCGCTCCCAAACCTACCAGGGAAGCTCTCCCCTCACTTGGCAGCTTATTCATACTGAGCTCTCCCTTTCCTTAGATTGGGAGCGTCAGCAGATCCCAGGAGAAGCTCAAATCTTTCTCCGCCCCTATTTCGCCCCTCAGAAGGAACTAATTTTGGATGCAAAAGCATTCCAGATAGAAGAGCTTCGTCTCCTGCGTCCTTCTCTTGGCAAAATTATCAGCTATACTTACGACACGATGAAGCTTTACATTGAGCTTGATCGCTATTATACCGCTCAGGAAACTATAGGAATCTATATTCGGTATCGGGCTTGCCCTGAGAAAATAGGAAGTGGCGGTTCCACAGCTATTGGTGGACGAAAAGGCGGCTACTTTATCAACCCAACTGGAAGCCGTCCGTGCGTTCCTCGGCAATTCTGGACACAAGGCGAGCCTGAGGCCGCTTCAGCGTGGTTTCCTACAATAGATAGCCCCAACCAAAAAAGTACTCAAAAGCTTTGCATTACAATTGATGATTCACTGGTCTCTCTTTCAAATGGACTCCTCATCTCTCAAAAAAAGCTAGCGAACGGACAACGGCAAGATTGCTGGGAACTCAAGCAGCCTCATGCACCTTATCTATTTGCTCTTGTGGTCGGTCCTTTTCAGATCATCAAGGACACATGGCGAGGAAAAGAAGTGTCCTACTATATGGAGCCCAAATGGGCCCCTCATGCAAAGTCTATATTTGGCAAGACGCCACAGATGATAGAGTTTTTTTCAAACAAGCTCGGTGTTGATTATCCATGGCCAAAATATAGTCAGGTTATTGTTCGTGATTTCGTCTCTGGAGCAATGGAAAATACGACAGCCGTCATTCATGGGGATATGCTCTTCTACGATGGTGCTCAAGCTGTAACCGAGAATCGAGAGGAGGTAATCGCTCATGAGTTGTTTCATCACTGGTTTGGCAACTTAGTAACCTGTGAAAGCTGGGCGCAACTTCCTCTCAATGAGAGCTTCGCCGACTATGCGGAATATCTTTGGCTTGAGCATGCTTATGGAGAGGAGGTAGCCGAGGAACATCGACGACAGGCTTTTTTTACCTACCTTGCCCAGAGCCAAACAAAGCGGGTGCCCCTCATCCGCTATGATTATGGGGATCCCATGAATATGTTTGATGCCTACAGCTATCAGAAGGGGGGACTTACCCTTCACCTTCTTCGTCAGCTCACGGGAGACTCTGCTTTCTTTCTCTCGCTTCGGCTCTACCTCACTGCGAATGCCTATGGTACAGCTGACATAGATCATCTGAGACATGCATTTGAAAAAGTTACAGGACAAGACTGGACATGGTTTTTTGACCAGCATTTCCACCGCTCAGACAAGGTTCGCCTGCTGGTCGTAGGAGAGCAGCGAGGCGATACCGCTTTTATCTCTATTAAGCAGAGGGATTATGATACGATTCACGGTCCATACCGATATTTCTTCAAAGTTGGTGTCTTATCTGAAGCTGGCTATGAAGAGATCCCCCTAAAATTTGAGAAGGATACTACTCTTATTCTTGTACGGCCTGCCATCCGTTATGCAGATGTGGATCCCAAGCGCCTTTTTATAGGGGAAAGTCGTCGCTCTTACCCAGAAAGATGGTGGGATCACATCGTCTTGGAGGGGCGTTATCTATGGCAGCGACTGGAGGGATTGTCTCAAATTCAACCTTATTTGAGTGGGGATAGTGAGAAGCTCAACCTTCTTCTCACCGCTTATAGACGGGGAGGAGTAGTATGGAAAAAAGAGGTATGGGATGCTCTCCAGCTTATTGCCGATTCAGAGGCGGTGGCTCAAGTGCTTCCCCTTGCTCGTGAAGCTATTAAGGCAAATGAAGCACGTGTGCGCCTTGCCGCTTGGGCTTTCTTAGCGAACGGCGCCCAGCAGGGACTCTTGTCCTTAGAATCATGGAAAAATGATCTCCTCACCGCCCTTCAAGACACCAGCAGCGACATCCAGAGCTATGCTCTGTGGGGACTCTTTAGCGTAGACTCAATCTTAGCCCTGCAAGAGGCCAGACGCCGCCTAACAACTGAATCAGAAGGGCTTTTCGTCACAGCTGCCCTACTTCTTATTCAAAGAGGAGATACTCAGGCAATCCTACACCTGATAAACCGATATCCCTGCCTGAGTGGATTGAGCGCCCGATTTCAGGCCATAGGACTCCTTGCAGCTGCTTATCAGCGAGGACCTATATATCGCCCTCAACTCTTCTCTCTCATTCAGCGTATCGCACGAGAAGAAAATCCTTGGTACCTTCGCCTCCAGCTTGTTCAATATCTCAAATCTCGTTTAGGACGAGATCCCCAAATTGCCCAGCTTCTGCGTCAGCTAAAGGAAGAAGAAACTCATCCTCAGCTCCGCCCCATCTACCAAAAAATTCTATGAGCTATACCCCGCAAGACTTCTATTTCCGACAAGCCAAATCCGAAGGGTATTTAGCGCGCTCTGTCTATAAGCTCAAGGCTATAGATGAGCGATATCATTTATTCCGTGCAGGCATGCAGGTTGTGGACTTAGGCGCAGCCCCTGGATCATGGACACAGTACATTTTAGAAAAGACTGGGCTTGAAGGAAAGGTCTTGGCAATAGATTTACAGCCGCTTTCTCTGAGAGACAACCGGGTAGAATTCTATCAAGGAGATGTATTTGATGACTATGTAGAGGAGATAATCACTCGGAGGGTATGGTCAGGACTCGTCTCAGATATGGCGCCCAGTACCACTGGGAGTCGTCTTACAGATCAAGCACGTTCGGCTGCCTTAGTGCAGCGCAGCCTTATCCTAGCCCAAAAGGGAGTGGCTACTGGTGGTTTCTGGGTAGCTAAATTGCTGGAAGGACCAGAGCGAGCAAGCCTTCAAAAAGCTGCACAAACTCTCTTCAGAGAGGTGTTTGTTTTTCGTCCGCCTGCGACCCGAAAAGGCAGTTCAGAATGCTTCCTGATTGGCTTGAAGAAGCTGCCGACGCCCTCTGCTCAGATATAGGACTCTACATTCACATTCCCTTTTGTCGCCGAGCTTGTCATTATTGTGATTTCTACTTTACCCCCCGATCCAGCCTTATGGAAGCTTATGTAGAAGCCCTCCTCAAGGAAATGCAGCTCTACCATCCCCTTTTAGAGAAGGTCCGGATTAGGACTCTCTTTTTTGGTGGAGGCACGCCCAGCTGGCTTCCTTTGAACCTATATCAAAAGATCTTTGACCACCTGATGAAATTCCAGACCTTCAGCCCCATAGAAATCACAATAGAAGCTAACCCTGAGGATATTACCCCTGAAAATCTCAGAGCATGGAAAGCCTTAGGGATTACACGCGTGAGCCTTGGAATTCAGAGCTTCTCTGAACAGGTGCTTCAAATGCTGGGGCGCTTCCATCGCCCCTCCTCCGCTACCCAAGCCCTCCTCTACCTCAGCGAAGCAAACTTCCCGAGCTGGAGCGCAGACCTCATATTTGGAGTTCCAGGACAGACGCTAGAAGAGTTCTTAAAGGATTTAGATCATCTTTTGATATACCTTCCCCCTCATCTCTCCCTCTATGGACTCACGATTGAAGAAAGAACCGTCTTATACAAAAAGCACAAGCAAGGTCGTCTTCCTCCAATGGACGAAGATTTGTATATTTCCATGTATCTTGCCGCTCATGAGCTTCTTCATCAGAAAGGGTACAAGTGGTATGAAATTTCAAATTGGGCTCAAGAAGGACATGAGTGTCAGCATAATTGGCGCTATTGGCGGAGACTCTCTTATATCGGCTTGGGTCCTTCCGCTCACAGCTACATCCCTGAACAGCGATGGGCAAATCGCCGTAGCCTAAAGGATTACCTCAATTTAGTAACAAGGGGTATTCTCCCTCTCACCTTCCATGAGCGTCTCTCCCCCTTAGAGATTAGAGAAGAACTATGGCTAACCACTTTGCGCACCCGTCAAGGACTTCCCCTCTCCTCTATAAAAGCTCTTTTTGGTCCCAACTTCCACCAGCTCACACCCCTCCTCTCTGAGATGATCGAACGCAGATGGATAACAGTGAGGGACGATACCTTGCATCTTTCACCTACAGGTGCCCTGATGTTTGATTTCATAACACTCAAGCTGGAGTCAAAAGGCTGATGGAATACTATAATATCCTATTTTATCTACCCCCACGGAAGCCTCTTCTGAACCCTATCGTAGATCTTTTAGTAGGCTTTGTCTCACTGGTAGTATGCTATCTTCTATTTATCAAGCCTCTAAGACAAAAGCCGGAATTTTCTCCATACATTCAGAAAATCGCTTTTTATGGATGGATAGCTCGTATCGGAGGAGCTTTCTTCGTCTATTACCTCTACTTCTTTTATTATGGTTATGGCGACATAATTAATTACATGATTGATGCTCAATCACTCGTGAAATCATTCTTTTACAGACCCCTTCAAACAATCCACTATATGCTTTATTCTATAGCGAGCCGCAGTTACACTGAATATTTTGATAGATTCCCCGATTTTTATTGGTTCTGGGTCAATAACAATATATTTCTCTCACTTCTTCACGACAATATTTCACAGACCGTTCCTCTTGTAATCTTTCCCCTCAATTTACTAGCAGCTGGCTCCATAAACGCAACAATAATTCTATTCTCAACCCTATCCTACCTATCTTACTTTTATTTTTTCATGGGAATAAAGAAGATATATCCACATTCCTGGGAATATACTATGTTCCCTATTCTATTCATGCCTTCGGTTCTTTCTTGGACTTCTCTCCCGTTTAAGGAGGGTATTTCTCTATCTCTATCAATTTATGCGATTAATTCTATATTTCTTTATAAGAAAAGACTACATAGTATGATATTATCTATTCCTGCGCTTTACTTTGCCTATGCGGTAAAGCCTTACATTGTTATCAGCCTGATACCTGTCCTCGGATTGATAATAGTAACTAATTTCAATCTAAAGGCTACAACTCATGCTCTTAATTACCTTATCTATCCTTTTTTCGCTACAGCCGTTCTATTTGGTTCATGGTACCTACTTCAAGTCGCTGCCGAATCAACAGGGAAATACAGCTTCCAAAATGTGGCGACTCAGGCTTATCTGTCTTACGTAGACCTTACTCGGCATGAATCCTATTACCATATTACCATGGGTGGCAGTGTTTATGATATAGGAGAATTTGAACCAACTATTCCCGGCATGCTGAGTAAGTTTCCCATTGCATTTTATACGGGTCTCTTTAGACCCTTCCTATGGGAAGCAAGAAAGCCTATTATCCTCCTTACCTCGCTAGAAATCACAGCTTTTAGCCTTTTCTTACTATATGGGCTTCTAAAGTATGGTGTGTGGCGCGTCCTGAGAGGTATTTTAGAGAATCCTTGGAGCATAGTTTTCATGATTTTCTCCGTATTTTTTATATACATGATGGGCCTCACCTCGGGCAATTTTGGTAATCTCGTTAGGTACAGAGTGCCTGGTCTTTTCTTCTTCTACACGGTCATATTCGCCACTTATGGGAAGCTCGCTCGGGAAGTTGATTATCGTCGGCAGCGGAAGTAGTGGACTTGGAACCGCCCTGGCAGCAGCTCGCCGGGGATGGCAAGTACTCATTTTGGAAGCCAGAGATATTGGTGGAGGCACTTCTACCACCTCAACAAAGCTCATTCACGGTGGTATTCGGTACTTAGAGTCAGCCCTTAAGAGACTAAGTAGAACAGATTGGCAACTTGTTCAAGAAGCCCTTCAAGAAAGATACTGGATGATAAATAGCCATCCCCAGCTCTGTCGTCCCCTCCCAATTGTCATTCCTACTTCTAATCTCTGGGAGCGAGGATACTATGGCTTTGGCTTGAAGTTATATGATTGGCTTAGTTTTCCTTATCGTCTTGAGGCTCCTCGTTGGCTTGATCAAAACGCGCTCTACAAGCAGTTTCCCACCATGAAAGAGGGTTTCAAAGGTGGGTGGCTCTATTGGGATGGACAGTTTGAGGACCGCCTATATGCAGTTCATTTAGCCCTCTTTTTACGCCAGCGATTTAACGTAGAGATTCGCCCCTATCATAGAGTAACGCAAGCTCACCCAAGAAAAAATTCCATCAAAGTAGAGATAGAGACGGCTGATGGAGAAAGATACACAGAAGAAGGAGATTTTCTCATCAACGCTACAGGCCCATGGAGTGATTTTTTGCGCCGTGCTTTAGTTCCCACGATCACTCCACGACTGCGGATAAGCCGAGGCAGTCATTTAGTTCTGGAGGGACCGACACCCCTCTTTAGTGGTTTTCTAATCCCTCGTACTACTGATGGACGCATAATCTTTGTCCTCCCTTGGAAAGAAGGGTACTGGCTTTTGGGTACAACCGACGTAGAAGCCCAAGTACCTGAGTGGAATCCAGCTGTCCCCTCAGAGGAAGAGAGCTACCTCTTAGCGCACTTGAACCGATACTTTGAAGGCGAATTTAAGATCAAAGCTCGCTTTGCTGGGTTTCGACCCCTAGTAGCAGCAAATGAAAAGAGCCCTACCGCTCGCCTAGCCCGCACTCATGTCATAGAGGTATGGTCAAATCAGCGCTGCATTCATATTTTAGGGGGGAAATGGACAACTTTCCGAAAAATGGGTGAAGATGTTATGAAATCTCTCTATGAGAAAGTGATACATACCTCTCTTCCTGAAGGAGCGTCTGTAGAACAGATCGTACCCGATCTTTCAGCATTAGAAGCTCTCAAGCGCGCCTACCCCTCTCCCATTCTTCCTCAAGAACCATTTACAGAGGGAGAAGTGCGGTTTTGGCGGCGATTAGGTTGGGCTTATACACCAGCAGACATCGTGGAAGGTCGTTGGCAGCTTCATCTCATAGATGAGAGTAGAGCTAATCAACTCAAAGCAAGCCTTCAAGAGAGATGGAACGAACTTACCTGAACCGAAGTCATCCACAACAAGCGTAAGAAAAAGCGGGCTTCCGATTGGAAAGTGCCAAAATTTCTTTTTTATGCTTGATGGGGTTAAGAACCTTAAAAGCAAACCTGTCTAAAGTAAGCTGAAAAAAGCTCTTTCGCTTGATGCTGGAGTAAACATTCTGGTTCGACACAGGATAATAGGTTTAGGGGGGGATGAACCTGCAAGGTAGACCCCACAGAAGTTCAATGCCACTCGCTACTCCAAAAAATTAAAGCACAGTCCTTGATTACGACCTGAGCCGATGGATAAGGTAAAAGGCGAGAGTTAGGAATAGGCTCAGTAAAAGACTCGTACCAAGCGGAATAAAAATTTTCATATTCCCACGCTCGACCACTATGTCGCCAGGAAGACGAGGAAAGCTCCACCCCGTTTCTCCTACTATCCACAGAAGAGCCCCGATTAGGAGCAAAAAAAATCCTGCGCCAATCAAGAGCTTGCCTATAGCCGTCATCCCTCTCGCACTAAAGCAAAACGATGCCAGTATTCCTTCCCTTCATACCACAAGCGAATAAAGTAGATTCCCTCTGGTAAATCGGAAGCCAAGCGCAAAACTCCATCAACAGGAACTTCGCCCTCCGCTACGACATTTCCAATCAGATTGTATAAAACATAGCGCTGGCCTGGGGCTGAGATATAAAGCACCCCTCTGCAGGGGTTTGGCGTAATAGAGGGCTTGCTTCCACCGATTAGGAGGGAAGAACTCCGAGGTTCATCCTTGAATTGAATGAGCGTAGGGATGAAGGTAAATGTACCTCCTAAACGAGAAAATGAGCCTGTGACGCGCAGAAGAGGAATACCTGCACCCTGTCCAAGCCATTCTAATTCTAAATATGAACTATCTCTGGACTGAACGGGAATCCCATTCAAATAGACTGTGTCTCGCTGATAATTCTCACGATACAGGCGCAGTACTGAGAATGTGCCATAGGGCGTCCTAAGCTGCCCATATCCGTCTGCTTTATGAAGGCGGTAGCCTCTTTGAGCAAAAGTAACAGCACCCCCTGCTGGCAAAGGAATCTGCAGGCGAAGCCAAAAAGTGGTGCTATCCTCTCGGAGATAAGAAAGGGGCAAGACATAAATCTCATCAGGATCGCGATAACATTCAGTAATTGGAACCCCATTTGCCGTGAGCCCTATCCCATGAACTGTCATTTGCTGAGGGGATTTTCTCAAAAAAACATATAGGTCTCTCACACTAACAGTGGGAGTAGGCAGTGAATCCGCCACTTTGAGAAAAAGAGCCTGAAAGTTTGCATTTCCGCAAGAAATCATGTATTGAGGCACTTGGAGAGGACTTTTCCATTCTACTGCGATTTGGGTATCGGCGGGTAATTGGCTAAAGTCCCATGTATAGTTAGCCCCTGTAGAGAGAAAGTTCAAATTAGGCTGGGGACGACTCTGGCTCACGGTAAAGAGTTCTCCCGCCGAAGGGAGATCGCCCGCCGTGATTTGGATCTGGGCCTGAAGGGTGAGTCCCAGCAAGAGAGAAGGAAGAAATGACTTGAGCGACATATAAACAAAAGTAAGTTTTTTTCTCTATCGTATCTCTCGGAAAAACCGCTGAAGGAGCGTCTGGGACTCGGAAGCACAAGGTCCTTCGCACCAGCGTGTCTTTGGATGGAGAAGGGAGGGGGCATACCGAGTGAAGCCACGCTCAGGATCCCTTACGGCAAATACAATTTGTCCGATTTGACTCCAGCCCAAAGCGCCAGCACACATAGCGCAAGGCTCTAAGGTTACATAAAGAGTAGCCTGCCGAAGGTATTTACTACGGAGATGAGTCACAGCAGCGGTAAGGCACAACATTTCTGCATGAGCCGTAGGGTCCATAAGCTGCTCCGTGCGATTGTGATCTCGTGCTATCACTTCTTTCTTTATCACTAATACTGCTCCTACTGGCACCTCCCCCTCCCGATAAGCTGCCTCTGCCTCTGCCAGAGCTAATCGCATGAAGTACTCATGTTCTTTCATCTGCTGGCAGTCCCCATCTCTTGTAAGACTTTAGAGTAAGTGAGGTACGTCTTCTCGTCAAATGCTACGAGCAGGAGTAAGTCAAAACTGGAGGCCTCCTCTAAGAGGATGCGCAGGGCAATCGGTGCGGCTTCTTCTAAAGGGTAGCCGTAGATACCTGTGCTGAGGGAGGGGAAAGCCACTGTTCGCAATCCATGAGTACGAGCTAAGGCGAGCGCGCTGCGGTATGCCTTTTCAAGCAGTTGGGCTTCATTAGCGCGTCCGCCTTGCCACCGAGGACCCACAGCGTGAATAATGTATTGAGCGGATGACAGGCGAAAAGCAGGAGTTATTCGGGCCTCACCTGTAGGACAGGGAGCCAGCAGCTTGCAAGCTTCGGCTAACTCAGGACCTGCTGCTCGATGAATAGCTCCAGAGACTCCACCCCCCGGTAGAAGCATCTCATTTGCAGCATTTACAATCGCCTCAGCCACTATTTGAGTAATATCTCCTCTCCGCACTTCAACATTACCCATAGGTCAAAGCTACATAGCTTTAGGGAATGCACTTATGGCTCACAAAGGACTCAGTCTTTCATCCCCGAGGGTATTATCGCTTGGCTCTCTCTCTCTCTCAGCGCTTCTCCCTACAAGTATGGGGAAGGCCTTTTTCTCCCCTTCAAATTGAGGGGCCATTAGCCCAAGAGATTGACTCTTCTGTGCTTGAAGCACTTACCCAGCCACCCTCTCCTCCACCCAATTTGACGATTCGATATTTGACCTCTCCCTTTACTTCCTTTCTGCATCGCTGCTATGGTGAGCATCTGATTTGTAATCCTTCCGATCTACCTTGGGGTCTTCTTCGGCGCCCCTTGATTTGGGACATATGGGAAGATTATCAGAAAAACTTTTTAGAAGATCCAGCCTATACAAGAATCCAATCCTCTGTTCGCATAGCTTTGTGGAAAATAGGGAAGAGGCTAAAATCCCTCCCAAAGGGCTACACTTTAGCTGAATACACCTATGCCTCGCTTGTCCCGCTCTCGAGAAGCCGAATCCTGCCGAATGCTTTCGTCAAGGTAGAGGAAGCCCCCCCTCTTCTACCTGCTTTAGCTCAAGGTTATTTTCTCTACACAGGCAACCTTACAGAAAGCTGGGGCGTCCTTGAAGCCATTAAAGCCGCTCTTGAGAAACCCACTCATCCCTTAGTAATAGCTGGAAGTCTGAAGTCTCAAGCGTTTTACCAGTTACTGAGAGGCTACCTTCAGCACCACAAGGCATGGCTTTGGATATGGAGCCTATTCGTACCCTACCCTCTCATTCAGAATCTTCAAAGACATGCAAAGCTCATGTATGGGCTTTACCATCCTCTGCCCCATCTCCGAGATAAAATCCCCAGCAAGTTCTATGAGGCAGCAGCCTTAGGCATTCCGCTTTTATATCCAGAGAGTAGGAGTAGAGTGTGGGATGCTTTCTGGAGAAGATATAGGGGTAGTTCTGGGGCTTCAGAGTTATACTGGCATTTTTATGAGAGGGAGCTTTTGGAGTGGGTGGAAATCCTGCGCAGTCAAAGTTAAGCTAATATGGAAGAGCCTATTAGATGCTGGCGGAAGATGTGGCGTTTTCGGAATAGAAAACAGAATATTGCCCCTGTGAGACTCTCATCCGATAGGCCCTCCTTGCTCGCCAGCAGCTTCGGAAGCGATTCTCGAGAAAGCTTATCGTTCTGTCACGTGATAGAGCCAGTAGATTAGCTATTGAGAGGGCCTCAATGAGGAGAAAACGCTGTAGGAAACATTCTTGTTTTTCACCCCACACCTGCCTTTCTTACCACAAAGAGCGGAAATCTACTGCGATTCCAAATTTCAGCCTCGGCAATACCCCCAGGCGCAGGTGATGTGGGGGCGTTTTTTGGTTCGCATACCGTAGTATATGGCACCATTGAGTCAGATCTGCCAGCGAAATGATATCACGCTCAATCGGCTTTATCGCTACGGGCTATACCCATCACATTGAACAGCTGATGGTGCTATAAGTTTTCCTCTTTTCTGGATGAGGTTCATCCCAATAGGGCGTATCGCTTCTTTATGCAGAGTTATGTGGATGCATATGATTGGGTGAGGGTGCCAAGTGTATATGGGATCTAGCGCGGCTCAGCTTTCATAAAAAACATACTTCTGTGGAAGCTGGTATTTGCGCTCTACGAGTCATTATCCTGCAGGCGCATGGGTAGGCTATGGGGATAGGCTCTTCTGGTCATGGATACGGCGACATGAGACCCATATACCGCAGAATCCTCGCCTCCGTCTCTCTCAGGCAAAAATTATATACTTGTCCCATGTGGCGCCTAAATGCAATGATGCTTTTTCTGGGTGGATGGATGATCGCCCAGCCACAGCCTCGTCTTACCCTACGCATTACCGTGCAGGAAAAAGAATCCGGCAAAGAAATCTGCGTCTTGAACTGCTGCAGCGGGGGGGAAAAGCTTTGCTGGAAGGTCCTTATGGCTGCACTTCCGAGCTTTTCTGATTATCGTGTAGCCATACATCGCTGGATTATTAGGAGTGATGAGAAAAAAGTACGAAAAATAATCATACAAGATCAGGATCAGCTTCACTCAATATACAGAAATAAGCCAAAGGATGTAAAAATAGATTACTACGTAACTTGGGGAGTAGAGACTGAAGACTGCTCCGCTTCTCCTCTTTCTCTTGAAGCGAAGCCTGAATACTCCGAAGAGCTGAGAAAGACTGTAGAGGAGGCAGAGAAACAGATGAGAGAAGCTTACATAACTTACGAAGAAGCTCAGCAGGCTCTCAAAAAGATGGAGAAGCGAGATACCTACGAAGAGCCCGATACTTTCATTGAGAAGATTGAAGAGCTGCTGGGGGATCAAAAGTCGGGCTCTCTGGAAATGGAGGTTAGACCAAATCCTACCTCCGGGATTATCCAGGTAACTGTTCCTGAAGGTGGAAGAATTGGAGTGCGTGTCTATACAATAAAAGGCTATGTGGTTCATGAAGGAGAGTACAAGGGTCCCACCTTCACTTTAGACCTGAGCGACAAGGGAGAAAAGATCTACATCATCCATATGCAAGGAGAGAAGTTTTATAAAGTGATAGTGCTAATAGAGTAGGAGAAGTGATTAGGGCTTTTGCGTGAGAGTCTGGCGGTAGCGTTAGGCAAGTTTGGAGAAGATTAGGAGGAGAGT
>JANXAJ010000019.1 GCA_025062295.1 Bacteroidia bacterium | reverse complement strand
CTACCTAAGGCAGCTAAAACCTAATCCAGCGGAAACTTCCCAAAAGTCAAGCCTCCTTCTCACTCCCGTAAGTCAAAAACAGGAAGTGCCCATGCAGGGAAGTATATGACATTAATGAGCATAAAGAACTCCCCCCAATCTACCTACCCCCTCTCAGGATTTATTCGTTTGGACGAGTCGGAAAAGGGCTATTTCGCCTCGTGCCTAAGCCGTACAGGTAGGGAAGATGAGAACAGTAAGATTGAAATTAAGGCTTTCCCAGGGAGAGACGAGGTATGCACCTAAGTGGGTGTAAAGAATAGGAGATTGACTCAACCACGGCACAGCTCTGACCCAACGCTGAAGGATGCGTCATGGAGAGAGTGATAGGAGCCTCTCCAGCGAGCCTTTGACGCTCCTCCTTACCTTACGAAGGAGTGGGTGCGAATAGCCCGACGCCGAATTGACTCAGGGTCCAAGGTCATTGGCTTACAGCGACGATTTAGGTAAAGAGGAAGCTGATCTGCATAGTGAGGGCTTGTGGGGTCTCCAGAAACTCCTAAGGGCAAAACTGATTCTATAAAAGGGTACTTCGCTCCTCTTTCAAATCGGACAAATTGAATATAGGTATCGCCTGCTACTACTCTCAAAAAACCCTTTTTGGGATCCCATTGGGCATAAGTGGGGGCAAGCTGTTCGGGAAGTCCATCGAAGGGGTAACGCTGCTCTTTTACTTCAATTGCTTGGACCTTCTCTAATGGCGGCGCTATCTCCCTATAAAATCGTTGCAATTCCTTTATAGCATATCCAAGAGCTTCCCATAGAAGGGCTACAGGTAATTGGACCTTGCCCTCTTCTAACCAGGTATAGGCTGGCAGGCCTGCTTTCTTCAGAGCATAAGCTACGGCAAGCGAAAGGAGGGTAGCTGCGCGGCTATGCCCGAAACCACTAAAGTCCCAACTCCGAATGACCCTTAGAGCTTCATTGAAGGAAGCTGCCGGCGTATCAGGAAGAGAAGCAAAAGCAGCCCAAAGACTCCTTATGGGTCCATCAGCAGGATACCGACGATCGTACTTCACCGCATGAAACTCCTCCCAAGAAAGCCTCTCCTTTGATTCTAATAGCTCATACAGACGACGCTCCCGATTATTATGACGATTCCAATGCCATGCATGCTGGGAAGGGAAATTCTCTGCATGTGGTGCTTCGGCTCTACAGGTTGTAGCAAATGGATTGTTATTTACGCTAAAAACATATCCACAGCGCGGGGCAAGCACTTGGGGAAGTTCGTCAAGGGTCAGATAGCGTCTCCACAAGGTAGCCGAGGTATCCCCCGGCAGCACCCCCTGCCAGTCATAGGCAGGAGAACGTTCAGGCAAGCTCGCATTGAAGAGATAATAGATTGTATCTGTGCGATCTGCATATACGATATTGAAGAGGGGAATCCCCTGAAGACGAAGGGCTGCTTGAAATTCGGAGAAGGTACGAGCTCGGCTCATTTCATACCACTGCTGAGGCGCTTTATACATCCTTTCCACTGGGAAACGAATCGCATATACTCCTGTAGAGGTTCGGACTACAGCCCCAAAAGCGCTCCGCTCTATGATCTTCCTCACTTTTATTACAGGACCTCTCGGACGAGGGGGACTGAGAAGAGGCCATCCCTGAGCGAATCGTAGAGGTCTCCCTATGAGACGAAGGGAGAGTATGACCTCCTCTTGCCGCAGAGTATCCCATCTCCCATCTATCGCATATAAGCGCGGATTCTGAGGATGAATCTTGAGGCGGTAAATATCTACGAAGTCAGGCCAATTGAAAGTCATTCCCCAGCCCAAGTAGGGCGTAGTTCCTAACCCTGGCACCACTGAGGCGGGGAAAAACCCCCCAAGTATGTGCCAGCCTTCTTCACTATGAAGAAAGGCTTCATACCATCGCATGACCCCCTCTAAGGGGACATGCGGATTAATCAGAAGGTAGGTACTGCCATCCGAGGTCTTCGCTGAGCTAAGAGCGATCGCATTGGAGCCAGAGACTTTGAATTCATATTTTTCAGGCATCCCTTGGAGAGTAAGTTGAAGTGCCTGTCCTGCTCCCACCATGCCCGATAAGACGATGATATATCCTCGGAGAATATCTTCCCCTCTGACTGGAAAAAGCCCTTTGTCTAAAACTGCTTTGGGATGACGGCGAGCAAAATCGTTGAGACCAGCCGCATATGCCTCTATTACAGCTCGAATAGAGGGTGAGAGGCTATCGTATTGCTGCCTTGCAAGCTGAGCTGCCCCACTGAAATGAGCGAAGTAGTCCATAGCTGCGCCCGATTTCCCAAGAAGTCGTCCCAACCTAGCCTTTGCTAAGGCCACCATATACTGAATCCGACCAAAATCGTCTTCAGCGTGAGCCCATGCAAGTCCATATGCACAATCCGCATCGCGCTTACCAAAGATATACGGCGTGCCAAAGCTATCTCTGTATATCTCTACCATCTGCGCCCATATTATCCCTACAGCAAAGAGGAGATGCACGCAGGCAAAAATAGGCGCTTCTCTAAAGAGGTCCCCTCAAATCAAACAAAAGCCCTACTTTTAAGGCATGCTGATTTACACCGAAATAACCCCAAACCCTCATAGTCTCAAGTTTATAGTCCCCCCTGAATATCCCTTGATTGAGCGAGGGACTCGTGAAGTGATCTCAATAGAAGAGATGAAGAAAGCAGAGGAACCCCTTCTGCGAGCCTTAGGCTCAGTGCCAGGTATCAAATCTCTTTTCTTTACTCGTGCTTTCCTCACAGTTACGAAAGAGGAAACCGAAAGCTGGCATACCCTTATTCCTCAGGTGAAGGAAGTGCTGAAGCTCTACTTACCTCAAGGTCCCCTTAGTAGTACTCAGGAAGACCTTCCCTCTGATCCAGGAGAGATTGAGCGCCGAATCCGTGAGGTGCTGGATGAGTACATTCGCCCAGGCGTAGCCATGGATGGCGGCGATGTAGAATTTCTGAGTTATGCCGACGGAGTGGTTCGCTTGCGCCTGCGAGGAAGCTGCTCAGGTTGTCCCTCAAGCATTTATACTTTGAAAGCGGGTATTGAAACTTTACTCAGTCGTCTCATCCCTGAAGTGCAGCTCGTAGAAGCGGAAGCCTCTTAATCCCTCTTTTCTACTGGATGTGTCTAAATAGTCGCCATGTAGCCTATACCTACGACACTCCCTATTTACCGACTCAAAGCCCTCACTATCTTTCGTTTAGAGAATAGCCATGGGAGAAGAAAAGGCTTTTTTCCTTTCAGAGGAAGGGCGGGAGCACTTGCTGAGGTGGTATCGTCGAGAGGGACGCTGCCTTCCCTGGAGAGAAGGCAGAGACCCTTATCAGATTTGGGTGATTGAAACCCTTCTCCAGCAGACCCAAATCTCGCAGGCTCGCACCTACATAGAGCGATTCTTCCAACGCTTCCCTACTTTAGAGAAGCTGGCTCAGGCCGATGTGGAATCACTCTTAGAGATTTGGCAGGGTTTGGGATATTATCAGCGGGCTCATAACCTTCATAAAGCAGCACAGCAACTCTACCGAGATGGAGGATGGGAAGCAATCTGGAGGTATCCATCCCCCCTTCGCTATCTGGAAGCCCTCCCCGGGGTGGGTCCCTACACTGCTCGGGCGATTTTGAGTTTCTCCGAACGAGAGGCCTACCTTCCTGTAGATGGAAATGTTATGCGGGTACTGAGTCGCTTATGGGGACTACCGACCCGTTCACGTACAGTTTATCAAACACATGCCGATGCTCTCCCGCTACATTGGCGCCAGAGAGAAGTAGGTTATGCCCTGATGGACTTAGCCCAGCTCATTTGTGTGCCTCGCTCTCCCAAGTGCCTGCTCTGTCCCCTCAAAAAAGAATGCATTGCCCTTTCCCAAGGCCGTCCTTCCGCCTACCCTCCAGTCCCCCCTCCCCGACAAAAACCCATTCGTCCTTTTCTGTTTATTCTCTGCACGAGCAGAGAGGGGGTTTGGCTGCAGAAGCGCCCCACTCGGGGATTATGGGGGGGACTCTGGTGCCCCCCTATGCAGTTCCTCAAAGAGTGCCCTTCGGCCTTGCCCACCTTCACCCATCAACTGACCCATTTTCAATTATGGGGTTATGTGGAGAAAAAAGACATCCCCCCAGAGGAAACTTTTTTAGTCCCCTGGGAGCACTTGGAAAGAACTCCCCTTCCCGCTCCTCTCAGACGATTACTCGTGGAGGAAGCGGAAACTTACAAAGCTCCCTCCTCGTTGCAAACGAGCCAAGTAGAGTCCTACAGGCCAGCCCTCTAAGGAAATAGCCGACTCGCCTGGAGGCCACTCCTCGTGGAGTAATAACCGACCTTGTACATCATAGACTGAAAGCACACCAGCTTCAAAGCCCGGCAGATATATCCAGAGTCTCTCTCGGGCAGGGATCGGATAGAATCGCACCCCATTCAAAGGCTCCTCATAGGGGGTAGCAGCTGGCTGACCATCACTGGCGTAAGAGGCTTCCCACCCCGCTCGGGTTATAGAACTGTCGGAGGTAAAAACTATTAGCATCTTCCCACTCTGAGCTGTAAGAGAAGGGGGAAGCGTTGCCCCACTGAAAGAACCAAGCAGAGGCGCATTCGGTGTAGAACCATCATATATGCGCACAAAATCGTAGTTTGCCTCCGTACTGAAGCTCTGAAAGGTCAAGCGCACCCATGTTGCACCAGGAGGCGCTATAAGCCAGCTGCAGTTCGTACGATTGGTATAATCGCTTTGTGCGCTTCCATCCGATAAGATGCCGCTGGAGCTCGTGAGCACCTTCTGACCTCTACAATAAAGAGTATCCACCACCTCATAGTTCAGCGCCCACCCATCATCTGTAATGCTTTCATCTGTAGTGAAATAAATTGTCGCCTCTGGCAGAGCCGTGGTAACGATAGGGGGGAGAGAGGTCCCGGAAAAGCGCCGCACCATATATCGTGAATTAACCTGAGCCCCATCATAAATGCTGAGGAAGTCGTAGTTCTGCTCTGTTCGGAATCGGCTAAACTGAATGCGAATGCCTGCCCCCTGACGGGATTGGATGATCCATTTACAGTCGGCATTGTTATGGTAAGGGTCGGCACCGCTGCCATCTGTGAGATTCCCCGTAGGCTGAGTCAGCAACTGAGTGCCCCCACAGAGGGTAGGCAGTTGAGTTGTGTAAGTGGCTTCGAATCCACTGGATCTCCCACTCGCATTCGTTTTGAGCCGAACAAGAAGACGCCCCTGTGAGGAGGTCAGCGGCGGGGGAATATAGTTACCCGAAAAAGCACCTAATCGCGGAGCACTCGTAGTAGCCCCATCATATACAATCACTGAGTCCCCCACAAGAAGATCCAGACTCCTAAACCTCAGAGTAATAGAGATAGCCCCAGGCGGCTCAATCAGCCAGCGACAATCTGCATTGTTTGGATAATCACCGCTCCCGTCAGATAAGGCACCTGAAAAAGCAGTGAGGGTTACACTACCCGTGCAACTGCCAGGCGCAGCACACCCTAATGAAGTAAGTAACCCCCGCCGGTAGCCAGTCAAGCTGAAAAGAGCACGCATCCGATTCCTCTGCCCATGAGTGAAAAGATTCATACAGGCATCATCCGTATAATCCATATAGTTCATAAACATATCACTCGTGTTTCCACAAGAAGGACTAGGAAATGAAGGACAGCCATAGTGGGCCTCTGCTTGCGGAGGAGTATCATTCACATAATCATCTCCGCACTGGGCATCACCCCAGATATGGCGCAAGTTGAGCCAGTGGCCTACTTCATGTGTAGCCGTTCGTCCTTTGTTGTAAGGAGCCTGAGCGCTGCCTCCGCGCCCGAAATAGCGAAAATCCACTACAACCCCATCCGTCTCAGAAGGTCCTCCCCCCGGCAGTTGAGCATACCCTAAAATACCCCCACTGAGGCGACACACCCAGATATTCAAGTATTGATCCGTAGGCCATGCATCTCGCCCCCCCAGATTGGAAAATTTCACATCATCAGAGTAAATGCTAAAAGCGGTTTTATTCGTCTGAGTGCGAGTAATACCAGTGGTGGGGTTACCCTGGGGATCCCGAGTGGCAAGACAAAATTGAATTTCTGCATCAGCAGCCACATTTGCAAAAAGAGACGGTGTATTGACTCGGTCCGCATTTTGTCGTCGGAAGTCTTCATTCAATACCTCTATTTGCGATAGAATCTGAGCATCGCTAATATTCTCCGCAGCAGTCCGATAGACGACATGAACTACGACCGGTATAACAATCACATTTTGAGTACGGAGGGATGGCTGCCGCTCTATCTGCTCTATGTAAGCCCGAGTCTCTTCCTCCACCCTATGCAGACGCTCAACAATCGTAGGATCCTGCTGCATCAAATAGCTTAGTCGCTCCATTGTGCCGCAGCGGTGTTGGGCATACAGCCACAGCCCTGCAAGAAAGAAAAGGCCTCTCATCAGGATAAAGCTACATTACTTCCCTCAAACTCAGAAGCTCAAGAAGGAGATGAAAAGAAAGGCTCTATCGGGGTTCCTGTTCTAATAACCGCTATGTCTAGTTTCAGGGCAAGTGAGCGTATTTCAGTGATTGGCACCCTCTTTCATGCCGCACATACACTTGATATACTCCCGCTGCTAACTTGTCTAACGGAAGGGGAAAAGCATGCAGGCCTGAGGAAAGGGAGGAGAAAGTATGACGATATAAACACTTTCCCGAGACATCGTAAAAGGTAACCTCTATCGCAGAGAGGGATTCAGCAGCTTGGAGATACATTATACCTCCATGAAAATACACCTGCGCAGGCATAGAGAAGAAGCTGTGCAGATGGCTTGGGCGTGGCGCTACAGTATCCACCTGAATCTCATCTACATATAAGTTATTTCCCCAGCCAGAGATGGACTCCAATTTTATGCGAATTCGCTCTCCTATAAACTCATCTAAAAGAAGGCTATCTGTACGCCACTCAGAAGCAGAAGGGGTATAGAGATAGCCAAGATAGGTACCGCGTGCCTGAATGCAGCCAGCAGGATGCGTTGAAAGATCGCGTCCTCCTTTAGCCCATAATAGACGCCATGAACGACCGCAGTCCGAGCTGATGTAAATCTTAAGGGTATCCGTGTAGTCTAATCGATAGGAAGGATCGCTCGTATCAGATTTTTCATAATCTAAACAAGCATATGCCCATGAGAAGCGGAGGATAACTGAATTTTCTTCCCTCCTGTAAGTACTAAGATCCAGTACAGGGGAAATCCATGAATCTTTTTCATGATACACAGAGTTGATGTAGAAGGGCATCCGCATGCTACTTTGGGAGCGTCCGTAGGCACCGCGTGGAGGAGAGGCGCTGCTGATTTTGTCCCATGTGCGCCTTCCATCCGGGTTTTCTATGTAACTTCCAGAAGGAGGGAAAGTCGGCTCTTCAAACCCTTCTACATAAGGCAAGGTCCGCTTAGCATCCTCTATGAGGATGTAATCTGATTTGACTAAGGTATCTCTACGACCGCTGAGATTCTCTACAATCAGGCGAATAGAATAGCTACCTGGCTCTGAAAAAGAGACTCTTGGGCAAGCGCTACTCGCATCTTCGGCGACCCCCCCACCAAAGTCCCACTCATGAATGTGAGGCATCCCCAAGCTATAGCTGAAAAATTGAATGGGCTCTCCTACGCATCCAACCCGCTGTGAAGCAGTAAAATAAGCTTTTACATACCCATATGGTCCCGTTCCAGTTTGCGCTGGGATCGTCGGTTGAATGAGAGGATTCAAAAGAGAAATAGGCGACTCAATTGCCGCCCAGCTTCGTTCCCTCTGTCCATAAGTAAAGTGGTTTGCCTCTCTCCCTATTACATAGTCCATATGATTTCTAGGGTTGTCTGGCTGGTCGGGACTATCATTGTTGCAGGTATTTGCGCGCAAAACCTCAAAGTTGGCAAAGAGAGTCGGTGGTGTATCACAGACGGCATCGCCAGAGTTTAGGCAGTCGGTCGTGCCACATCCCTCCTCAAAGGGGTGGATCAAATCAAGGCAATGTCCCAGTTCATGGGTCAGAACCCGATCAGTCCATGGTCTTTGAAAAGACCGAGCTCCAATCACTACCCCGTAGACTTCTGGCGCTTCATATAGGGGGTAAGCGGCAAACCCACCAATCACGCCACAAATAGAGCACTCTCCATTTTCGCCTGTAAAGCAGATAGTAGGAACAACCCATATATTCAGATAGCGTTGGGGATCCCAGCCCGTGGCTTGCTTCATTGGGAGCTCTTGGGTATCCGCACAGAAGTTAGGAGAAGACCAGTTCAGGGGCGGCTGATTGTAGAGCCAATACACTACACCTGTAGTAGGATTACCATTCGGGTCTTTAGTGGCGAGGGAAAATTCTACCTCCATGTCAGCACCCCCAGCAGTATAACTTGAGGTTTCTGGCATTTTTCGAAAATCTTCATACACTTGTAGCACTTCTTGCCATATGCGCTCATAAGGTACATAATCCGAAGTCCCCGAATAAATAACATGAAAGACGACCGGTATAATATAACGAGAGGGGGTGCACTCCCCTTCTATCTGGCTCTTAGCTTGCACCCACTGCTGGGAAGCGCTCAGAAGGGCTTCTCGGAGAGAACCTACCTGAGCTTTACTTGCTTTGGTACCACACCATTCAATTTGAAGCCAGCTAATCCAGCTTAGAAAAGTAGCCAGCATGTATCAAATGTATTCACAATCTTCAAGAGTGTGATTTCTCTATGAAAGCGTGAAGTTGTGCCTCATCCTGTATAAGGACTTCTCTGGGCTTGCTACCGCGGGCAGGTCCGACGATACCTGCCCGTTCAAGTTGGTCCATAAGCCGCCCTGCCCGATTGAATCCCACCCCCAGCTTGCGTTGGAGAAGGGAAGTAGAGCCGTATTGACTGCGAACCACGAGCAGCGCCGCCTCATAAAAAAGTGGATCTCGGTCTGACAACTCTTCCCCACTACTCTCCTTCTCCTCTTGAAGAGGAGGCTCAGGCAGGACATATGGAGAAGGAATCGGCTGTCGCTGGATGTGCGCTACGACCGACTCTATCTCTGTCGCGCTGACAAATCCGCTCTGAAGCCGAGTCATCTCTGTCCCCATCGCAAAGAGCATATCTCCTCGTCCAACAAGCCTCTCTGCCCCATCATCATCTAAAATCACCCGAGAATCCACTCGAGACACCACTCGGAAAGAAATCCGAACAGGGAAGTTCGCCTTGATAAGTCCCGTAATGACATTGACAGAGGGACGCTGGGTGGCTACAATCAAATGAATTCCTACCGCTCTTGCAAGCTGAGCTAGCCGACAAATCGGCGTCTCTACCTCCTTCCCAGCAGTCATCATTAGATCAGCCAGCTCATCTATAATCAGCACGAGATACGGAAGAGGACGATGTTCCTCGCTCTCCTTACAGCGGCGATTGTACTCAAGAATCGTGCGAACGCGCAGCTCTTTCAGCAGCTCATATCGCATTTCCATCTCTTGGACAAGGCTCTGAAGGGCAGGAAGGGCTTGCTTGACATCCGTGATAATGCGCTCAGAGAGTCCTGGGATTTCAGCTAAATAGTGCTCTTCTAGGCCCTGATACAGGCTCATCTCCACTTTTTTAGGGTCAATCAGGATGAAGCGAACTTGCTCGGGCGTGCATTTATACAAGAGGGAAAGAATCATGCAGTTCAGAGCGACGGATTTGCCCTGACCCGTTGCTCCCGCAATCAGGAGGTGAGGCATAAGGGTCAAGTCCCGAATAAAAGCTTCGCCGGTGATAGTTTTCCCAAGAGCTAAGGGCAGTTGGGCGGTGGTCTGCTGATACTCTGGCGATTCTAAGAGCTCAATAAGAGGGACGGTCCGAGGACGCGCATTTGGTACCTCTATCCCGATAGTTCCTTTCCCGGGGATAGGAGCGATGATGCGAATCCCAAGCGCCGCTAAATTGAGCGCAATATCATCCTCTA
This sequence comes from Bacteroidia bacterium, assembly GCA_025062295.1. Classification (GTDB taxonomy): domain Bacteria; phylum Bacteroidota; class Bacteroidia; order SpSt-205; family SpSt-205; genus SpSt-205. Next base: position 29,085 of record JANXAJ010000019.1, on the reverse strand, counting down.
AACTCTTAATGCGGCTGATTCGGACACCCGGGGCAGGCACCACCTCAAATAAGGTAACTGTGGGACCAACTGTTGCCGTAATCCGACTCAACTGGATTCCATACTGCTGAAGGGTACGCACGATTTGATCTTTATGAGCTTCCAGTTCGCCCGGCGAAATAGGCGGAGCAGAGAATCGCTCCCCTTGGGCTAAAAGGCTAAGAGGGGGTAGGTTTAGACTGCAGACCCCAGAGTTCGGCTGTGAGGTAGTAGCCTCGTGTCTTTGCTCCTGAGGTGAAAAAGGATTAGGCTCTGGTTTTATCTCCCCTTGCACGATAGCGAGAGAAAGCAACTCAGAAGGAGCCCTTTTTTTCTCTTCAACCTCTATTATGAGGGAAGGAGAAGCTGGAGAAACTTTCTCATCAGAAGGGGGTGAAGAGGACTGATGCACTACTTCATACCAAAGAGAGGTCGGATTAGGAGCATCGGAAGAAGGGATACCTTCAGAAGATACAGGGATTTCGGGGACCTTTCTAAGCCTCAGAAACCCCTGCAGAGCAGTGAGCCTGAGCAGAGCAATACTCGTAATAAGAAGCCATATAATCAGTAATCCCACATCTCCGATATATAGACTCATCCAGGCGGTAAGCCCAGCACCCACACTGCCGCACCAGATAAGGTCTTCCACCCATCCAATTCGGACTAGCCAACCACCGAAGGTAGAGAAAAGATAAAGCCAAGCCAATCCCCATCCTAAAATCCGAAGCCGAATCGGACGACGACGAACCCAGCTTAGGGCAGCATATAGAAGTCCAATTGGAAAAAGCACCCCAGCCCAGCCAAAGCCCCGATAAATAAGCCGATGAGCTATTTTCGCCCCTATCCAGCCAGTTGGATTATTGAGAGGGACTGCAGAGGGAGCCCCCTCCAGCGCTGGCAGATCAGTAGTGTAGCTGGCAAAGTAAGCCAATACAGCTGTCAGAAGATATACCCCGACTATGCCTACCCCTATGCTGAGAATCAAATGCCTACGAGATGCAAGCTCCAGCGCTGACACTAAGCGAAGATAGATAACGATTATCCTCTTCCAGACTCTGTATTTTTTTCATTTTTCCACTAAGTAGTATGTTGATAAATGCACCTGTGGAATTAGAAGCTCGCTGAAATCTGTAAGGAGTAAGCAGCCGAGAAGAAAGCAGGGGAGAGAAAGCGCCCCTTCCTCGGGTTTGGGGGCTTGAGGGGATAGCTCCTACTCCCCTTTTTCCGCCCTCAAGGCTGCTTCCAGAGACGTACTGGAGCAACACCCTCCCCACATAAGATATACATGCCAGCAGGCAAGGAGGCAAGGGACGTGCCGTCTTCATCCGAGTGCCACACACCAGCCCCACGCTGGACTTTATAGCGGCCCACCATCTGTCCCATGGCATTGAAGAGAAAGAGGTTATATTCCCCCTCGCTCCGATACCTCAGTTCGTGAGAGAAAATCGTCGGATACACCATAAAGGAGTTATCTTCTCTTCTCTGAGAGACCCGAGTCTGACCAAGGACAAGGAGCATGCCGTCCGCCCCGTAGCCCCTCACCTGAAAGGTCCATTCATCTCCCTGCGGTAAATCCTTGAGCTCTATCGTGTAGGTAGAGGCCGTTGTGCGACCCACTTCAACCCAGCTCCCCTTCTGTTCAATCAGAATGGAGCAAGTTTTAATCTCCCAAGAGGAAGAGCCTTCCACTTCCCACCGAAGGGAAAGAGAAGAGGTAGCGATATGTGCCTTTATCCTAAGGATTCCATAGGCAAGGACACCACACCCACCCGTACAATTTGTCGTAATTTGAGCTGTTCCCCATGTGCCTGAACCGCTCTGAGTGGCTCCGGGGGCTTGACAAACATATAAGTTGGAAGAGCTCGTCACACTACCGCCATTAATAGTGCTATTGCTCGTAAAATGAATAGCGGCAGGCGTGCTGCCCACCACAGTGATGGTGCTATTCCCATTTGAAGTAAAATTCGCCCCTGAGAAGCAAGCTCCATTTGCTACACATATAGAACCGCTTCCGTTTATCCTAAGGTGAGTCGCATGGATTTGACCCCCGTAATTAATCAAGCCATCAGAGGAATTAACGGTAATGTCTCCTCCTACATTGAGCTGAGCTCCCGTCCCGATGTTGTAAAACTGAGAATGAGCACCATTTAAGTTGAGGCTGCCAGAGAGATTTACCACACCATAGTTGTAGAAAGCAGAATGGGTATTGATGTTAGCTCCATGCCCACTGAAGGTCCCAGAAGAACCCACCCATACACTTGCCCCATTATTGAGATTGAGCCATCCGTTTAGGGCAAGCTGACCACAAACAATGAGTGTAGCATTATTGCCTATACTCAAGTTATTTACGGATAAAGAGATATGGCTTGGAACACACCGACTCTGATTATTAGGGACAGAAGCATTACCATGAGGATCAACTGTTAGAGGAGTACAGCTTGTACAGGCGGGCGGCGGAGGTAAAGTAGGAGGGTTTGGGCAGTTTTGTGCTCTGAGAGCCCCCAAGCCCAGCAGAAGAAGTATGCTCAGGTGAGTAAGCATCATCAAGGAAATACGAATGTGCCTCACGAAGGAGTTGCATCGTCTTCCTTCCGCTAAAGGAACAAAGGCCTGTGAGGGGTGCTTCTCTAAAGCGAACCTGAACTTTTGTAAAGTACCCTTACCCCTTCTCGAAAAGAGCTTAGAGAGTCGGCAGGTACAAACTAATACAGTGGCAAGGCACTCCACCCCCTACCTATCCCTTTGCGATTGACAATTCAGGCTCAGACGAGGAGCAGGTTGGCACAGACTGCTTATGCTGTCAGCTAACTATGTCTCATTTCCAAGGAACTTTCGGAAGGAAATACCCTTTTCGACCCCCTCCCAACCCTATGAAGAAGGGCGAAAGAGACTCTTTTTCACCCGCCCTGGCAGAAAGAGAAGGAGAATGAGCACAATAAAGCTCAGCCAGCTTCCGCTTGCAGCCAAGCTATCAGCATGAAGAAGAAGTATTCTTAGATCAGTTAGCACTTCCTCTGCCACCACAAGGAGAAAAATGAGTTCCATAGCCAGAAAGAAAGCAGCCCAGTTCATCCAAGCAACAGCAGAGCGATGAGGCTCACGAAGTTTGTATCCTGCCCACATCAGACTCAGGACTGCCCCACCCCCCCACAAGTTCGCTATCACATAAAGAAGCGGGGAGACAGTAGCTCCTACCTTTGAATGCCCACCCCACGCGTATATCAGGCTCTTTTCTCCACTTTCCCATATCACTATTTGAAACTGAGGTAAGAAGAAAGCGATGAAAGTTAGAATGCCTAAGAAGAAAACGATAAAAGCCCAAAGCTTTGGATTTTTCACGATGCGAAGGTATGCACCTCTTGCTGTCGTAGACGTGGATCGCTCCACCAGCCAAGCAGTTCGCTCATAGCATTGAGAAGGATAAAAATGAGAGTAGAGAGCTGAGCAATCCCAATGAGAAGAGGGAAATCGCTACTTATCAAAGCCGAGAAAAGGAGTCGTCCGACCCCTGGCCAGTCAAAAAGCTCTTCTATGAAGAGAGCACCTGTTAGGATTCCAGCCAGCCACTGAGTCAAAGCAGTAATGATAGGCGGAAAGAGATTTCGGAGAACATCAGATAGAAGTATGCGCCAGAAGGGCTTGCCTCTTGCTCTAGCCGCCCGAATAAAGTCTTTTTGAAGGAGAAGTCGAGCTTCTTCACTTGTGAGTTGAAAAAGGTAAGCTGCAGGACGAAGAGAAAGAGCAAAGGCAGGAAGAACTAAAGCTCTCCATTGATAGAGGAGACAGTCGCAGCTGGAATCGTATGTCAAAATATATCCAGTAGGTGGAAGTCCTGTCCATCTGCCCCACTCTATGGCTAAGAGAGCAACAAGCATAAGCCCTACCACATACCCAGGAAGAGATAAAAGGAGAAGGGATAACCCTTGGAGAAGTTTGGAAGGTCGAACGCTCTGCCAAAGCCCTCCCCCAATGCCCAAAATGACTGCAATGAGAAGCGCTGCCATAGCAAGAAGGACAGTGGCAGGAAATCTTTCAGCATAGAGCGCTGCTACCGAACGCCCATAAAGGTAGGAGGTGCCCAGAAGAGGCATCCGCCACTGCCCATCTCTGTATGGAAGCCATTCAGCCCAAGCGTATAGATATTGCTGCCAAAGTGGCTTATCTAAATGAAGCTGACGCCGAATCGCTTCTAAAGCCACTCGGTCAGAGCGCTGCCCCAAAAGGATATGTGCTGGATCCCCTAGTCCTCTGAGAAGAATAAATAGGAGCGTGAAGCTGATAAAGAGAACAAGTAAACTCTGACCCATCAGCCGAAGAAGAAAGCGGAGCACCCCTTTCAGTATCGTTTTCGCAGCCTTTCCATAGTTCGGCGCTCCTCTCTCGCCCGAATAGCTTCCCGTCTGTCAAACTTTCTGCGTCCTTGTACAAGGGCTATCTCCACCTTTGCCCACCCTCGTGGATTGAAGAAAAGGCGAAGGGGAATCAAAGTGAGTCCTTTCTGGGTGAGACGCCCCTGTAAGCGCTTCAGTTCTTCCTCTCGTAAGAGAAGTTTTCGGGGCCGACGCTCGGGCACGCGGATATACCCTGCTTGCCCATAAGGAGCAATATACATGTTGTAAAGGTAGAGTTCACCCCCTTTGAAGCGGCAGAAGGCATCTTGGAGCTGACCCCCACCTTGACGCAGAGACTTAACTTCAGCCCCAAGAAGAGCTATACCCGCCGTATAGCGTTCCAGCACTTCATACCCCTGAAGGGCCTTCCGATTCACTATTGTAGGCGAAGTCACCCTCCAGCAAAGTTAAGATTGGCACGAGCTTTATTGTTGATTAGGAAAAATATTTACCTTTGCTTTGCCATGATGCGCCTCACTGGACTTATCGCGGGACTATTAGCTATGGGGTGGGCTCAAGCTCCTCGACTCCGTCCTATATCGCCGGCGAGCATCCCTCCCCACGTAATCAAAAAGCTACGAGAAGAAAATGCCAAAAGAGTAGCACTCTTGCCGCTCTCTGAGATCAGCCCATCAAAAATCAGAAGAAGTGAAAGTGCGCGCACCTCTATTGCATGCGATTCCTCGGTGTTTATGCCGTGGCTCCCCTCTTATTTAGATGCCGATACCATCCGTCCAGCCCGAGGTTTAGTCAAGCAGGGCTTAGAAGACGTTCAAGCAGGGGATACCCTCATGATCAGAGTGCCTTCTCGTGTCTTAGACACTCTCATCCGAGAAGTAGTAGAGGTTGATCAGAACGGCAACCGCATCGTGCGTGGCCCTTGTTTCAAGCCGTATTTTGATTCCCTCAATTCACAGGGAGCAGGTGGGGTTGTCTTTAATAGAATCCGAAGTTTTACGAGTGATGCTGATTATGAATACTACACTGGGAATGCAGTAGCCACACGCTATGAAGTCCCTGAAAATGCTCAGCCATTCAAGATTGTAGGCATCGCTTTCCACCTTTACAACAATCTCTTCACGGGTCAGAACCCGAATAGGGACTGTGATCTCTCTAGTACGCCAGAGGGCTCCCCCGATTTCTCAAACGGAAACGGGCTGTATGAGATTTTTGCCCAGATTCGTCGGGCTCGGTATGCAGCCTACTCTACCCCGGACACTGTTATTTATGACCAAAACGGAGATAGCCAGCTGGACACACTTTCAATCCCCATCGTCTTCACTTATCCTGGTTCAGAAGAGGGCGACATCTTGGCTGAGGTAGGATGGCCTGTCAAGCAGCTCCGAGTCTCGTGGCTTTTTGCTGAGGGGGGACAATGCGTGGGTGATTTTGACTCTCCTGACCCTGATTGGCGAACCAACATGAATGTCGCTTACTTTCCCCCCGAGCAGCAATATGCACCTGCCCCTGGAGACACCCTCTACATGGTAATCTCCTCTGAGCTATACGATCCAGAAGTCGATGGAATCTTAGATACTCTATGGTCAAGAGTGGGACCTGCATACGATGATACGACTATTAATTTTCCTCTATGGGCTCTGCATGACTCCCTCCGAGGTTTGGCCCCGAAACCTGAAGGGGTAGCTGTCCTCAACTATTTAGTAAGGGAAATCGGCGGACCCTTTGTAGCTGAAGGATGGGATCCCCTAAGCGTATTCCCATCTGAATCAAGATGGATACGCAATCTCTACTTCAATATCTATCCCGTTATTTCTCAGCTCCCAGAGTATGAGCCGCCTCGCTTGCCGGATTACTCCGATACTGTTTCCTCTTCCCTTCGCTGGGGCAGGCAAGGATTTACGCTTCCCTACCCAAATCCCGCTATAGACTGTATTTCAGTGGGATTAGAAAGTCCTGGCGCAGGAATGGCGATTATCTCCCTTCATACGATGGCAGGGCGAGTAATCCGTCGGTGGGAGCGGCGCTTCAGCTCCGGATATCAAAAAATCACTGTAGACTTAGGCGATACTCCCCCTGGGTCATACCTTCTCTCTGTGCGAACCCCGTTTGGACACGCAAGCTTTACCATCCTCATTCTTCGCTAATCTTTTCATTCTCTCATGATAAGGAGGGCGATCATCTGGTAGATCGCCCTCCTTATTTGCTAATTTCCACTTCACCTCTTGTAGAAGCCTTATATTTGCCTCATGCTGCTTCCTCTCCTCGGGCTTGTGTGGGCATTTCTCTTATGGGCGCAAGAGTGCGACGTTATTTTTGTCGCTCCAAATGGTAGTGTAGGACCAGGTACAGGGACCCGAAGTACGCCAGCCGAGCTGAATTATGCTATCTCCAATCTTCTTACACCAACTATTAGACGGATTTATTTAGCGTATGGGAACTATACACTTACCCAACCTTTACCCCTTCACAATGACCTTCAGATAGAAGGAGGATTTGACCCCGCTCAAGGGTGGCTCAAGACGAATTTGTATCCTACCATTCTCTTTCGTACAGCTGTCAATCCGCAGGCAAATCCCTCTCGCCTTGTTGCGATTGAAGGGATTGGAGTGAGTGGATTTCGCCTACAGGACTTAGAAGTCTATGTAGAAGATGCCACCACATTAGGTGGAAGTACGACGACTTATACGCTTTATTTGAATGGATGTAGTGATTATGTGGTGAATCGGTGTCGTTTTATAGCAGGTGCTGGGGGGAATGGTGAGCCGGGGGCTAACGGCGCAGCAGGACGAGATGGAGCCCCAGGGGGCATTGGCGAGAAAGGAGATGAAGATGGAGGATGTTGTAGGGGCGGAGGGTTGGGAGGGAATGGATGGTCGGGTGGATTAGTAGCAGGCGGAGGGGGAGGTCAAGGGGGGGCCCGCGGAACATGCGGACCAGGCGGATCTGCCTTTCCAGGAGACCCTGGCCAGCGAGGAAATCCCTCTACTGCTCAGTCATACGCTCCAGCTGGTGGGGCAGGTGGGAGCGGGGGTGTGGGTAATGCCACCTTTATTAGCGCAGGCTGCGACAATCAGCCAGTTCATAATGGAGGCGATGGGGAGAATGGACAGGACGGTTTGCCTGGTACTAATGGCGGTATCGGCATCCCTTCGCATAGCGGCGGCTTCTTTAGACCAGGGAGTGGTGAGGATGGAGCCGATGGACAGCACGGCTCGGGGGGTGGCGGTGGAGGGGGAGGAGGAAGCCAAGGTAATCTTCTGTGTCTCTTCGGGAATACTAACGGCTCAGGGGCTGGGGGAGGAGGAGGGGGAGAAGGCGGCGAAGGTGGCAAGGGTGGAAAAGGGGGGGGAGGAGGTGGCGGCTCCTTTGGCATATACCTATGGAACAATGGAAATAATACACTCTTTGTAGATGTGGTAGCAGAATCAGGGCTGCCTGGCGCAGGAGCGAGTGGGGGCTTAGGCGGAGCGGGAGGACGAGGAGGAAGAGGCGGCTGCGGTGGAGCCAGAGGATGCAGCGGACAGCCAAGCGCATGTGATATTGGCTATGGTGGAAATGGCGGGAATGGCGGCAACGGCGGGAATGGTGGAAACGGTGGGGCCGGTGCCAATGGCTTGGCTCAAGACCTCTACATCTCTGCTGGTAGCACTGCCCCCACTTTTTCTACCTTCCGCAGTCCGGATGAGCCTAAAGTCTTCGTACAATATAGCGGTTGTACTGAGCGAGGGGTAAAGATTTGGACTGATGCAGCCGGTTCTCTTGTATGGTTTTTTGGTCCTGGCAGCACCCCTCCTTCTGCAAGCGGCGATACAGTAATGACCCGCTACAGCTCTTTCGGACGAAAGAACCTCTCTCTTGTAGCAAACGGACAAACCTTCGTCTATTATGACTTTCTAGACATTCGGGATGATGGAAGCGGTACGAATCCCACTTTCACTCAGAGCGCAGATACGGTATGCTTGAATTCATCCGTTACTCTGACCAGCAGTCTTGTAGGTGCAGCTAACTATGCGTGGGATCTTGGTGGAGCAGCCCCATCTGTGATCGACCCATCAGCCCAGTCTATTGAGGTGCTGTGTGAAACGGCTGGCACTTTTACGATTACTCATCAGACCTACTCTCCCTGTTGCGGCTGGTCTGATCCTATCCAAAGGCAATTAGTAGTATTAGACCTTCCTCGTCCCACCCTTACTATCTCTTCAGCTTCAGGAACGCTGGAGGTCTGTACAGGACAGCCTCTTTCCTTCATCGCACAGTTAGAGCATTTCGGACCCAACCCCTCTATCACCTGGCTTGTCAATAACTCGCCCCAAGGCAGTGGTACTACCTTTACTCTTCTCAATCCACAGCAGGGAGATCAAGTGCAAGCAGTAGCTGTAGATAACACACCTTGCGGTCAAGGACAGTCTATCTCTTCTAATACTCTCGTTGTGACGGTTCATCCCCTGCCCCAGCCCCAATCTCTCAGCGGAAGTTGCATAACGCTTACAGGTACACCTGTTCCAGGCGAGCTCCTCACTCTTTCAGCGACGGCGATAGGTGGAACACCCCCTTACACTTTCTACTGGGACCTTGGCGATGGACGGGGGGCAGTAGGGAATCCTGCCACTATCCTCTATCCTGAAGCTGGAACCTACCAGATTCGGCTAAGAATCGTTGATAGTAATGGCTGCGAAAGCAGTTCAGCTTTTGTTTGTGAGACGACTCTGGTAATCTACAGGCTCCCCATTGCTGACTTTGCGGCCTCCCCTATGCAGGGATGCCCGCCTCTTACAGTGAGTTTCCAGAATCTGAGTTCTTCTGCGAATGCTTACCGCTGGGACTTTGGAGATGGCTTTTCTTCTACTCAATCTGACCCTACCCATACCTACACCGCCTCAGGCGAATACACGGTTACGCTTTATGCTATTTCTGCCACAGGAACTGACACTGCCCGCCGCGAGGCTCAGGTGATTGTTTATCCCGTCCCTGTGGCTGATTTTTCGGTGTTCCCTCCGATTTTATATGAGTCGGATACAGCTTACTTCGTCTCTCAATCACAGGGAGCGACCAGCTGGCAGTGGTTCTTTGGCGACCCACTCAATCCGAATGCCTCATCCACAGACCCTAATCCAGCTTATTTTTATTCCCAACCCGGACGATATTCAGTCACCCTTATCGTAGAGAATCTATATGGCTGTCGGGACACGCTTGTCAAACCTGAAGCAGTTATTAAGCTTCCCAATCCTGCCCCAGGAACTGCACTCGGAAGGCATCCAAGAGAAACTTTTCGGGTGTATCCGAATCCATGCACCGAAGTGGTACTCCTTCACCTATCCACTCAAGCTGTAGTGGCTTTATATGAGGGCCGTGGAAAGCTTCTGTGGGAAGGGCATTTTCCTGCGGGGATTCACTCGCTCAATCTGTCTCAATTGCCTTCTGGTTTATATTTCCTTAGAATTGGACCTCATACCGTAAAGCTTCATAAGATTTAGTGAGCCTTATGCGAAGAAGCATTCTATTAGCTTTGGCACTTTTGGCTTGGATGTGGGGGCAAACTGAAAGCTGCGGCTACATCTACGTCCCAGCAGGCGATGTAAATGCTCTCCAAAACGCTATTTTTCAAGCAGCGGCAGGTCCCACCAAATACATCCGGCTGGAAGTAGGGGACTACATCCTTTCAGCCCCTTTGAATCTGGAAGATGGAGTGATTCTGGAGGGAGGGTTTGATCTCTCAGACCCCCAGAATCCTATCAAGCTCAGTAACGGTATTACTCGCCTGCGTCGGGCAAGCGGCACACCTGAGATCAATCCATGTAGGCTGGTAGCGGTTCAAGCGATTGGCAAATCGGGATTTGAACTTCATGACCTGCATATAGAGGTGGAGGATGCTGATTACACGAATGATGGGCCAGGCTGCTCTACATACGGACTGTATTTGAATGGATGCTCGAATTATCGGATTGTACGATGTCGGATTGAAGCAGGGGATGCCACAGATGGAAAGCCAGGAGATCCCGTACCTAATGGTCGTAATGGTGCCCCAGGTGAAAAAGGTGAGGATGGATGTCGTCAGTGCCAACCGGGAGTAGATGACCCGAATAATGAAGGGGGAGATGGTGGAAGTAGCTGGTCAGGTGGAACACAAGCTGGAGGAAAGGGAGGAGATGGCGCGCCGATTGGTCAAGGACGGGGGCCAGCAGGGTGCCTTGATCTTAACTTTTGCCCGCTAAACTCTTCTATAGCGGCACCGTCAGGTGTCTCAGGCAACAATGGCACTACAGCCGTTCAAGGGCAGTTGGCAGGAGAAGGAGGAGAAGGAGGAAGTGGATTGGATATTTGTAGAAGCTTCTCAAGTGTAGCCGAATTTATTGGTGCACTGGGCGGCTGTCCGTCTGGTGATCCGCTGCGAGGAGGGAAGAATGGAACGGATGGCGCAAATGGTCGCAACGGCAGCGATGGACAGCCAGGCAACCCGAGCTTTAGCGGAGGGTGGTTTATCCCTGGTGATGGAGAGGATGGACAGCCGGGCGAACCAGGTGCAGGGGGGGGCGGAGGTGGTGGAGGGGGAGCTCTGGGAGGTATCCCCTATGACATTTTATGTGTTCGGATAGATGATGGATATACAAATAGCTCAGGCGGTGGTGGAGGTGGTGGGGGGGAAGGCGGAGAAGGAGGGCCTGGCGGAAAAGGTGGTGGAGGAGGCGGTGGCTCCTTTGCTGTCTTCATTTGGAATAACGGGACGGGAGGAGAGATTCGGGACTGTCCGCTGAAAGTAGGGCGAGAAGGAGAGGGAGGAACTGGTTCTGCTGGCGGAAGAGGTGGACAGGGGGGTGAAGGTGGCTGCGGCGGTGGATGGAGCGGCTCCCCTTGCCAACGCTTCTGCGGCGACCCTCCCCTCAACAATCAATGTGCTGCAGGCTGTCAAGGCGGATGGGGAGGAAATGGAGGACGCGGTGGCAATGGAGGAAACGGCGGACGAGGAGGCGATGGAGCCTCAGGCATCGCCCAACCCCTCTATCAAAATCTCGCCGGCCAGCCCGTCACGGTCACAAGTAGCTTCGTACCCACTGAACCGCCTATCGCTTTTGCAGGTGGAATCTGTGCTCATTCAGAATGGACATTCAGAGTCCAAAATGCAGACCTTCTCACTCAATATGAGTGGAATTTTGGTCCAAATGCTCAGCCAAACGCAGCCACTGGAGCTACAGTCACCACCTTCTTCACTACTACGGGTTTTCAGACCGTACTCCTGCGTGTCAATGGCGTACCGTTTCGTTACACTCTCTTTTCTTCTCCTCTTCAGGCCGGCGTCATCCCAGAGATTCAACCCGTCTCTTCTCTTCCTATCTGTCTGGGTGCGACTGCTACCTTTCAAGCTCAGTTGAATAATCCAAATAACCGTCTCGTGCAAACTTATGAATGGGTTCTCCGGGGACCTCTTACGGATAATAGGAGTGGAGCTAACCTTACCTCTTACACTACGCCTCCTCTCACTCAGCCCGGCAGGTACAAGCTGTACATGCGCGTACAGTCAGAGTGCTGTGGATGGTCTATCCGAGACTCCGTGGAGTTTGAGGTGATTCCAACTCAAACGATGACTGCTCAGCTTATAGCCTCTCCTCCTGCCGTATGTGCAGGCTCTTCTGTTACCTTGACCGTCGTTGGTGGGAATTTAGGGAGTAGCCCGACCTATGAGTGGCGAAAGAATGGACAGGTGATTCTCAGTAGCACGACCCCTACCTATACCGACCCTGCCCCTCAGAATGGCGATACCTACGAGGTATTGGTCACATCCGATTTGCCATGTATCAGCAATAGTCCTCTGCTGAGCAATTCTGTCTCTATCATTGTTTATCCTCAACCGCAACTCACCTGCCCTTCGCCTGTGAGCGGCTTTTTAGGCTTCCCTCTTACCCTCTCCATGGATGCGTCAAATGCAGCCCAACTTCAGCCTCCTTACGCTTATAGCATAGACTTAGGGAATGGCTTCGCTATAAATGGGCAGAGCAATGCTCTTCCCATTACTCAGAATGTGAATTATGGAGGTGCTGGAACCTACACAGCTACACTTACCCTGACCGATAGCCGTGGATGTATCTCTTCTTGCATTGTACAGGTAAATATTTCTGCAAATCCGCCCCCTACTCCTTCCTTTACAGCAGATGAGCGAGAAGGGTGTGACCAGCTTACAGCTACTTTCACAGCTACTCCAGCAGCAGACGAGTATAGATGGGACTTTGGCGATGGTTCCCCTCCCCTCACTACCATCCAAAATCCAGTTCAACATACCTACACTCAGCCAGGCTTTTATACAGTACGCTTAGAAGCCCGTTTTGGAGGAGCATGGATCAGTGTAGAGGAAGTCCATTATATACGGCTCTACAAGTCTCCCTCCCCGACTATAGGAGTCATTAGCACGGTCTGCGAAAATCAGCCTGTGCAGTTTTCCGATATCGGAGAAGATAGCTATGCATGGGAATGGGACTTCGGAGATGGGAATCGGAGTACAGCCGCAAGTCCCCAACACACTTATTCCAGTAGTGGATCTTACACCGTGACTTTGACAGCATGGAACCACAATCGGCGCTGTTCTACGACGGTGCAAAGGCAAGTTACGGTAAATCGTCGCCCACAGGCTGGTCTGAGCTTAGCTCAGTCGAGCGGATGCGCGCCTCTCTCTGTTTCACCCCAAAATACCTCTGACACAGCGGGAGCGACCGGCGTGTATTACATCTGGATATGGGGAGATGGAGCTCAAGACACCATTCGCACCGCAAGTAGCCCTTCGCACGTATATGCTACGCCAGGAACCTATTCTATTCAACTTATAGCTGTGAGCGCTGATGGATGTAGAGATACAGCTCGCTCGTCCGTGTCGGTATATTCCGTCCCTCAAGCGGCTTTTTCTCCCTCCTTGGTCCTTCAGACTCAGCCAGAGACCCAGGTTACATTTGTAAATCAATCTCAAGGGGCGAGTACATACCTCTGGGACTTCGGAAATGGTCAAACCTCCACTGCAGAACAGCCCGGTCCGATTGATTTTGCTCAGCCTGATACCTATGAAGTGGTACTCGTAGCTCTAACGCCAGAGGGATGTAGAGATACGGCTCGAGGAACCGTCATAATTGAGGCAGGAGTTGATATCTTCATTCCAAATGTTTTCACCCCGAATGGGGATGGGATTAACGATCTTTGGCAGATTCGTGCTTCAATCCCGTATCAAGTGTGGGTATATGACCGCTGGGGCCTTCTCATCTTTGAGGGGGACAATACTCGCTTGTGGGATGGGCGCCGAAACGGAAGTGATTGTCCCGAAGGCGCTTACACATATAAGGTAAGAGGACGCCTTCCCTCCAACCGAGAATTCTTGCGAACAGGAACTGTAACGATCCTTCGCTAAAAACCAGATTTGTCAAGATTTCTGGTGAGCTGTGGGCGCTTGTTTGTTATAGGACCTGAGGGGGGCGGGGGGGGGGGCCGCCGGGGGCTGGGGGGGGGGGCCCGCCCAAAGTACTAAGATAGTGATAACTGGTCTGTACAGCTGTAGCCCCGCAAAACGCTGGCATAGGGGCTAAACTGAGACCTTCTGGACAAAGTATTTCATGCAAAGCTATTATCGCCTAAGAACGCTCAAGGATATGCTCATTTCAAGAACTCCTGCAAAGTAGGACCCTCCTGATGCTCCTCGGTCTGCTCTTGCTGACAATCTGGAAACCGAAAGCCAGGCGGAGGAAGTATTCTTTTGGAACTCTGCAGCCTCAGCGTCGTATCAGCATAGGCTCGTTTCATATAGAAAGCCCATATGGGCATCGCCATACGGGCCCCTTGCCCATAGGTAAGAGAATAGAAATGGACAGCGCGATCCGCTGTGCCAACCCACACACCCGTTACATAATCTGGGGTAAAGCCTACAAACCATCCGTCGGCATGCTGCTGAGTAGTGCCAGTTTTTCCGCCCATATCCAGTTCGTGAAGTCCATATCCCCATCTCAACTCACCCGCAGTCCCTGCGATCGTTACCCATCGCAGCATCTCTACCATGAGGTAAGCTGTTTGCTCACTCAAGGCGCGGCGACTCGTTGCTGTAAAGCTCTGAATAAGATTGCCTCGGCGGTCGCGAATCTCCCGAATAAAGATGGGCTCACGCCAGATTCCCAAAGTGGGAAAGCACCCATAGGCAGCAGTAAGCTCCAAAAGGGTCAAGTCGCACACTCCTAATCCCAGTGCATACACCGCCTCTAAGTCAGACTGAATGCCCATCCGGCGAGCGTAGGTGATGACGACTTCAGGTCCAAGAGCTTTCATGAGGCGAGCAGTGATGATATTCAGAGAGAGCGCGAGGGCCTGCTTAAGAGAAACTTTGCCGCCAATTTCCCGATCTGCATTGCGAGGACTCCAGATAGTATCGCGCCCCTCTACTCGGACAGGAATTTCTACAGGTACATTTAGCTCTTCATAACACGGCGAATACCCATTGTCCATCGCCGCCGTATAAACAAATGGCTTGAAGGTGGAGCCGACTTGTCGCCTTGCTTGGATCACATGGTCATACTTGAAAAAAGTATGATTGATGCCTCCGACCCATGCCTTCACTTCCCCTGTATGAGGGTCTATGCTAACAAGACCCGCTTCCAGAAACCGTAGATAGTAAGCCAGGGAGTCCCATGGACTCAGGACAGTATCCACATAGCCAGGCGATTTCCATGTAAAAAGGCGCATGGGAATCCGATGACGAAACTGCCGAAGAATCTCCGCCTCAGACATACCTGCACTCTTAGCAGCATTGTATCGCTCACTACGGCGCATAGCCCGCCATAAAATAGAAGTATCACGATGCCATGGCAAGGGGCGCCCAGCCAGTTCCTTCTCAAAGATGGGCTGAAACCGTCTCAGGTGCTGAACTACGGCTGATTCAGCATGCATCTGGAGGCGGCTGTCTATGGTGGTATAAATTCGGAGGCCATCCCGATACAAGTCATACCCCCGAGCTTTTGCCCATTCAGTAAGCCACAATCGGAGGTACTCTCGGAAGTAAGGAGCAAGCCCTTGACTTTGGCTCGCTGTATAAGGTGCTTTCCCTACACCGAGGGGGGCTCTTTTGGCTTTTTCAGCCTCTACGGCCGAAATAAACTTGGCTTCTTGCATGAGGTCCAATACAAGATTGCGTCGAGCTAAGGCTCGTTGAGGATACTTATAAGGACTATAATAGCTCGGCCCTCGGAGCAAACCTATCAGAAGAGCTGCTTCCGATAGAGACAATTCCTTTACATCTTTGCCAAAGTAATACCGACTCGCAGCTTGAATGCCATAGGTCACGCCTCCAAATGGCACAGTATTCAAGTACATGGCTAAGATCTCCTCTTTGCTGTAATGGTACTCTAAATACACTGCCACTATCATCTCTTTGAGTTTCCGCCAGAGTGAGCGTTCCACTCCGACTTCATCATAGAGATTGCGGGCAAGCTGTTGAGTAATCGTGCTTCCTCCTCGTCTTTTTCCTCTGACCCAAGAGACGGCAGCTGCAGCAATACCTACCGGATCTATCCCTGCATGCTCATAAAATCGCCTATCTTCTACTGCAATTAGGGCATTCTTCACTACCGCTGGTATTTCGGAGACACCGACCCTGACTCTATCGCTACTATGATAAAAGGTACCTAAAATCTTCCCATCAGCTGAGAAGGCAACACTCGCTAAGTCCTGGGTTGGATTCTCAAGCCGGGCAAAGGAAGGCATCTCTAAAAAGACATAAAGGAAGAGAAGAAGGGGAATTCCCCAGAAAAGTCCCACCGCTAAAAGCGCCAGCCAGAGCCTTTCAGACTTGTATGCAGGGTCTAGCCAGCGCATGCTTTCCGAAGAAGGGCTGTCGTGGAGAAGCCTTCAACTAAAGGAAAAACGACCACCTGTCCTCCACGACTCCTCACAAAATCAGCCCCTACAATCGTCTCCGTCGTGTAATCCCCCCCTTTGACCAGCACATCTGGCGCCACTTTTTCTATGAGCTTGTAAGGGGTATCCTCCTCAAAGATTACTACTGCCTCTACAAATTCTAGGGCAGCAAGGATGCGGGAGCGCGACTCCTGCGTCTGGATTGGACGAGAGGGGCCCTTGAGCCTCCGAACCGATGCATCACTATTGACCCCCACAATCAGTACGTCTCCTAACTTTGATGCCTCCTCTAAGTAGGTGATATGCCCTAAGTGGAGAATATCAAAACAACCATTCGTAAATACAATCTTCTGCTCTAAAAACCTCCAGTAGGCCAGCCATCGGTCAAGCTCTTCCCATGAAAGGATTTTCTGCTTCGTTTCGTACATGCTGATAAATTTGTAGAGTGCGCCTTAGGGCAAAATTACTATCACTTCTTCTCAGTGGGGTAATCTTGGCTCAAAAGCAGGAAGGTCCGAGCCGCTTAGTAGTCTATGATGCTCTGATTGACCGGTTTTTCCACATTCAGTCTTGGACCGCTTCAAATACTTCTACCACACGCCCAGATACCGTCCTATACTTATATGCTGAGGAGGAGCTGCCTTCCCTCAGCCGATTTCCTCGCTTACAGGGGCTATATCTCTCCAGCCTTAGCGACCTCAACGCAGCCGAGCTCGTAAGGCAAATCAAGCGCTTATGCCCTCAACTCCGCATTTTAGCCTTAGAGGATTGCGACCTCAGCGATATTTCTCCCCTATCAGAGCTTTCTCAATTGCAAGGGCTTTTGTTAGACGGGAATCCTATCAAGGACTTTACCCCCCTTGCAAAGCTAAGAGGACTCCAATTTCTGAGTTTAGCTCGCACCCCGCTGGAAACCATTGACTGGATAGTAGCCCTGCCGACCCTGCAAGGCTTAGACCTGAGTGAAACGAAGGTCATTCACCTCCAGCCCCTGAAATCTCTTCCGAATCTGCGAATGATTGCTCTATATCGTTGCCATTCTATTGCTGACCTTTCGCCGCTATTTTCGCTGCCTCAGATTGAGTTTCTGAATGTGTCATTTATGAACCCTCAGACTGTCCAGCCTTTGCTTCTGGAGATTCATCGCTTCTCAGGACTTCGGGTCCTTCAAGCACAAGGAGTGGTTACTAACGCAACCCTACTGAAAGGAATAGAGCATCTTTCCCATTTAGAAGAGCTTACACTGGGACAAAATCCGGCACTCAATACGCTTGCATTTGTGCGTCCGCTCCAACGACTTCTATACTTAGATGTTCATCACTGTATGGTGAAAGACCTCTCCCCCCTGAGCGGACTCCCCTCCCTGGTCAAGCTGTCTATAGGAAAAAACCAAGTCTCCCATTTAGCCCCTTTGGTGAGCTGTCCTCGCCTACGAGAACTGTATTGCTACGAGAATCCCATTGTAGATTGGGAAAAGCTACTGGAAATGCCCGCCCTTACGTACGTCATGATCAGCAGAAGGGACATTCCGGCTGAAAAACTATCTACTCTAAATGCACAGCTTCGGAAAAAAGGTGTTCAGTTAGATGCACCGTGAAGAAGAAGTGGTACTTTATGAACACTATGCGATAAGAGTAGATGCAGGTCAATCACCCCTACGCATAGACAAGTATTTAGCGCAGCGGCTCACTCACTTGAGCCGCTCTCGTCTCAGTTTAGCGATAGAAGCAGGTCTCGTTACAGTAGATGGCCAGCCTGTGCGCCCAAGCACTAAGGTTCGCCCCGGCCAGCTTATTCAGGTACGTCTTCCCTATCCGCCCCCCTTAGAGATTGAACCTGAGCCCATAAGTCTAAATATCGTATATGAGGACCCCTACTTACTCGTAGTGAATAAGCCAGCAGGCATGAGTTGTCATCCAGGTGCGGGTATCTATTCAGGCACCCTTCTCAATGCTCTTTTATATCATTTAAGGGGAGCGGTTCTTCCTGCTTCTGAGCAGAATGCCGCTCGACCAGGTCTTGTACATCGGATTGACAAGGATACCACTGGCTTACTGGTAATTGCCAAAGAAGAACGAACCTACTACGGCCTTGCTCAGCAGTTCTTTGCTCATACTGTTCAGCGGCGATATTGGGCGCTGGTATGGGGTCAGCCTCCCACAGAGAAGGGAACTATCACCGCTCATATTAGCCGAGATCCCTACCAGCGAAAGAAGTACCGTGCTGTCCCTGATGGCACCCAAGGCAAGCATGCAGTCACCCATTGGCGCATAGTTGAACGGTTTCCAATAGCTACTTGGATAGAATGTCAATTAGAAACTGGACGCACTCACCAAATACGCGTCCACTTGGCTCATATCGGACACCCCTTAGTTGGGGATCAAACTTACGGAGGGCATCGTCCGCGTCTACCTCTGCTGAGCCCTCGCTTAGGACAGTTAGCTCATGCTCTTCTTCACTCTATCCAGCGGCAAGCTCTTCATGCCTATCTTTTGGGTTTTGTGCATCCTATCACGGGAGAGCCCCTCGAATTCACGGCTCCTATGCCTGCTGATATGCAGGCTGCCATGGATTTCCTTCGACGATTATAGACAAACCTGATCGATGACACCTGCACCTAACTCCTTGCCTAAGAGGAAGCACCCAACACTTGCCCTAAGAGACTCTCTAACTCTACCACAGAGGTTCTCGGATGCATTTGGCGATATTGATGCAGGCTTTGCTGTCGAAGCCGAGCTTGTATCCAATCAGGTAAAAGAGTTATTTCCCATAGGTACCGTTCAGCTGGATATTCTGTCAGATGCTGTTGCCACCCATGGGCGACGAGCCTAAGGGTCCCAGAGTGTAAGCCTGCCCGCAAAAGCTGCTGCAAGAAGCGCGCTAAAACCGGAGCTGAAGCTAAGAAGCGTTCTCGCCGCCTAAGCCAGAGTAAAAGATGCCGAAGGTACCAAAGCGCCTTACTCCATGATTGAATCTCTACGTGGATTATCAATAGCAAAAGAGCAGCTTGAAGATATAGAAAGGCCTTCGGTTTGACTCGCAGTAAGAGCATCTCTAATACTTGGACTGCTTCCGAGGACCTTTCTCCAAGCCAGAGAAGCTGTCCCCATACATACTCATTCTCAGGCAGGGGAATGCTGCGCCTATACAGACCTACAAGGAGTTCATACTTTTCCTTCGCATAGGCCGGCGTTGCATATAAAAGCAGAGTCAAAAGCAGCCGATTGAGGAGAATCGCTTTGTCATACTCAGAGAGCCGAGCCGAATCAAATCCTCCATATTGAGAGTAAGCAGAAAGAGGCATCCTTAGGAGTAAGCTACAAATCCAGTCATTCATGAGGAGCGTGGGATGAAAACGAAAAGGGGATGACTGGCAAAGCTGATGACCCTCTTCTGGCTTGCCTTTAGCGAGAGCATAAAGTGTGCGGAGATTGATTTCTGCTATGTGCTCCTCGGGAGGGGTGAGGGGAATGGGACGCTTCCAGTGCCGATGCCTCTCCAACCGCTCAAGGAGGCGCTTACCAACTTCCGTGTAGGAGCCGCCATACTCTCGTAAAAGCCGATCTAAAATAAGCTGAAGAAAGCTTCGTTCAATAGAAGCTCTGAGCTCCTTTGTAAGGCGCTCCATAGCCCGGAGAGTCGTAATAGCGCTCTGGAAAAACCCTGTTTTGAGTTCTATGTTGAGCCGAAGGGTGAGCAAACCCAAGCGATGGGAAGGACTCCGAGGAAGCTGCTTCAAAAGCGAGAGCGCATCTTCAGGAAGATCCTTCTGAGCATAAAGAGTAGCACCCATTAGCTTCCATTCAAGGGGAACCGCTCTGTAGATGGGGTGAGCCTGATGCTGGGCAATATAGGCCCGCTTCCATATCCACCGTTCAATCCGCTTAGCAAGCTCCTTCTCTGACGGGCTAAGAATCTGAGGGACGCCCGTGCGGCGTAGGCGCTCCATAAGGAGACGCATTTTCTCTCCTTTTATCTCCTTTAGTGCTGCCTCATGCAGGGCTTCCCACTCCTCAGGCTTGAGCCGCCGCAGATACCGCTGGAGTCTTCCCATTGTTTACCTCCTTCCGTGCTTTATTCAATCCACACTCAAATATATGGGTTAGATCTTTGTTGACTTTCCCCTACTCTCTCGCCTTGAGTGGGGGTTAACGAGCCCTTAACTTTACAAATGGTATGATAGGCACAAGAGGATACGCTGGGCTCGGGCTACTTGCCTGTTTTTCTCTACTGGCGAATAATCTGCAAATTACCAATTTTTCAGTCAATCAAGCAAATCAGACAGTGTCCTTTCAAGTAAGCTGGGAGAATGCTTGGCGACTGAGTTCGCCTCCGGCGAACTGGGATGCGGTATGGATTTTCGTCAAGTTTCGCGCTTGTAATGAATTTACTCAGCCTTGGACTCACGGCCAAGTCAGTACAAATCTCGGCGACCATTCTATCCCAGCTGCATTAGAGGCAGTGCTATCCGATGGAAGTGGTATAGGAATAGATCCTGCGCCCAATAACTTAGGGGTTATGCTGAGACCTGCAAACACTGGCACTTATGCTACTTTCGGACCTCATAGCGTAACCTTGCGCATTACAAATCTGCCCACCACAGGGCAATATGACTTTCGGATTTTCGGGATTGAAATGGTGTTTATACCGCAAGGGGCTTATGTCCTCGGGACATTAGATGGCACTCCGACCTCTAGTACAGGGGGCGCCTACGCCTTTGAACAAAATGGTGGCACAGGCACACCACGAACTCCTTATAATATCTCCTCGGAAAATCAAATTACGCTAAGATGGAACGGGGATAATGGGAATTCAATCACTGTTCCGGCTGCCTTTCCGAAGGGTTTTGCTGCCTTCCATGTGATGAAGTATGAGATTTCTCAAGGACAGTATGCTGACTTTCTTAACACTCTTCCTACCACCGCTGCTTCACAGCGATATGTGGGAAGCTTCGGTACAAATCGGAATCGGCTCAATAATAATGGCACTTACCCTAATCAGTACTACTCAGACCGACCAGACCGAGCCCAAAACTTTCTTTCGTGGCATGATCTATGCGCTTATTTGGACTGGGCTGCCCTTAGACCGCTGACAGAAATGGAGTATGAAAAGATCTGTAGGGGTACTCTTCCTGAAGTGAGGGGAGAATACGCTTGGGGCACTACGAGTATCGCCTTTGGCACGACCTTGAGTATTGTCCCTGAAAACGGGACGGAGGTCTTTAGTGCGCCTGCAAATGCTAATTGCACAGGGTGGGTCGGTAACTTCACAGGGGGAGATGGCGGACAAGGACCTGTGCGAGTTGGCATTCATGCAAAGCCAGGTTCTCCCTCTCGTGAAGCCAGTGGAGCTTCTTACTATGGGGCAATGGATATGTCGGGGAACGTATATGAGATGGTTGTCATGGTGAGTGCGCCCGATGGGACGGTCGGTCAGCCTACCTATACAGGAGTATGGGGGGATGGAGTTTTAGATTGGACTAATGGACAAGCCAACCAGCCAAATTGGCCTCTGGGCAACCCCTGCGGCTTCGGTCTGAGAGGAGGATCGTGGTATCAGAATCCAGAGGATCACCGAGTCTCTAGCCGAAATTGCTCTCGCCCAGGTCATACTTGTGCAAATACCCGTAATCCGACCCAACGCTCCTTTGAGATAGGAGGTCGCGGCGCCCGCTAATCGGCTCACTCGTATGCGCTCCCTTTGGGTGATAGGAGGGCTTACCACCCTCCTTTTGGCTCAGCCGCCCGGGAATGACAACTGTACAAATGCTACCTTCATACCTTTCGGAAATCCCCATGATGCATATGGATTAGGCACTTTCCTCAGCGACGTTGTGGATATCACCCATGCTACTCTTCAACCTGGTGAGTATATCCCCCCTGGAGTTCCAAATGGCAAATCAGTCTGGTATCGGTTTTATCTCCCCACTACTCGGACAGTTCGGATTGTTATTCGTCAAGTAGGAATAGGCATAGATCCTACTCATGTAGGTTGGACACTTTACAGAGGAACAGCTTGCCTCCCTACCGCAGCCCAGCAGGTAGATCCTCCTATTGTGCTAATGGAGGGGTATACCCATGTGTGCCTTCGGCGGGGATGGTACCTCATCCAGGTGGGAGCTAATCTCGCAGCCAGCGGACCCATCTACATAGAACTGATTGTGGAAGCACCTCGGGTAGATTTGGGCGCTGAAGCCTACTATGACCACATGGCAAATGCTCAACACTTAGGACTGCTTTCCACCTCTTCCACTAGCGTGCTTCTTCGGGATGTGACCTTGGAGTTTGCGTGTCAATCCGTATCCCCCGGTGAAGCTATTTGCGAGAACGACTCAAGCTGGAGCAAATCTACATGGCATGTTTTCCGGACGGACGCCCATATAGACTGGCTTGGAGTAGAGATAGTGGAGGATCCATGGAATACTTCAAACCCTAGTCCGAGGGAGTGGCGCCTTTTCCTCTACCAAGGGAATGCCCTGACTGACTCTGCTGCAGGACTTGTACTGATTACGGGTTGTATTTCTCTTATTCAGCCAAATGGGACGACTCCTGCTCGGGCAGATTGGCTGTGCCAGCTTCAGCCAAATACCTATTACTCTCTCAAGATTTTAGGACGCACTGGGTATGCGAATCAGATACGTCTACGCTTGTATGAGCGGGGCAGTCAGCCCGCTCTTTCTGCCAACCCCCTTCTTATCCCTCCATCTCATCACTTAGGTACACTGACCTTCGGTCCTACCTACTCATTGATTGATTACTGGAGCTGTCAAAGCCGTATCTCCTCTAATCCCTGTTTAGCCTTCGGGAGTCCAGTCACGCCAGATGATACAATTCAAGATTTTGACCTTGCTCTTTACTACACTTTCACGCTAGACGGAGCGGCGCATGTGCAACTGTGGTACTCGCATCCCTGGAGCTACTACTACTGCATGGGGACAGTTCAATTTCGTATCTTTCAAGGAAATACCTCAGTAGATGGGTGTAATCTTCCGCTCATGGCTACGGTAGAGAATAGTGGATGGGTCTATTGTCTCCCTGCTGGCACTTATACGGTTCAGGCTCTGGCTCGCATTAGTCGGACCAATCTCTGGCAGACCTGCTCAGGACAGAGAGCAGCTCTCGGGCTTCCCATCACTTTTCATGTAAGATTAGGCTCTACGCCTCGGCAGCTCTTCGGGCTACACACTCGTCCCCAAGAAGCAGACTCTATAAATAATGGCAATCCGCTTCTCCCTGGGGTTACCTACTATGCTACACAAGATACTTTAGATTGTCGCTCTACAGTCCTGCCAGCCGGTGATGTATGTGGGACAGCAAACAATCGAGCGATCTATCGGATTATCCGAATAAATCAGGAGGGTATCTTAGAGATAGGTGGAGGGAATTACTCCCGGTTTTATTACAGACTCTATAGAGGGGATGCTCGTGTAGAGCCGATTGTGGGAGGACGGATCCAAAATCTGATTGATCAGGTGGGATGTCAAAGTCTTTACTGGCCTGTGAAAGTGTGTGTGACGCCAGGGTACTACACACTTGTCAGCTTTGGAGATGAGTCAGATATTGGGGAAAGGGATCGTCCTTGGTTCATCTTCCATGCTTTTCCTCCTGGAGAACGGCGATTTTATGTACCAGCTTCTCCCGCGAGCCTACCTTCTGATCCGGACCCCCGACCTCATGTAGAGGAGATAGGAACTATCGGAGGGACTACGCACGCCCTAACTGCCACCTGGACTCGTGTTACCTGTGAAGATAATCCTTTGACGATCTTGGGTTATGCTCCCTGTGGAGGGGCAACTAAACAGTTCTACTGGGAAGTCTATATAGCTGAGCCGAGCCTCGTTACTTTTTCGCCTCAATATGCTTATGTAGCTTGGCCAGAGCTTGGAGTGCGAGGGTGGCGCACTTTCCGAGGTCGGATAAGTGATGGCTCTCTCACCTCCCTCTTTCGGGACTGTCATAGCGGCTACACAGCTTGCATGGAGCCAGGATGGTATACCTTCGTCGTGTATGCTGCGGGCGGCACTTATACAAATCCAACTTATACCAGTGGTCGTGGTGGAGCAATAGGTAATCGCATCTGGTTTACCCTCTCTCGGGACCCTCGCTTCCAGAAGTTCAGCACCTTCGCTACGGCAGATCGGCCTGGAAGCCTGGATTGGGTGCCTCAATACACCTACGCACCCAATCAGCATCGCAGTTATACCTTAGATTGGGAGTTTTGGTCTTGTGCTTCTAATCTGCCTTTTCCTTCAGGTATCACCTCTTGCCATCCAAGTGAAAACCGAGTGAGTTATCGGGTCTTTTCTATCAGCCGTCCAAGCTATGTGGTCATCTTCCAGTCTGGCTGTCTGAGCCGATCTCGACTGTATGCGGGCGACATTACAAACATGGCCCCTCCCTATACGATTGTGCATGATTGCTTCTCAGGGACAGGACGAATATGCTGGCTGCCTCCAGGCACTTATACGCTGGTAACCTTCGCCAGTGATGGATGTATCGGTCAGACATATACTCCTACCATTTATGTAGATTCTGTAGGGTACTCTCGGTTCAATTACGCTCGAGGAGTATATGATTTCGGCACTATACCTGCCGATAACCAGTGGTATAATGGCAGAATCGGTGATCCCCTGGGTCCGTATGGAAGGCCTCCCAGTACTGATTTTATTTTCTGTACCACTGATGCATTTGCTACGGATCCTACAGCAAACTGTCCGATAGGCACAGTGAATAATGCTACTCCAGGGGATGCTCCCCCTACAGTGTTGCCTGTTGACCGGCGACGCAACCTCTGGTACACTTTCGTGGTATCGGGGAGTGGTCGAGTCTACGTACGTGTGCGTAACCTGACTGCAGGTGGCGCCCAACCTGCCTTCGCCGTGTATAGGAGTGATGACCCTCCTTCCACTTTTCCAGGCGTGATAGACTCTACTATAGCACAGGGACTTTCCCTGATCGCTTCTTCTCAGGATCCGTGGTATTGCTGCGTCCAGTACCAGACTATCTCTTTTCTGCGGGATGTGTGTAATGTACCTCCACCCACTCGTTACTACATAGTCGTGGAGCGAAATACATGCGGTAAAGAACCTAACCTCCAAATAGAGGTAGATATACGGTATGAGCCACTCCCTGCTTGGACAGTGCGCTATGACTTCTACTCTCATGCGAATGTCATCATTGGCAATCCTACCACTCAGTGCGATGGACCTTATACCTGGTCTCCGCTCAATCAGGGGACTTACATGGGGTGCGAGGGTGATTTAACTTGCGCCACAAGGGATCCAACGGATCAGAATACTTGCGGCACGAGAACTATCTGGTATGCTTTTGAATCAGCGATTACAGGATACATCTATCTAAATTATGACCGTCCAGGTGTAAGTCAATACAATTATAGCCCTCAGGACATTCAGCTATATTATCAGGTAGTACCTGGAGATTCCACTTCCACAGGCCTAGTTCGGGTGCCGCTGACAGGTGTTTGGGAAACACATCCTACCCTTGGCTATCGGTATTGGGGAAGAGGATGTGTGCGTCCAGGTCGGTACTACATCATGATTACAGGATGTAACCATCTGGGAGTCGTTGTGCCACGCATATGGCTGCGGCAACATCCAGGCGATTTTTGTCGCGACTCGGTGTCAATCTCCATTCCAGCAGCGGGCGGGCCTTATTCAGCGAATCTCTTTATAGACTGTTTCACCATAGGAGAAGGGGTGGGTGAATCAGATACGATAATGGCTTGTTTCGGAACACCTATAGGGAAAAAGTCTGCGTGGGTATTAGTGAATAATCTTACCTCTGACACAATGAATTTTGATGTGCGAATTGTAGAAAATACCACTGCGCTAGGCGAGCAGGTACTCTATCGGGTCCTCACTGGCGATTGTAATACAATGAATCAGGAGGAGTGTGTAGCAGAGGGGACTCATGTCATTCTCCATCTCAAATGTCGTCCTCCTCTTAAGAGCTTCTGGGTACAAGTGGTCATGCCAGAATGGGCGACAGGTCATATTGAGGTCCAAATTACGGCTACTCCTATTACTCAGACCTGTGTGCCGCCTGATCCGAATAAACCCCGAGCTAATTTTGACTTTCGCGGCATATGCTTGGGAGAACCCACTCAGTTTCTCAACTATTCCTCCGTGGGTCCTGGCATGAGTTACTACTGGCTTTTTGGAGATGGGGGGAGTTCTACTCAGTTTCAGCCTCAATACACCTATACTCGTGCTGACACATACTTAGTGTGCTTAGGGGTTAGTAATGGAACTCAATCTGACACCGCTTGTCGCATACTGGTGGTATATCCCTACCCAGGAGTCAATCTAAGTATGTCCCCTTCTTCCCCTGTCTGGTTAGGCGTGCCTATTACCTTTACCCCCGTTTACACAGACACGGTAGCGGGTACAGGACAGGGCATTTACTGGAACTTTTGTGCAGGGAGTGGAGCGTGTGGCGCTTCGCAGATTGACCATGTAGGACCCACGCCTCCCCCAGTAAGCTATAGCCTCCCCGGACGGAAGCGAGTCTGCGTAACTCTGACGAATGGGGCTGCATGTAGCTCTACCCTATGTATAGAGTTTGAAGTGATTGTACCGCCTCTTCCAGGTGGGCCATATGACGGAGCAGCATCCCAAGTCCTACGGGCTTCCTGTCCATCTCTGAGCTACAGAGGAGGCCCGTATGATGGGGCTAGCACTGCTTTTGTACAGGCGGTCTGTCGTATGCCGATTAGCGGGGGACCATATGACGGTGCTGCAGCTCAAATGGTGAGGGCAAATTGTCCTGAATCGTTCTATCCTGGCGGTCCTTATGATGGGGCTGCTACAGCTCTCATTCGAGCCATATGCTGGCCTATAACTCCCTACACTGGAGGTCCGTATGATGGAGCAGCAAACGCTACGATCTTGAATTGCCCTCCGCCTCAGCATCCTTATGCTGGCGGACCGTATGATGGGGCTGCAACCCAGATTCTCACCGCTGGATGTCCTTCTTTTGCTTACCGAGGCGGTCCTTATGATGGGGCTGCTTCTGCTCTTCAGAGTTTCCCCTGCCCAAGTGCGACAGCAGGTGGACCCTATGACGGCTCTGCTGCCCAAGTGATTACAGCTGCTTGTGCCACTCTCAGTGTAAGAGGCGGACCTTATGACGGAGCAGCGGCTCAAGTAATTCTTGCCCGCTGTCCCTTACCTATTGCTGGGGGACCTTACGATGGAGCCGCTACTGCCTATTATGGCACCTTTACTACGAAAGACACTGCTGTGTGCGTGGGTTCTCTCGTAACGCTTAATGTCGGCGTGCCTTCTGACTGGTATAGGGTACCTTCTGGAGGGACACCTTTTCAGACGAATAGTGCCACCTTTTCTACTACTGCCACCCGGTCTGAATTGTACTGGATAGAAAACGCGTGTACAGCTGAGCGGGTTCCTCTCACTCTACTTGCCTTGCCGAGGCTCAATGGGCAATTTTCCGTCAGTCCTATTCCCTACTGTACAGGACAGCCAGTTACTTTCACAAATCAGACTCTCGTCTCAGGTCCAAGTCAACCTAGCTTCGGTAGCCTTATCACTGGGTTTGGTACTCACGGAACGGTACCGAATCTGGGCCAGCTTACATTTTCCTCAGTACAGAGCGCCAATTTTGTCCATCTCGGTGATGGGATCTATCAGAATGGCGGAGCATGGACAGCAGCCAACTCATCTGCAGGTACTCAATGGGCAATGTGGCGATATCCTATCCCACGCAGTGTGAATCGGATCGTTTTCTGGGGATGTCAGACTTGCCCAAACGCAGCTCAGCGCTTGCCTTATCGTGCCCGACTCTACTACAATGATGGCTCTGGCTGGAAGCTGGCAAAAACTTTTCATTTTTCTTCCGGACAATATGTCTATGACAGCGGTATCTTTACAGAGACCCAGATCATTTTCGCCCAATTATGGAGGTTAGAGTTTGATGTCCGTGCGGCAAACGCCCCTAATTTCGGTGAATTCCAGGTGTATTCCAGTTCCCCTGTGATTGGAGGGCAGGTTCAGTGGAGCTGCGATGGAGGTCTCACTTGGCATACAGGTCCTACACAAGCTTGTATATGGAATACGCCTGGAATAAAAACCCTTCAAATGGTGGTAAATGCCCCTGGTGCCTGCCCTGACACGATGGAAGCCACTGTAGAAGTAGTGAGCTGTGTGCCTTTAGCTGCTATTCAAAGTACGCTGACAGCTTTTCCAACTCCTAATGCTCAGGTTCAACTGGTATGGCAAACCAATACACCTATACAGTACGCTCTTCTAGAGAAAAAGGTAGATACAGGATGGGTACTCCTCTACAGGCATGATAGAGTGGGAGCAACTGGATTTACTTGGCTGGATAGCTTCCCAAGCTTTGAGCAGCCAAATCTGTATCGGGTCGTGAGTGAGCATGGAACTCAAGCCCTGGTGTATAGCAATGTGGCAGAGGTTGAATTCACAAAGGAAAATATACGCAATCTAAGCGAGTTTGCTCGGGCTTTTCCGAACCCTGTGCATGAGCTGCTTACAGTTCAAGTTGGGATTGCCACAGAAAAGCGTATAGGCATACGAGCGTATGATGTCCGGGGCACCTTAGTAAGTTATCTAACGCCTGAAACCTACCCAGCAGGCTTTCATGAGTTCAAGTTAGATGTGAGAGGATGGGCAACGGGTATTTATACTCTCCAAGTTATGATAGAGGGGACAGAATATAGCTTGAAGCTTCTTCGGCTTTTGCCTTAGGGCTCTGTATCGGGGGGAAGCACCGCTTCTGTGCTGCTCGGGAGGTTGTATGCGATTGGGCGATAGGTGGGCGGCGGCAGCTACCTTCGGTAGCTGCCG
>JANXAJ010000018.1 GCA_025062295.1 Bacteroidia bacterium | reverse complement strand
GGCTGCCGCCGCTCAGAGAACCTATTGAGCACACCCTCCCTCCCACAGATTGGACTTCAGAACCTTCATTAAGAAAGAGGGCGGAGCCTTTGCCCCGCCCCTTCATGGATTAGGTACGAAAGCCTAAGCTTCAATCCACGAGAAGAAGTCTGAGACAAGCACTTCGCCCCTCCCCTGAGATAAGAAGTTGATAGACCCCAGCAGGAAGGTTGACTCGTACCTCTGTCCGATCCGTACCTTCTATCCTACCGGCGTAAACAACTTTCCCTGCTCCATCTACAACCCGAAGCTCATATGTACCCACTATGGGCATCGTCACCGTAAAGGTACCAGAGTTCGGATTGGGGAAAGCAGCGAAGGTACCCATGGAAAGAGAAAGGGCTGTACTTGTGGAAAGCGTAACATCCACATACAGAGTATCTCTCTCCTCACATCCGCCATTTTGAGAGATTAGGATGACTACATATGTGCCAGACCGCCTAAATACAAAGCTCACTGTGTCTTCCGTAGAGACTAGCGTAGGCGTAGTGCTATCAGGTTCATACACCTGCCAAGTGTAGGTATTGCCAGGCGTAGTTGTAGAGTCAGAGAAGATAACAGAGATAGAATCTTCTCCTACAGCGTATAGCGTGTCACCATTCTCGTATGCAGTACTCCCAGCCCGGATAGCAACCTCTGGAGCAGGCGAAACCTCTATGACGACTTCATCTGTTGTTACGGCTGGGTCGCAGACGGAGCCAGCAGGTGGATTATTCACAGCCCGCACCTGCACTGCATAGATGCCCACCGCTAATGGCAGAGTGAAAGTAGGACCATTTGCTCCCGCAACTATATTCCCATCCACACTCCACTCATATGCCTCCGCACCTGCATCTACAGAGAGGGTAAGTGATCCCTCTGTTACACATATAGCCCTGTCTCCTCCTAAGTCCACTACAGGCGGTTGAGAAGGAGCCTCTGTTACTGTGACCGTGATCTCATCTTCAGATATAGAGTTAGCACACCCTCCTCTCAGCCCTGCTAAGTTGGTAGCTCGCACACGTACTGAATGAGTACCCACGGTCAGAGACAGGGTATAGGTAGTAGGAGCAAAAGGACCTATGCCTGACTGGACAAGGGATCCATTCACAAACCACTCATATCCATCTGCTCCAGAAGAGACCGAGAAAGAAAGAGAGCCTTGCGAGACACATACTACTCTATCCCCGCCCAGATCCATCGCAGGAGGAGCAGGAGCTGCATCTTCGACGACAATTAAGACATTATCCTCAGAAACTGCTGGCTCAGTGCAGACTGAGTTTGATGGTGGATTGTTAATTGCTCGGACTCTTATATCATAGGTACCTACTGCAAGGCTAAAGAGAAATACTGAACTGGATCCTGTCTGGACTACGTCTCCATTGACGCTCCACTCATACACATCTGCACCAGGCTCTACAGAGAAAGTGTAGAAGACATCAGATGTACAGAGATTCCGAGGATCACCCAAATCCATCACAGGTGGCTGATTCGCTGCAGGAGTTACTGTAATTACTACCTCATCCTCTGAAATTTGAGGGGTACAGGCGGAGCCTGAAGGAGGTTCATTAATCGCTCTTACCCTAACTGTGTGTGTGCCCACTACGAGGGAAAGCACAAAGGTGGAACTAGAACCACTCTGTACCACATCCCCATTCACGCTCCACTCATACACCTGAGCTCCAGGCGCTACAGAGAAGGTGATAGACCCTTCTGACACACACACTGTCCGATCACTACCCAAGTTCATCACAGGCGGTGCAGAAGCCGCAGGGGTTACACTCACCACTACTTCATCCTCCGAAACCGCAGAGGCTACGCAAACCGAGCCGGTAGGAGGGTTGTTGATGGCTCGCACTTTCACTGTATAAGTCCCAACAGCTAATGTGAGATTGAAGGTAGGATTAGAACCTGACGCTACCACATTTCCATTCACGCTCCACTCATACACCTGAGCTCCAGGCGCTACAGAGAAGGTGATAGACCCTTCTGACACACACACTGTCCGATCACTACCCAAGTTCATCGCAGGCGGTGCAGGCGCTACATCCGTAACCCTCACCTCTACTTCATCCTGTGAAATGGCGGAGCCACACACAGAGCCGTTGGGAGGATTATTGATAGCCCGCACACGAACTAAATGAGTACCTACCGGGAGAGACAGATTGACAGAAGAAGCAGATCCCGTGGCTACGACATTCCCATTCACGCTCCATTCATACACCTGAGCCCCAGAAGCCACAGAAAAGGTGAAAGGTCCATCAGACACACATACCGTCCGATCAGCGCCTAAGTTCATCGCAGGCGGTATGGGCGCTACATCCGTCACGGTCACCTGTATTTGATCTTCAGAATCTAAAGACGCTGTGCAAGCCGAGCCACTGGGAGGATTATTGATAGCCCGCACCTTCACAGTGGAGGTTCCCACTGCAAGGGGAAGGTCAAATGTGTTGGTGGTAGCGCCTGGTACTACCACTCCATCAATGCTCCATTCATAAGTATCTGCGCCTGAGGCTACGGAGAGGGTAAGGGTTCCTGCAGCTACGCATACCACGCGATCTCCACCCAAATCCATAGCAGGCGGCGGAGAAGCAGGCGCAGTAACTTCTACTAAGAGAGTATCTGCCGTAGTATCTGCCAAGCAGATCGCCCCATTATTCAGACCGCGTGTATTATTGAAAATCGCCCGTGCAATCACTTCGTGGGTGCCCAGCGCGAGTGGAAGGTCATAGGTAGGGGTATTCACACCTGAAACGACACTGCCATTCACGACCCATTCATAGTTATCAGCAGCGGGAGTCGTAGTTGCATCTAAGCTCAAAGTGCCAGCAGAGACGCACACAGCTTGATCAGCGCCCAGTGAGGGCTTCGGGCGATTGGAGGGAGCAGGGCCATAACCCTCTATGCGAAGCGTAAATTTCCCTCGGTCTGCTGAGCTGTACCCCTCCATAATTATCAAGAGCTGATGCCCTCGCTGAAGCGTCAGCGTATCTCGTGTGGGAGTCGTCGGAACACTCGGAATAATCCGACGAGAGCCTTGAAAGCCAATAATCCGTACTTGAGAAGTGTATTGGGGGAAGCTATATCCATGCACACTTGGACAGGCGGCTAAGCCTTGGTCGTCGTTTGCAGTGGTATCAGGGTCAGCTAAGTTGATGACATTGATGCGAGTGTCATAGGTAGTTCCTGTATTACACGTATTTAGCACAAGGGAGTCCAGACATACAGGCAGGGTCAAGAGGTAAAATACATCTCGAGCTCCTGTCCCTCGTGGATTGCCGCCCAATGCTCCGTCAAGACCATATTCATTAGACGTACCAGGACCATTTGTGCTATCCTGAATAGTGGCTTCCCATCGTCCAGCCCCAGCGTTGTAGGTCAGACTGACCGGAATAGCTGAAGACTGGCGATTACCTGCCCGTTCAATAAGGGCAACTGAGTCTATTTCAGACACATCCTGAGTCGGAGAACAGCCTGGATAGTTTTGAGCTACTAATCGGATATAGAGATTAGCTGGAATGGAGGGCAGCCCGCTGGACGGCGTAATGATGGTCACAGGGAATGTCCCACTGTACATAACGTTATTCCACGTACTCCGATCATGAGACCACTGAATGATGTACTGTGGAGCAGGTGAGGGAGAGGCATTAAGAACAATGGTAGCGCCAAAGAGGACCGTGTCTTGGACAATATTGAGAGTGTTTCCACCTGCCGTAAAGGAGGAAGGACAACTGATGGTAACAGAGGCTCGCGCTGTATCAGTGGGTAGGGGGGGATTGCATCCAGGGACGTTCGTAGCAATGAGTTCCACTCTAAGCTGAGCAGGGAAGTTAGAGGCCAATGGCGCTGGAATAGTATAAGGGAAAGAAGCCGGCGTTACACCTACAGTCGTCCAAGTAACTCCTCCATTTGTGGACCAGCGAAGGGTGAGGATACCAGACAGATTAGCGGGGTTTGCTACACTTACGATGATATTTTGACCTGCTTCAGGAGCTGCAGGCGAGAGAGAGATCTCATCTGCCTCCAGCACACTGGGACAGGACACATAGGTCCCATCCACCTCATCTGCCCCGATGTCAGGGTGGGTGCCTGGGTCATTATAAGCACCCGGTGGAGGATTGGGTAGAGGACGATTCTGCCCATCATAGTCTTGAATAACCCCATTGAACGCAGAATTGCCCCTATTCACTACAAGGGTAGCCACTGTAGGATCAAGATGAAGATCAATATTGCTTGTAAATGGCACGCTTGAAGGAAGCTCTATACCATTTCCTTCAGGATTGAAAGGGGCACCCTGCCATGCAGAAAAAGTTGTGTAATATGTGGGATTAATCGTACTACCCACTCGTCCAATGTGGTTTGATGAAACCCCTGGAGCCATTATGTAGTAGGCATTGTAGTTGACTGTTACGCTAGTGAGAGCAGCTGTGGAGAAAAATATGATTCCATATGCTGCCTTCGAGCCTGCCTGAGAAGTACGCAAAGTGTTTTGAAGAATATTACCTTGAATATCTACCCCACCTGAGATATTCCCACCGATAGAGATAGCCACTGAACCTTCACCAGGCGTACCAGAAGCATAATTTGAGTTAGTATTATTCCCAAACAGATGGATAGAATTGTGATAGATAGAGAGCCTCGCATTTGTAAGGGCAGCTGTCGCATTCACCGCAATCCCACTCACATACCCAGTGAAGCTATTCCACGCATCCCCCACAATATCTGCTATCATATTATTGAGAATCCGATGGGTACTAGTGGGAGCGAAAGTAGAGGGAAGCTGAACGAAAATCCCATATTCTCCCCATCCATTGTCGCCAGTATAACGGATACCATGAATCCAATTTGCCTCTATGAGGAAGTTTTCACACGTGTCCAAGCGGATTCCTGCAATTTGGTAGTTAGTACTTGTCTGTACGCCGCTAATCCGATTCTGGCGAATAGTTACATTTCGCCATCCCAGCACGTGGATACCACCGGTATTACTTGCTCCACCCCAGGAAGAAACAGAGGTCAGACCAATTTGGTTGCCTGAAACCGTGAGGTTTTGAGCCAAGGGACGAGCAGCCCGCAGATGAAGCGGAATATTCAGCGTATCTATGCGACATCCTTCTATAGTAACCCCCGAAACGTTACTTGTACTAAGGAGAGACCCCGTGGTCAGACTTGCATCAGGACCGAGATAAATCCCAGCATAGGTTCCCGTAGTCCCAATTCCACTTCCTGCCAAAATAAGGTCTTTGACTCTGAAGTTCTGTACCACGAGAGGAAGAGTAGCAGTGGAGACTAATCCGATCACAGCCGTTCCGGTTCCACTTCCAGCAGCTGAGGTGGTGCTTTTGAAGCGAAACTTTCCTTTGCCATCTATCGTGAAGTTTTGAATAGTACCCGTAATGCGGAAAACGAAGCGAGAACCAGCAGACGATGCAGGAGACTTATCCAGAGAAACGGTCGTGTCCAGTACAAGCGATACATTGCACCCTGTACAGGTATACGTACTCAAGGTGAGAATAGTGGGCTCTTGAGAGGGATGCCACTGAGTGCCAGGTGGGAGGGTGATGACCACGTCCCCATTAGCACCTCTCGTTTGGAGAGCGGTCAGAGCCTGTTGGATTGTTTCAAACTCCGTATTCGGATTGTTAACTTGCCCAACCCCTACAATTGTGTAGGTTCCAGAGAGTGGCTGGGCAAACATGCTCATTTGCCATACTCCTGTAAGTACGATGACAGGAATCAAACGCTGGTACCACATACTGGACGCAAATATACAACTTTTGGCTAATCTCCAAGTCCTTCAGGAAATACCTTACCAAGGTTGGAATTTGCCCTTCGGAAATGAGCTTCCTACCCTTTGAGATGGGCTTTATCGCAGGAGGGTAACTGTACCAGTGCGCCTTATTTCTCTTCCTGTGTCATCTGTGCCGACAAAACTGAAGATATAGACGCCCTCAGGGACGAGTTGTCCATTTTTATCACGCCCTTCCCAGTGCTTCGTCATATCTCCTCCGTTGGTCCAAATCTCTGAGCCCCATCGGTTATAAACAATCAAAGTATAGCGCTGGAATCCAGCTGCTCGGATAATCCACCTATCGTTGACGCCGTCGTCATTTGGGGTAAAAGCAGTAGGGATGACAAGTCCGTAGCAAGCAAGCACATAGACTGAGAGTTCCTTCTCTGCTATACACTTTCCTGCACTCAAGACCTGAGCGCGCACTGAGAAGGTACCTCCCTCGGTTTGCGCAAAGCGCCGCTCTAAAAGGGATTGAGAGGAAGAGTCGGCATAGCCATCGCTCCATCTCCATGCATACATGAGAGGAGGGGTGCCTTCGCCTTCTATACTGCAGCGCACTATCCGCTCCTCAGGACACTCCCCGACAGCCTGAATGGAAGCCTCGCGCAGAGCCGCTTCATAAAGATAGGAGACCTCGTAGGTAAAAGGACCAAAAGCACATCCCTTGCTATCTCGCCCCGTAAGGGTATAAGAACCAGGAGCAAGATTAGGGAGCAAAGCCGAAGAAGCGTTTAGAAGATTGCCATTTCCATCTCGCCACTCATATACGTATGGAGGTGTCCCCCCTGTCAGCAAAAGTTGAATTTGCCCATCTGCACCTTCTCTGCAGGTAGAGGGAGTGATGCTACTATCAGTGATTCTGAAAGGGGAAGGCTCCGATAGGGTCAGCTGGAGGGTATCATAGCACCCTGCTGGTTCAATTGCCTGAATAGTATAAGTGCCGGCTGGAATGCCAGTGAATCGTCCTGTCGTATTGGTAAGACCGAGCGGCAGAAGAACATAAGAAAAGTTACCGCTACCATCCCCCCCTGTGGCTTGAACAGAGAAAGCTCCTACTCCTCCTGGACACTCAATCGCCTGGTCAATCCCTACCAGCGTCACTTGAATGGGATTACCAACATTTACCTGAATGGTCCGAGAGGCGGTGCAGCGGTTGGAATCTCTCACTTCTATCGTATAAGTCCCCGTGGAAAGCCCGCTGAATGAGGGATTAGAACTCCAAGGTGTTGAAGGAGGGGTAATTCTGTATTCGTAGGGAGGAGTACCTCCTTGCCCCTCAACGATAACGAATCCCGTTGCTTGTCCGCCACAGGCTTGCAGCAGAGAATCCACCAGGAGAAGGCGCAAAGGCGGAGGATCCTGTAGCTGAATGAGGCGTCGCTGAATGCATCCCACTGCATCTCGTATCCAGAGAGTGTAAGTGCCTGCCGCTCGCCCACTCCACTGAGAGACCCCTCCCCACCCGCTTGGCGGTGGAACCGCAGATGAGCCCGATATGAGCACATACTCATACGGAGGGTAGCCTCCATTGACTTGAGCAGAAATAGAACCCGTACTCGTGCCCGAGCAGCGAGGAGGTGTCGCTTGAAGCTGAATAGAAAGCGTATCTATGAGTTGAAATATAAATGTATCGGCTGAACCTCCTACTGAGATATTTGTGATAGGCAGAATATTCCCACATTGATCAGCAATCGGAGTATTAGTCGTTCCACCCGTTGGTCCGCCACCCGTCCCATCATTGTAATTGATATGGAGGGCATAGGTACGAGACGGAGCGAGGGGCTGACCCGTCGTAAGCTCTACTACAAGAGTCTGCGGCGGATTGAGAGGTATCGCTGAAAGAATCGGAATGGAAGCTCCACTAAGGTTATCTATCAGAGTAAAGTCAGAACCATCGGCATCTACTGTACTTGGATCAATAAGTTCATTGAAGCGCACTTGCAGCTTAGTCAGGGCCTCCAATTGATGGTCATAACTGTTACTACAGGCTCGATATATGGTATCCATGCGAGGCGGCTCATCATCAAAGTATTGAGCTGTACCAGTGAATTGAAGGGTAAAGCCATATGTGCTCATGCTGAAGTTACTAATCACAAGAAGGAAGGTCTGACCAGCACTCACAGGAATACCCGGCATAATCGGCGGGTCAGAAGCAGGATAACTCAGAGGATTAGGGTCTACTACATTAGCATCCATACCTGTCAATCCTCCTGCCCAGCAGTGATTGAAGGGCAAACCACAGCACGTCGTAGTTGATTGATCGCCTGAGTAGTTACATCGAATAGGAGGTGGAACATTCCCACTTCCCTGGAAAATAGCACAAGGGTTAGGCAGTCCCGTGACATCCCACATCGCAAAGTCATAGTCTCGCCCACCACTTCCTACAGTACCTGGACACAATAAGAACCCCATAGTGCCTGCTGTCTGAGTGGTGAAGATGAACCAAGCACTATATCTCTCTCCGCTCAGCAGACAGGTACCTCGCCCAGTCGTACCAAGCTCTGAAACTGTACCTCCATTAGGAGGACTAGCCGTGTAAGTATAAGTGCTCTGACAGACTCGTATAGCACCACTACAATCAGACTCAGGCAAAGTAAGCGGAAATGGTACGCCCGATGGCAAGGAGGGAGTAGGGGAAAAGAGTCCCTGCTCCTTGAGACGTATGTAAGCACTGTCTCCGAGCCCTTGAGCCAGCACGAGCCCTAGCATGGAAAACGTGAGGCAAATCCGCATGGGGTAAAAATACCGCGATTTATTTTTTACTCTTTACTCACACTCCCTCAGTGGAAGAGAAGCACGCATGAATGGGTATTTTCGCTGCATGAACGCGCCCTTTCTCTGGGGATGGATCGTGCTACAGCAGCTTACCCTCCCTGCGATTTGGCAGAAGTATCAGTATGTTGCTCGGACTCATGAGCTTACCTCGGGTCCCGATGGATGGTATGGACAGACAGAGGAAGGCCGAGTATATCGCTTTACATCTTCTCTCATGCCAGAGACTATTGGGACAGCCCAGCCCTTTCAGCGATGGCTTCCTCTCTCTTCGGGATGGGTAGCGTGGTCCTCCCTGAAGCGAGTTTTCAGGCACTCTAGCTCAGGCTCTCTCGTGTGGGTAAAGCTCGGAGAGTCCCGTCTTCTTCCTGGCGATTGGTACGAAGCGCTACCCACCCCCGATGAAGAAGCACTCATAGTAGCTGATCAGCAGAATCTCTACCTCTACACATGGAGGGGAGCCCGGTGGGATACTCTTACTCGCCTTCAAGGGCAGCGTCGCGCAGGGACGACAGATTGGCTCTATGAAGAAGAATTCGGATTTACCCGAGCATTCGCAGTTTCTCCCTCTGGGCATTATCTGGCTTACCTTCTTTTAGATAATACCTACACCCCCCTCTATCCCCTCCTCAAACCCACTAAAAGCTCCTATCCTTCTCCTTTCTTTTTACCCTATCCTCGTCCAGCAGAGCGAAACCCCACAGTAGAGCTGCACCTCTACGACCTTATCCGAAGATATGACACCCTTCTCTGGATAGACAGTACAGGCGGATATATCCCCTGGCTCAGCTGGAGTCCTATGGGAGATGAACTCTACTTTACCCACCTCAATCGCAGACAGAATCAATTTACTCTCTACCAATATGAGGTAGGCCGCAGTACTCCTCTCCCCTTCTTTTCAGATAGCACAAGAGGATTTTTTACTTGGGACAATCGGCGGCTTATCGTATGGGCAACTGATCGTCCTGAACTCTTTTATTTAGCTGGTGGCAAAGGGGAATGGGAGATTTGGCACTATGATTACAAGGGAAGGCGTCTCGGCGTGTATGCTATTGCTGGCTTGAGAGAACTGATAGGATATGCTGAGGGCAAGCTGTTTTTTACGGCTTCTGGAGCCACACCTGCAGATCAACGCGTGGGCTACCTTGCCTTGAGCCGACGAGCTCCCCAGCCTATCTGGCTCACCCCTCCCACGGGATGGGCAGAAGCTGAACTGGCTGGAGCCCTTCTTTGGATAAAAGAAAGCAGCTTTAGCGACCCATACCGAGAGCGTCTCTGTCATGCAAGAGATCCCCGTCTATGTGAGAGTCTCCCCGACCTAAATGTAGCCCTCCGCCAAGACATTCCCCCAGTTCGATTTCATCTTTTCCAGTTTCCAGGAGCCAATTCCCTCCCCCGCTGGGCTTACTTACTCCTTCCCGAAAAATTAGATAGTAGCCGACAATATCCTGTTGTTTTGACTTTCTATGGTGGTCCAGGCTCTCAGCAAGTGAGCAGAGAATTCAAGAATATCACCTTCTTCTGGCAAGCTTACCTTGTACAGAAAGGATACATTGTGGCTTGTGTAGATGGGCGCGGAAGCGCCTTATACCCTAACGAACGATTTTCGGTTTATAGGCAACTGGGTCTTCTGGAGACAGAGGACCTTGCGGCTTTCGTTAGGTATTTGCGGACACTTCCTTTTGTGGGGAAGATTGGAGCTTTTGGATGGAGTTATGGAGGGTATTTAGCGATCCGCCTCGCTTTTGCAGCACCACCAGGGCTAAGTGCTGTCGTTGCTGTCGCCCCTGTAACTGACTGGCGACTTTACGATACTGCTTATACTGAACGGTTCATGGACTTGGTTGAGAACAATCGCTCGGGTTATGAGCTGACTCGGCTTCCCCCTACTCAAACCCCTCTTCGCCTGCCTCTCCTCGTGATGCATGGAGAGGCAGATGATAATGTTCATCCCCAGCATACTTTTCAGTTTGTGGAAAATCTACTTCGCCTCCAGCCAGAAGCTCCCATTCAGTGGCGAATTTTTCCAGGTCAGAATCACAGCCTTGCCGGGTATCGTTACCGAGTCTTCTGGGAGGTAGAAGCCTTTTTCTCTACCTACCTTCGGTGATGAGGCCTCCTCTTCACTTTAGCTTATCAAAGGGTT
Source organism: Bacteroidia bacterium (assembly GCA_025062295.1). Lineage (GTDB taxonomy): Bacteria > Bacteroidota > Bacteroidia > SpSt-205 > SpSt-205 > SpSt-205. Next base: position 28,342 of record JANXAJ010000018.1, on the reverse strand, counting down.
AGGACTTTTGCAAGGCTAACTTGAGCCAGCGGTCAGCTCTATTCTCAGGAGATGGAGCCTGCTGGCAATGCTTCCCGCCTGAGTGGTACATTCCTTCACGAACTCATAAGAACTATTCCCGCTTTTACCCCAGCAAAGTATAAAGACGCAGAAGAAGCTATCCGATGCGCAAAAGCCATTAGAAACCCTCTATGAGTCCCTCCCTTTGCCGCCGCCTGAAAAGGGTACCTTTTGGCTGCTACAAGTGAAAGTGAATCCCTCTGGAAAGCCCTCACCACCCATCTTAGCTCCCCACTTGATTGAGACATGCATTAGGTCTCCTTGTCCCATAGGCTTGCTATTTCCCCGCCGACATTGCTAATCGCATCAGAAGGGTCAAAAGAGCGTATGCCCCCCTTTTCATTAGCCTGGAGCCGCAGGACCCCTCTCCAAATAGAAGTAGAATCGCCATCCCCGCTCACCAATGGAAAGAAAGTTTTACCTTTGAGGTGCCCGCTTAGCTCAGCGGTTAGAGCATCTGGCTGTTAACCAGAGGGTCGCAGGTTCGAATCCTGCAGCGGGCGCAGCTTGTCCTTTGACTCAGGCTCAGCTCATGAATAACCTTGAGCCAAAGCCATCCCGATAGTAGATACAAGCTCCAAAGAAACTTCTCAGTCTTTTTCAGGGAATCAAGCTAAATGATTGAGTTGAGAGGCTTCTTTGGGTTTATCATGCTGTGCTGCTGCTCGTCCTCGTATGTGTCCTAACCATATAGACCCCGAGAGAAGCTAAGCTCCCTGCCTCTTAGTACTTGTAGAGGGGAATTTGATTTGAGGTAGCAATCAAAGGCTCCAACCCCTTATTGAGGCTAATCTTCAAAAAAATCTCATAGGATTGCTGGATAATGTCTAATTTTTTTACGATTAGGTAGAGAAGGAAGAACGGATGATACCGAAGCAGCCTCATCCTGAATTTCTCAGGACGCTTTATATTCAGCTTTCCTCTGTCTGATCCAAGGCTGCTGGGTGCTAGCCGAAACCTTTTTCAGGGGATTGTCGCAGCCTGAGCCCAGACGCCTAGCCTTAGTACGCCGACTGCCTCTTTACACTATCGCAAATAAAGAGTAAGGTCCCCTCGAGCAGAGTTATTTGATGGAAATGTAATCCCTCACACAGAATTTGACGGAACCTGAGAGAGGATGTCTTCTGGCAAGATGTGTCCTAATCTGGTCCTTTTGGCTTGTAGATAGCGCTGATTATAGGGGTTAGGAAAAGTAATCAGGGGGATTGTCTCAACGATCTCCAATCCATATCCAGCCAATCCTGCTCGTTTAGTGGGATTATTCGTGAGGAGGCGCATTTTGCGCACCCCGAGGTCTCGCAGAATCTGAGCACCCGTACCATACTCCCTTTCATCAGGCTTGAATCCTAAAGCTAAATTCGCTTCCACTGTATCCAGCCCCTCCTCTTGAAGCTTATAAGCATGCATTTTAGGAAGGAGTCCAATCCCGCGTCCTTCTTGATTGACGTAGACCAGTACGCCTTTCCCTTCTGCCTCAATGCGATGAAGAGCAAGTGCCAACTGGTCCCCGCAGTCACACCGAAGCGAGCCCAGGATATCGCCCGTGAAGCAAGAAGAGTGAACCCGAACCAATACAGGTTCATCAGGTAACCATGTGCCCTTCACAAGTGCAATATGAGGTTGATTAGTAAGGGTATGCCGATAGGCATATAGCTTGAAGTGTCCATATTTCGTCGGCATATCTACAATCACCTCTCTCGCAATGGTAGTTTCTGTCCGAAGGCGATAAGCTATGAGGTCCCGAATGGTTACAAGGGGGATTTTCCACTTATCCGCAAGCTGGCGAAGCTGAGGCAGACGAGCCATAGTGCCGTCCTCATTCATGATTTCAACAATAACGGCAACAGGGGTAAGTCCAGCTAAACGCATGAGATCAATTGCCGCTTCTGTATGACCTGCTCGACGAAGCACGCCCTCAGGCCGCGCAACGAGGGGGAATATATGACCCGGACGAGCAAAATCTTCTGGACGAGCCTGTGGGTCTGCTAAGGCTCGAATGGTTCGAGCACGGTCGTGGGCTGAAATACCCGTAACCTTTCCCTCTTTGATGTAATCTACTGAGACAGTGAAAGCTGTGTGGTGAGGGGCCGTGTTATCCATCACCATAAGAGGCAAATGGAGCTCTCGGGCCCGCTCTGCTGTGATTGGCGCACATATCAATCCCCGCGCTTCTTTTGTCATGAAATTGATAGCTTCGGGTGAAACAAACTCAGCAGCCATCACAAGATCTCCCTCGTTCTCTCGGTCTTCATCATCAACTACAATGACCATTCGCCCAGCCCGAAGAGCTTCAATTGCTGCCTCAATTGAGTCTATTTGAATCTCCTCTGGCATGTAGCTCATGGAGAGCTTAACAAAGTTTCTACGATCTTTGCAATTTGATTGCCTATTTCCTCCACATCTCCGAGTCCAGGCACGCGGTAGAGGATTCCTCTTTCTTCATAGTAAGACAGAAGGGGAGCGGTTTTGGCTCTATACTCTTGAAGGCGAGTCTGAATGGTATGGGGGGTGTCATCAGCTCGTCCCTCAGCGTGTGAGCGACGCAAGAGACGCTGAATGAGTTCAGCTTCAGGCACCTCCAAAAAAAGGACGCCTGTGAGCTGAGCTCCTTTCCGAGTGAGCAGTTCCTCCAGGGCCTGAGCTTGCCCAAGGGTTCTTGGAAAGCCATCCAAAAGATAAGTACCCCCATCAGTGAGACGACTCTCCACAAGCTCAATCATAAGCTCATCTGGTACGAGCTTTCCACTTTCTACGAGGGCTTGGACAGCTTGTCCGCGAGAGGTCCCTAACCGAATCTCCTCCCGAAGCAAGTCCCCTGTCGCTATGTGCGTCCAGTGATATTTCTCTACTAATTTCCGAGCTTGTGTCCCCTTGCCTGCACCAGGGGGACCCATGAGTAGAAATACCTTCATGCTGCGAAGGTAGTCAGCGGGCATATTTCCGTAGCTTCTCCTGAGCTATACGAGCATAAAGGCTCCCTGGCACCTCATTCAATAGTCGCTCATAATACCGAGCCGCTTCACTAGGCACAGAACTCAGCTCCCCTAAAAGGTATAAAGCATCATCTCTGTATAGGCTCTCTGGATCAGGATAATCGGCTAATAAACTCAAATACCTGCGGGCGTGAAGGGTGTCTTTCTGGCTCAAGAAATACTCCGCCTTAAACCACAAAATGTCATCAGTGAGAGGATGACCCCGATACACTTTCTGAATAGAGTCTAAGAGAGCCAAAGCCTCGGTAGGAGAATTTTGTAGCTTGAGCAGTTCGGCTGCAGCAAACAATCGTAGGGGTTCTATCAAAGTGTCGGGCTTAAGGTTATCCTCAATGTGCCAGAAAAGCTGAATGGCATCATTTGAGAGATCATCTTGGGTGTTATGCTTGAGAAGGCGAAGCCGAGTCTTGGCAAGCTCAAACTCCCCTTGAAAGTAGGCTAAACGAGCAAGCTGGAAGTAGACCTCACTTTGCCAGACAGATTGAGGAAGACGACTCTCCACTTCCAAGAGATAGAGGCGACTTCTTGTGTAGTCTTTTTTCCGAAGGGCTGCTTCAGCCAAAAGAAGATATTTTTGGGCCAAAGCGCTAGACAAAGAGGGATGGAAAGGCTCCAGCAAAGCAAAGACGCTGTCAGGCTTAGCTAAGCGCAGAAGCCACTTAGCCTTTTCTATGAGGAGGGGATAGCTCTGAGGGAAGCGACGAAGAAGCGAATCAACAATAGCAAAAGCTCGCTCAGGCTGAAGGAGAAGCGCTTCAGCCTCAGTATATCGGGCAAGCGCAGATGTATAATAAGGACAAATTTCTCCCATTTGGATAAGGAGCCGGAGCGCTTCTGCTGCGACGGAGAAAACCCCCTTTTCGTAGGCTACCCAACCGACCTCATAGAGGGGACGGCAGTCCCGCTCCAAGCGAAAAGCAGCCCTTGCGTATCGTAGAGCCTCTGAATACTGCTCTGTAATGAGATAGAGTCGAAGAAGAAGAGCCGCTAAAGTCGGGTGGGGATGGTCTTGCCAGAGCTCCAGCAGGGCTATCTCCGCGCTATCTGGCAAAAGCCCCAGCGTTACATACCGCTGAAGTACTCCAAATAAACTATCGGAGCTCAGCCCGCGAGCAAGCCATAACCGAAGCCACTCTCGCCAAGCCGCTGCTAAAAGGTTTTCCCGCTCGTAAGATGCAATGAAAGCCTCAGCATATGCATAAGGGAAAGGATGCTGACGACGAGCAATCTCCAGAGCTTCTCGTTGCCAGGTAGGCTCCTCCCAGACTCGCTGAGCCACCTCTGCTAAGGCCTCCAAAGAGGAAAGCGAAAGTCCCCCCTGAAGAAGAACTCGCCATGCTTGCTGAGCTGTAGTATCTCCCTCTAAGAACTTGCGCCGAGCCTCCCACGCTAATCCCCATCCAGACAAAGCACCCCCCTTCTGTTTCTCCCCCTGAAGCCATCGCTGATACTCAGAAAAACGGTGCATCTTGAAGAGACATTCAACCGCATAACTGCCCCAGAGATAATCTCGCGTCTTCTCAAAAAGACGCCGAAACAGAGAATATGCCTCCTCATAACGCCCCATTCGGAAAAGCTCAATAGCAGGCCTGGGGTCTTGAGCTTGAAGCCAGTATAGGAGAAAAAAAGCAATCAGCTTCCTCATAAGCGGCGCAGATCATTCCAAAAGGCAAAAATCATCAGAAATAGGATGAGCCCCAAGCCAATATACTGAGCTACTTCTCGGAGGCGGTAGGACGGCTCACGCCGAAAAATCGCTTCCAACCCTAAAAAGAGGAGGTGTCCTCCATCTAAAAGAGGGATTGGTAAGAGGTTCATGACTGCTAAGATGAGGCTCAGCGTCGCAGTGAAAGCCCAAAATCCCGTCCAGCCACTGGTCACAAATGAACGTCCTGCCATTTGGGCAATCCCAATCGGACCAGCGAGATTGTCTGAGATACGACTCCGTCCCGTAATAAGCTGAAAAAGGGCTCGAAGATTCGCCGCAGTGATGCGGTAAGACTGGCTGACCGCTGTGAGTAGCGCAGCTGGAAAACTGAATTCAGCCCTCTCCACTGGCAATTCCACTGAGGGATACGCTTGAAGGCGATACTCTGCGTCCAACTTGACTCCGATACTGAAAGTCTCTTCTCCTCGCTTCACCAACAGGGATACCGAGTCTTTCTGAAGGGTCTGAAGGACCTTTCGCATATGGGCAAAGCTCTCTATGGAGCGTCCCTCAATCTCTAAGATGAGGTCGCCTGTCCGAAGGCCAGCACGATCTGCTGGCCCCTTCGGTACAGGTTCTATGCGGGCAGGAAATCGTAGGGCAAATACTTCTCTACCCTGACCATATAACCGAAAAAGACTATCCCGCACTGATGCAGAAAGAGAAAGACGCAAAGTATCCCGACCACGAAGAAGGGTCAGCGTCGGCTTTGTCTCAAGGAGCCACTCAGGCGAAGCCAGCATATCCAAGAAAGCAGGCTCTCCATTCACTTCTATTATGCGATCCCCTGCTTCCATTCCTACCAGCGGAAAAGCTTCCATACCATAGGCCCACTTGGCTAAGGGAACCTTCTGAAAGCCATTTATATAGAAGATTACAGCTAAAAGGAAGATGCCAAACAGAACATTCATCACAGGTCCTCCTAAGACAACAATCACTCGCTGAAAAAGCGGCTTGGCTCTAAATTCATCGGGAGCTGGGCGAGAAGGCAAACCCCCGCTCTTCCCTATCTGACTCTCATCTATCATGCCTGCAATCTTGACATATCCTCCCAAAGGCAGAATTCCTATCCCGTACTCTGTCTGTCCTCGTCTCCAACTGAAAAGTTTTCGGGGCCAGTCAAAAAAAAGATAAAACTTTTCCACTCGCATCCCGAAAACCTTTGCAGGGATGAAATGCCCAAACTCATGGATGAGGATGAGGAGACTCAAAGCCAAGAGAAATAAGCTGATGGTTAGCACACCCGAATATACTAAAAGGCGGTGGAATCTCGGGGGAGGATATTTCCTTTTAATTTCGTTTAGGATGGAGATTCAGCTCCGAGGCGTACGCACCCACAATCTCAAAGGCATCTCCCTTGCACTTCCTCGCTATAAACTAATCGTAGTTACGGGGGTGAGCGGCTCTGGAAAAAGCTCTTTGATTTATGACACTTTATATGCAGAAGGGCAGCGCCGGTATGCCGAAACTTTCTCTGTGTATGCTCGTCAGTTTCTACAGACCATAGAGCGTCCGGACTTAGACGGATTGGAAGGACTTAGCCCTGTGATTGCAATGGATCAGCATCGTTACACCCACAATCCCCGCTCTACCGTCGGCACTACGACACAGATATATGACTATTTTCGTCTCCTCTATACTCGGCTTGCTGAGCCTCACAGCTTGGTTACAGGTGAAAAATTAGAGCGCTACACAGAAGAGCAGCTCATTGCCCTGCTGCGAGAGCGATTCAGAGGACGAAAGATTCAGCTCTTGGCCCCCATCGTACGAGCCCGAAAAGGACACTACCGAGAAGAACTAAAGCGCCTGCTCAAAAAAGGATTTGAACATGTACGGATAGATGGAGAATGGTATGATCTCTCTGAGCATATTCCCACTTTAGATCGCAATCGCATTCATGACATAGAAGTTTTGGTAGATACCCTTGACCCTGCTGGCTCTCTTGAAGCTCTCCGCCGAAGTGTCGGAGTAGCTCTCAAACTTGGACACCGAACACTTTATGTAATCCAAAAAGGAGACCCAAAGGTCTGGACTTATTCTTTGGATTACATTGATCCTGCGACGGGTACCAGTTTTGACGAGCCCCAACCCAATACCTTTTCACACAATAGCCGATACGGGGCATGCCCCACGTGCTCGGGGCTAGGTGAGGTCCGTACCCTCCAAGAAGAATTGCTCTTTCCAAATGAGAACCTTCCTGCGGTCCAAGCTTTAGCACCTGCTTCTGAAGATAGCGGCTTGTTAGTCTTTTGGCAAAATCTACTCCACAAGCGACAAATTCCACGAGGAACCCTTTGGAAGGATATTCCACTAATAGAGCGGAAAAAACTCATATGGGGCAAAGCTCCTGAAGGGCAGTTCATCGTAGAAAGGGAAGGCGATGAAGCTCCTGTCTTTGGTACATGGCATCGTCCTGAGTCACTGTGGGAGTATATTCAAGCGGCTTACTATGATGAACACCCACCAAGATGGGTTGATCACCACCTTGTATCCATCTGTTGTCCCACCTGCGAGGGTAAGCGCCTCAAAAAAGAGTCCTTGGCATTTCGAATAAATGGGCTCTCAATTGGAGACATTGGGCTAATGGAACTGGAGGAGGTGAATCGCTGGCTCAAGGTCCTGCCCGACACTCTTTCCTCCACCGCTCGGGCGATTGGAGCAAGTCTCATTCAAGAGATTGGTAAGAGAATAGGATTTTTAGAGCGAGTGGGGCTGGGCTATCTTTCGCTTTTTCGTCCTATGTCCAGCCTCTCTGGGGGGGAAGGACAGCGCGTGCGATTAGCTGCCCAGCTTGGCGTAGGGCTAACCGAGGTACTGTATATCTTAGACGAGCCTAGCATTGGACTTCATCCCAGGGATAATCACTTTCTCTTGGAAGCCCTCAAAGCCCTACGAGACCAAGGAAGTACTGTCATTGTGATTGAGCATGATGAGGAGACGATGAAAGCTGCGGATTGGCTGGTGGAGATTGGACCTGTTGGGGGCAAAAAAGGGGGATATCTCATAGCTCAGGGACCTTATGGGTCATTTATCCAGCAGCCAAGCATAACAGCAGAGTACCTCAGCGGACGGCGACGCATTCCTATCCGTGCCCCACGTCCTCACTTGCAGGGCTACATTGTACTTCAGGGAGCTCGGGGACATAATCTCAAGAATCTTCAAGTAGAGTTTCCCCTCGGTACGCTTATCGTCGTGGCAGGGGTGAGCGGTTCAGGCAAAAGCAGCCTCATCTTAGACACCCTCTATCCAGCCCTTCTTCGAGCTCGCCGAGAAGTCCACCATTCTTACCTCCCCTATGATGCAATAGAAGGCGCAGAAAAAGTAGATAAAGTCATCCTTGTGGATCAGCATCCTATCGGTCGCACCCCTCGCAGCAATCCAGCTACTTATACAGGCGTTATGGATGAGATTCGCCGCTGGTATGCTGAGCTACCTCTTTCCCGAGCCAGAGGATATAAAGCAGGACGCTTCTCCTTCAATGTACGGAATGCTGGACGATGTGAAACTTGCCAAGGCGCAGGCGTCCAAACCGTAGAGATGGGATTCTTGCCTCCTGTCTATGTAACCTGTCCTACTTGTCATGGACAACGGTACAACCCCGAAACATTAGAAGTGCGATATAAAGGTAAAAACATCAGTGATATTCTGCGCATGACAGTGAGTGAAGCCTGTGAGTTTTTTGCCGCCCATCCCAAAATCCTTCGGTATCTCAAAGCTATGGAAGACATTGGATTAGGCTACCTTCCTTTAGGACAGCCCTCCCCGACCCTCTCTGGAGGAGAAGCCCAGCGCATCAAGCTAGCGGAGCAGCTCGCTCGTCCAGATACAAAGCGTACCCTTTATATTCTGGATGAACCTACTACTGGGCTTCATATGGAAGATATTGCTAAGCTTCTGAGCGCTCTTCATCGGCTCGTAGATAGAGGAAACACTGTCATAATCATTGAACACAACTTAGATGTGATTCGGCGAGCAGATTGGGTAATAGAGCTTGGACCAGAAGGAGGAGAAAAAGGAGGATACCTTTTGGCGGCCACTACGCCCAATGAACTGGCCCAGAGGGATACCCCTACAGGACGAGTCCTTTACGAGCAGCTCAAAAGAGAAGAGGCGGTTGCTCAGCTCCCATTATGAATTTCCAAAGGGTGGTAGATTTGCGTAATGCATACATGGCTCATCACAGGAGCAAATCGTGGCATCGGTCGCGCAATAGCTGAGGTGGTCTTAGAAGCTGGACATCGGGTCATTCTCACAGCTCGACGAGTAGAAGCCCTTAGGGAGATTCATGAGCGCTATCCCGAACAGACGATCGCCTTTCCTCTGGATGTCCAGCAGCGCACCCAAGCATTTTTCGTTTTAGAAAGAGCAGAAAGTCAGGGATTTATTCCCACTGTGCTTGTGAATAATGCAGGGTATGGACTCGTAGGAGCCCTGGAAGACCTACCCCCCGAAGCAATCCACAGGCAAATTCAAACCAACCTCTGTGGGGTTATATGGCTCTGCCAAGCAGTACTACCTTTCTTGCGACGACAAGGAAAGGGATTTATCTTCAATATCTCTTCCATTGCTGGGTATTTTGGCTTCAAAGGCACCTCCTTATATAATGCAACAAAGTTTGCAGTTACAGGACTCAGCGAGGCTCTCTCTCAAGAGGTAGCCCCTTTTGGGATTTATGTTTGTAGTGTGGCCCCGGGTCCTTACCGAACGGATTGGGCGGGTCTCTCCTTAGAGAAAGCGCCTACTTTAGAGCGTCTAGATCCGTCAAGTCCTTACTATGAACTTCACGCTCTCATGGCAGAGCGATATGCACAGATGGATCGACAGCAGCCAGGGGATCCCCGGCACATCGGAAGGGTGCTTCTCCGGTGCGTTGAGATGGGATGGGCTCCCCGTCACCTTATCTTAGGAGATGAAGCTCGCCAAGTTTGGGAAAGATATACCTTCCTAAGAAACTTTCCTGAACTTCAATTTATTAGCCATGAAGAAGAAGCGCCTACACGAGCGTGATTCAGCCATTTGAGGGATGGGTCTATCGGATGCAACCAAAAGTGGCACCTGTCCGAGACGCACTCTCTCCTTCTCAAGCCCATAGACTTCGGGCTGATCCTCAGCAAGCCATTCACATCGCCTTTCCTGAATGCAGAGAGGAGCTGCCTCGTACTTGGCAGCAGTGGCTCCTTCAAAAGGTACTTCGGCAAGAACCTCTTCCCACCCTCTACGCATATAGCCAGACCTTCTCAAGGTATGGAGAGCGGCATACCCTCTCTCAGCGGATAGGGGTGATTGGGCTCCTGCCGACAGAAGCTCCTCTGCTTCCCCACGAAGCGCTCCTACCTGATCGCCTACAGGGCATTCAGGAAAACCTCACTCAGCTCCCACTTCAAGCCACGCCCATTCACCTTTTGAGCTTCGGCGATTGGGCTTCCATCTTCCCTTTGCTTCAAAGCTACTTGGTCTGTCCAGAGTTTATTCACGGAGGGGAAGATGGCGTAATGCACCGATGGGTTCCTATTCATCATCTCGGACACCAAAAGCTCATCCAAGAAGCTATTGGGAAGGGTCCTTTCTACATCGCAGATGGACATCATCGATGGGCTGCTGCCCGGCTTGCCGGTTTGCATTACCTTCTTGTATACGTGACGCCAATAGATGATCCAACCCTCGTTCTTATCCCAACACACAGACTCTGGCATGGACCAGAATCACCTCTTCCTCTTCTGAGTCGGTACTTCAGTGTGCAAGAGTCGGCAGCTCGGGTTCCTCTCTGGCAGGAAGTACGAGGACTTAGACATGCCATAGGTGTGGTCTCGCCAGAAGGACGCATCTACACTGCACGCCTGCGCCCCTCTTACTGGGAAAAACTCCAGCATCGTCCCCTTATCTCTTGGCTCCATGAGTGGGTCTTAGATGTGCTCTTTGGTGAGATTGTCTTCTCTAGAGAAGCCGCTCTTCTTATTCAACAAGCCTCAGAGGGACAAGGGTGGGCTTTTATTTTGCCTGAGATGCCCTTTTCCTACGTCAAAAAAGCTGCCGAAGAGGGATGGACTCTCCCTCCAAAGACGACTTACTTTTTTCCAAAAGTCCTCAGTGGTTTGTGTTTCTACTATGAGACTAATTCTCATCTCAGCCTCTCCGAGGCGAAGGGAGCTTCTTGAACGGCTGGGCTGGACGGTAGAGGTGCGTCCTGCAGAAGTGGAGGAGACCTTGACCGAGGGGCTGTCCCCCCCTCAACAAGCGATGCTCCTTGCCTTACGCAAACTCGCTACTGTCCTCCCTACCCTCGCCTCTGACGAAGTTGCTTTGGCTGCCGATACCATAGTCTATCACGCTGGCACCATTTTAGGCAAGCCAAAAAGCCTTTCCGAGGCTCAAGACTTTCTCAATCGCCTCTCAAATAGCTGGCACACCGTTTATACTGGTGTCGCTATAGGTACGACTCACCGCTGCTGGACTCTCTATGAAGAGACGGCTGTCCGATTTCATCCCCTACCAGAGGAGCTGATACAAATTTACCTCACAAAAATGCCCCCATTGGATAAAGCTGGAGCCTACGGTGCTCAAGACCTTATTGGTCTTCTCGGCATCGCTGAAATTCATGGGGACTTCTACAACGTGATGGGACTTCCCCTCCAGCGCATCGCTCGCTTCTGGCAGCAAGTTTTCGGCAAAGTTTTTGTAGGATAGGCTGATAATAAAAATGCCTACCTTTGAAAGACTTGTGCGACTCCTCTTCCTTGGGATAGGGCTAGTGGGCGGTTGGGCTCTCGCTCAGAGCGGGCGAGAAATAGATTCACTGGAGCGTCTCCTCCGACAGGGACGCTTGCCCGATACCACCTATCTCACGACTTGCATTACTCTCTCTAAGCTCTATCTAAACATCAGTGAGCGTCGGGCACTCGAATATGCCCGTCAAGCCTTTCCTATAGCCCAGCGGATTAAGGACCTGCGTCGCCAAGTTCTGAGTCTTTATTATCAAGCTTCTGCTCTCTACTACATAAACTCATACGATCAAGCGGGACGGCTTCTCGCTCGGGCTGAGAGTATAGCCACTTTCATACCCAATGACCTACCGATTACGGTCCAGATTCTCAATCTCAAAGCTTCTCTTGCTGAAAGCATCGGAAATACGGTGGAGGCACAGACCCTGTACGAACGCTCCCTTAGCCTTGCTCAAGAGTCAGGACAGCCTCGTCTTATTATTATGACACTCATCAACAAAGCTGAGCTGTACCTCCGGCTTAATCTTTATGAGCTGGCAGAAGAAAGCGTTCGGAAAGCTTTGACTTTAGCTGAGGCAAACAAAGAAGAAGAGTATCAAAGAAATGCTCTAAAAACCCTCGCTCTTGTTTATTTGAAGCAGGGTAAAATACCAGAGGCTCTCCAGACTCATCGGGACATTATAGCGATAGCGAAGCGATCCGGCGTGCTTACATGGCTGAAAGAGGCATACGGCCTCGCTATTACGCAGGCTATCCAGTCCGCTTTACCACAAGTAGATACCCTTCTTCTGCAGGCAGAAAAAGATTTAGAGGCTGATAGCCTTCTCTGGGCTGAACTTCTGAACTGGGTAGCATCGGAAGGATTCCTCCGAGTGGGCAGCTACGCTCAAGCAAAAGACCTCTATCAAAATGCACTCACCATTGCTAAAGCAAAAAATGCAAGCACACTCGCCGTCCAAGTCCTTCTCAACTTGGCTAATATCTACACTCTTCAGGCATTGTACCCCCAAGCTATGGAACATCTCTTAGAAGCAAGACGCCTCTGCGAGATGCAAAATGATTCAACTATGCTTCCTATGGTCTTGAACAATTTAGGTGAAATCTACTACAATCAAGAAGAATGGCAAAAGGCATTAGAGGCGTTTAGCTTAGCTGCCGATTATGCGAACTTGGCGCCAGACACTCGATTCCCCTTCCAGGTTGCAATGAATTTAGCAGTTGTTCAGATTCAAGTAGGTAACACTGAAGCAGGTCGGAATCTCCTGCGGGAATCGCTTATTCTAGCGGAGGAAGCAGAGGACTGGATCTCTGCTGCAAAAGCGTGTATTAACCTTGCCCGGCTAGAATTGGATCAAGGGCGAGTGGATACCGCTCGTCGGTACCTTCAAACAGCTCTCCGATACGCCCAGAAAAGTCGGAATCCTCAAGCTCTCGCTTATGTGTATATGACCCAAGGACAATTTTTTCTTCTCCGTAATCAATACAGAGAAGCTCTCCAAGCCTATGAAGCAGCACGCCTCACATTAGAGCCTATAGAAGCGTATAGCGAACTAGGAGAAGCGTATGAAAAACTTATCTTTTTGTACGGAAAGTTAGGTGCATACGAGAAAGGCTACCGATATATCCAGCCGCTCTTAGATGCGATTCGGCGCCTCTCTAACGAAGAAAATACACGAGCGATGACTCGGATGGAACTGAACTATCTCTACCAGAAAGAGAGAGAGCAGCAAGAGCGGCGCTTAGAAGCTGAGAAACTCCGAGCTGAAAAAGCCCGTCAAGTCACGTGGGTCATTATTATCAGCGCCACTCTCTTGATTGGAGCAGCAGCGGCATTCCTCTTTGTGTTATATAGAGCTAATCAGCGAGAGCGAGAAATCAACGCTCAACTGGCTGAACGAAATCGCTTGATAGAAGAGCAAAAAGCTCTTTTAGAAGAGCAAAAAGCTGAAATAGAGCGCGCAAAAGCCGAAATAGATGAAAGTATCCAATACGCAAGGCGAATTCAGATGGCAATTCTTCCGGACCTTACTCCCTTCTATGAGAGATTTCCTGAGTCGTTTGTTCTTTACCTTCCCAGGGATGTCGTGAGTGGGGATTTTTACTTCTATTATAGTCTCTCGCCGACCCAGAGCCTCTTGGCAGTGGCAGACTGCACAGGACATGGTGTGCCAGGGGCCTTCATGAGTATGATAGGAACGACCCTCCTCAATCGCTTAGCTCAAGAAGAAGGTCCAAAAAATCCAGCCCTTCTTCTTCAGAGACTGGATGAGGAGCTGAGACTCACTCTTCATCAGACCCTTCATCAAGAGCAAATCAAAGATGGAATGGATATTGCGCTCTGCTTGATTGACACGGAAAATCAGCTTCTTCAGTTTGCTGGGGCTCGACGGCCGCTTTTTGTCTTTACCCCTGAGGGGGAATTGATAGAGCTTAAGGGATCGCGTCGCAGCATCGGCGGCGACACTCTCCAAGCAGCTATCGCCTTTGAAGGTCATACTATTCCCCTTCGCCTGAATATGAGTATTTATCTCTTTTCGGATGGGATAGTGGATCAATTTGGATGGGAGTATCTGCTGGGGCAGCCGCCCCGCCGAACAAAACTTTTGCAAAAGCGGCTCCGCGATCTCCTTCTCCAAAAACTTCATCTTCCTGCTGCTAAACAGAAAGCAGAGATTGAGGACTTTATCACTCACTGGCGAGGAGATATCCCTCAGTTAGATGATATATGCCTTATAGGCGTGCGCTATACGGGCTAATCGCTCTTTCTTGGCTCTGGGCTCAGGTCAAGTATAGCAACGAATTCCTCAAGATAGGGGTAGGAGCGCGAGCAGCAGCTTTAGGTAATGCTCAAGCAGCCACTGCTAATGACGCCACAGCAGGATATTGGAATCCCGCTGCCCTTTTGAGTACTCCTTCCTATCCCCAGCTTATCTTCATGCACAGTGAGTACTTTGCTAGTGCAGCAAAGTACGATTATGGGGCTCTAAGCTTTCCCATTCAGGAAGGGCGACGCTTAGCGATCAGCTTCATTCGACTGGGCATAGATGATATCCCAAATACGCTTCGCTTTTATGATGGGACAAGCTATGATTTCTCCCGCATCACGAAGTTTTCCGTTGCAGATATGGCCCTTTATCTTTCCTATGCTCAGCCGCTTCGGGATACAAGTGTTTCTATTGGTGTCTCCCTCAAAGTCATCCATCGGGTGATCGGACCATTTGCGACAGCCTGGGGATTCGGCATAGATGGAGGATTTCTCTACCGAAAAGGACCGTGGCGATTGGGTGCTGTACTCTACGATGGTACCTCTACTTTCAATGCTTGGACCTTCAATACGGAAACTTTTGAGGAAGCCTTTATCCTCACAGGAAACGCTATTCCTCAGAATTCTATTGAATGGACTCGTCCCAGCTTTCGGCTCGGCGCAGGTGTTCATCTGTGGCGGGAGCGACGATTTTCCCTCCTGCCCACAGCTGATATTCTCCTTTTCTGGGACGGGCCTCGAAATACCCTTCTCCCAGGTCGTCCACTGAGTGCTGACATAGCAGCGGGCACAGAACTTCGCTACCGAGACTGGGTAGCCTTTCGGCTCGGCATGAGTAACTTTCAACGCATAAAAGATTGGACAGGACGCTCGTCTCTCTCATTTTATCCAACGGCAGGACTCGGCCTGCGCCTCTGGTACTTTGGAATAGACTATGCTCTTGCAAACTTTACAGGATTTTCCCAAGGCATGTACTCTCATCTCATTTCAGCCAGAATAGATTTTCATCCTACCCTGACTCGTCGTATTCTCTCTAAGGGCGGCTAATCTTCAACCCAAAGGAGGGAGGATATACTTCTTGACAGCCATACTTGAAATCTATGCGAACCTGAATAGAGTAAAAGCCTGGAAGCAGGTAAATATGCTCTACAGAGGAGCCTTCGGCTGTACCACCGTCCCCAAAATCCCAAATGACTCGCCTCACTGCATATGAGGAAGGCAGTTCCACCCAGAAACGAATAGGAGTTCCTGCTTTTTCTTGGAGGGAAGGGGCATCTGTTCGCAAGCGAAGAGGAATTTTACTACACGGCACCGCCCGAAGGATGACCAGCCATGCGTCCTTGTGAGGGGAAGGATCACTAAAGCGATTTTCCTTAGCGGTAATCAGAAAGAGGGTATCGCCAGCTGGCACGATGGCTACCCCTCGCTCATCGCTTGGTCCGCCAAAGCCTCGCTCCCAAAGTAAATGCCCTTCCTTCGTAAGGGCCGCCAGCCAAATATCCTCTCCTCCTCGCTGCTCCGACGATACGAGTTCTTCGCTATACTGCCATCCTACAGCATACAAGATACCCTCAGGTCCTTCAGTCAGAGCCTGAAGCGTACCATCCATATTGCTTCTGTCCCAGAGCTTTTCCCAAATGATTTGACCGCTGGGGGTAAAGGCAGCTATGCTCCATCGATTTCCATATCGCCCCCCTACTATTATCCGACCGTCCGAGGTAATATGAAGAGCATGAAGCTGAGATGGAAACCGATGAAACTGGAGTGATACTCGCCAGTGGATCTGTCCAAGATAATCTATTTCTGCGATGAATGGACGATGATCCTGCTCTCCGATGCAAATAAAGCTTCGCTGAAAGGAAAATGGTCGTATCCGGCGAATGAGACTGGGTGCTCGTCCCCAATTCAACCGATGAAGAACTTCACCTGTTCGTTCATTGAGTACGCAGACGACGGCTTCCACTCCTGAGAGAGTGTCATGCCAGCTAAGCCCGGCTATAAGAAGGGTGTGATAGGAAGTGCCACACAAGCTCAAAGCCATATCAATAAACGGACCTCCCCATCGCCGCTGCCAGAGAAGAGTACCTGTCGCTTTTTCCACTGCCCCCACCCAGAAATCTGCGCGCCGCTCTACAGGAAGCTCCTCTGGATGAGAAAGAGAAGAACCGCTATACCCGCAGAAGTAAAGAATAGAATCACCCACCCACAGATCCTCTATGTGATCAGCAGCCATTCCCCCTGGTGTGAGCATCCAACGCACCTCTCCCGTAGGGGTCAGACACACCAGCCACCCATCAGGAAGCGCCACCGAAGAGGAACGAACGAAACCGCCTACATACACATATCCTTCCCGGTCGCGAGCGGCACAGGTCGGCGTCTCATCCACTCCAGCTTTCCCAATGAACGCGTGCTGCACCCGAGTGACATAAAACCCCTGCGCAAAAGCTATCGTCAGAAGCCGTGCAATCCATCTCACTCTACAAATCTACAAGTAGCTTTGCCCTCCAAATGGTAGTTATGACCATCATGGCTCACCCAGATGATGCTGAGCTTAGCTGTGGGGGGACGCTTCTGAGGTGGCGAGCAGAAGGGGCTCATTTAGTCCTTGTAGACCTTACTGCGGGACAGTTGGGCAGTCGTGGCTCACCTGCTCGCCGATACGCTGAGAGCCAGATAGCCAATCGCCTTCTCCAACCGCTGAGCCGATTATGTTTAGGGTGGGAAGATGGATTTTTTTCCGAAACCCCTGATGCCCTTCGTGCGGTTATGGAGCTAATTCGTCGCTTCCGACCACACATCCTTATTACAAATGCGCTAAGCGACCGGCATCCTGACCATGGACGAGCGGCAAGGCTTGTGCAGCGTGCAGCGTTTTTAGCCGGACTGCGACGCATTCACACAGCTTACCCTCCTTTCCGTCCTTCCCTTCTTCTTTTTGCCATTCAAGACCAGTGGATGACCCCCTCCTTGGTTGTGGACATCACATCCTACTGGCAGCAAAAGCTTCAGCTCATTCACTCTTATGAGAGTCAATTTTTCCACCACCCTAATGACCCTGACCCCCCTACCTATCTGACGAGACCCACTTTTTTCCCGCACTTAGAAGCTCGCGCACGAGAGATGGGGCACTTTATCGGAGTGGAATTTGGAGAAGGCTTCGTGTCCAAGCATCCCTTGGCACTGCCTCCTCTCAAAGCTCTCTTTAGTACAGGAGGAGGACCATAACCTCAGCGAATCACAGGGGTCATCACAGCTTGCCCGCAATAGGTGAGCACATAGACATCAGGCACTGCTACGAAAAAGCCTAAAGCCGTTAAAAGGGGACATCTCTACAACATCACACCTTGACTATACGGCTTCAGTGATATAAACCCGAAGTTTTCGCCCCCTTACCCCTCCATCAAATAGCTGATGTGGCCGCTCCCTGGACTTTATCGTACCGCGTGGTCTTACCGCTTAGGTATCACATTCTGTGCCCGATTTATTTCGCAAAACCCCGCCAGTGATAGCTAACCCCTAAAAGCTCTCCCTTCTGAGTGTGAAGTGAAATAGGATCTCCTAACTGAGCCTAACCGGTAATCTCCCATGGCTAAGCAAGAGGGACAAGGAGCGCTTCCCTTTCATGTGGTAACCTGACTCTCCAACCAAACTCATCAAGACCTTCAATGAAGAGCTCATGGAAAAGCCCCAACCAAATTATCCTTCAAGAATTGAGCGAAGGTGAGATAAGGTAACACTCAGTAGGTTGGCATGTTCTCTTTTGGCAAGAAAGGCGTGAAGCGTAGGCTCACTGTTAGAGCCTGACAGCTTGCCTTTACTTTCAGGAAGGCGCAGTTGAAACAGAATACCTGCTTTAGGCAACCATATGTCGTTTAAGTCCGCATTAAGTCTCTTAGAGAGATGGTGGTACTGCTCTAGGGACAAAGGCTCGGGCAGATCAATTACATACTTTACCCACTGGGCACACTCTCGCACTAAGTGCGCCTGTAGAGGTTTAGGCGACGACATACCCTTCCACTACATCTACAGAATCGCCCCGAAGCCTACTCTGGTGAAAGGTGCTTTCATAGAGTCTCCCCGTCCGAAAAAGAGAGCTATAGAGCTCACCATCAAAGGTAAGCCTCCTTGTATGAATACTTGCTTTATATACCAAAGCAAGGATACCATTCATAATCCCCTCTGCAAAGGGAGAATGCGTGAGAGCACGCTCCTGTGGAAGGCTAGCAATGGCAGTGCTTTCATACCAGTTATGAAGGGACACCTTCCAACTTTGAGGGTTAGGATGCGTAAGAGGTTTTACAATCCCCCAGCCTATCGCGGGCATGACAGATATAATACCGTAAAGCCAATCTTCAGGCGTGTCTAAGTACGGACGCACGACGGCGTCCCATTCTGCACTACTCATGATGCCCCCAAGCGTATTGAAGGCACAAACATGCCCAGACTCTATGAGCATATCTAACACCACAGGGGCAATGTCAGACCCGAATGCTGCCAGCATATTTTTGAAGTGCCTTTCAGAAATAAGGGCATAGTAGTTGCCTGGCAGACGCGTGAGCACTACATCAAAAGCTTCTATGAATCCCGTCTCAGGATCAGGACTAAGAGGTAGATTCAAAACCGCATCCCGAATAGACTGGAAAGGTACGCGGGTACCTTCCGGCTGAGGAAGAGAGGCAGTTTGATATCTGCCCTCACCTACAGAATTTTGAAGCGGTAGTGGCTCACTAAGACGGAAAAACTCCCATTCTACATAAGAATCCCCTTGAGTAAGGCAGGCTTTCTGCCGACTCCCCATGCTCCCTAAAGGCAAGTCATAAATAGCTTCTATAGCTCCCGCTAAGTAGCCCTGCGAAAAGTAAGCTACTCCCCTTTTGCCTTTAGGACGAGGAGGAAAAGTCGCTGCATAGGTATAAGCATAATGCTCATACGGCGTACTTACCTGTCCCCCATCCGCGCAGACTTCTTCTAAACTTACTTTCCCCATCCCCAAGAGCGAATAGATGGTCTCTACCAAGGCTTTTCTATCGCCCTCCTCCCTCAGCTCCTTTTCTTGAAAAAGCCGATGAAACTGGCTATGTGCTATCTCCTGAGCCGTACCCACTAATACATTTTCTACAGGGTAAATCCCTTCTGCATCTTCTATACTGGTTTGTAAGAAGTGATTATAGTAATGACAGTGAACTACATGTGGCTCACCTCCTAATACAAGACTGCCTCGGTCTAGCCGAGGTGAAAACTGAATATCTTCCACCCTAATCATATTTTTTCAGGTTTTGAGGAACTTGAAAGCCATACATCTCTCGGATGATACGGCTCAATGAATCGTAGAGGTCCTCAGAAATCTGTGTGGAGGCAGAAGGCTTGAGTAGCTCAAAAAGAGAGAGCTTAGGGTCTCGTTGGACAGAGAGAAGGCGAATGATAGCTCTATCCCATGCAAAAGGAGAGGTATGTTGGATAACCCATTCCCTGAGGGGGAGTAAAGGAACATAGCTCGTGGAAGAGAGGGAAGGAATGGAGGAAGATGACGGAGAAGAAGGAGAAGAAAAGGAATGGGAAGAATCAAGCTTTTCTCCACCTCCTTTCAAAAGAGTTCGAAGCCAATTTCTCCATGCGGCCATGGAGGCAAAGGTACTACTCGGCTTCCAAATCAAAGCATCCCATGATACCCCTACAATCTCTACAGAGTGCAAACTTGGGTATAATCAGCATAACTTTGGGCTCGACTACTATGAAAAAATGTACCATCACATTTACTTTTTTTCTCACCCTCCTCACCCTTAGTTGCCATCGTCAGAAGCCAAGTGAAGCACCTTCCACCTCACCACAAGAGCTACCGGGATTTGAGTTGCTTGAGGCTCTGATGGGGATTTGGGAGGGTCCTGTAACCTCTACCACAAGTGTGGGGAATTTTTCCACATGGAAAGTGGATTTCCGTCCTATCAGCCATAGTCAGATCAGCGCTCGTAACGAGCTGGATTCTGCAAACAACATTCACCTGAGTTTTTTCATCGCAAAGTATGAGGGTCAATTAACCCTCTGCATGCGGAATGGAGGCTTCTTCGCAGGAAGAGAGCGTTTGACTTACTTGTTTTTAGACTCATCATCCAGAGGGTATTACAGATTTTCAGAGCCTATATCCAAAGGACAACGCGCCTACGCAGAGATAAGAATACTTCGGCCGGATAGCCTCATTTTATCTGCCTACACCAATAAATTGCGAACCGTATCAACCCCTGTTCTGCACATGCGCTGGAATGCCAGAAGGCTAGATACAAGTGCAGCCTTAGAGGCCGCCAGAGTCCTCAATTTCCCTCAAAAGACACCCAGCCGAGACTTAACAGGGGCCTTTTTAGGGCGTCAAGAAGCCATCTTCTATACACCCATTGAGGGAGACCCCTACCCCAGTAATGACCAACCTTACCTCTCAACCTTAGAAGCAAGGTACAGACATAGCTCCCAATACAACCCAGACCCTACAAAGTTCGTCATTCTTTTCACCATGACTCGCCCCATTTTAGAGGGTAATCAATACAAGCCAGAGAATCTCCGTTATATCACTAGATATGTTCGGCTTCCTTCAGGTAAGAATAGCTTCACCTTCCAACATATCCATCCATCGCGATACTATCTCTATGCCCTCTACGATGCAGATGGAGATGGCATGCCAAGTAGGGGAGACTGGTTCAGTCTTGTAGGGCGTCAGGTTGAAATACCCCCTCAAAGCTCGGTTCAAGCGGAAGTAGAAATAAATTTTCAGTTGCCCTGAGACAGTAGCAAGCCGAGGTTGAGCCGCCTAACTTAAGCGCCTGAGGAAAGCCTTCTGCCTGAGCAGAAAAAATTTACTCTCCACACCGACTTAGCCATAGCTTTGTAAAATCCTCCCTCAGGATTAGGCTTGAGAGTAACCTACAGACCGCTCCATGGCTTGATTCAGGGAATAGAATGCTCGCTGGTAGCTTTTCCTTCAGTAGGAGTAGAGAAGAAAAGCATATACCGCGCCTCTCGAGGAGCTCAGGGCATCCAGATGCGAAGTGCCTGATCCTCCATCCGAAGGATATACACCCCTGGGGGAAGAGGAAGGATATGAGTACCCGATGCCAGCGCTGCTCGCCACACGAGCTGACCGGAGAGGGAGAAAACTTCTACCTGAGCCAAGCGTCCATCCGTCGCCCATAGAGTTATACTGCGATTGGAGAGGTCATAGGTAAGGTGGGGGCGATGATGGAAAGAAGCAAGTTCTATAACATCAGAATATACAAGCGTGCCCCCCGCCTCCTCTACTCGCAAGCGGTAAAACCAGCGAGGCGCTAAAGAGGCTCCTTCATCCCGAAAGGTGTAGGTCGAGCCATTTCCCTTTGCAGACACAAAGCCAATCGGTATAAACATTTGCCCATCTCCGCTGCGCTCTACCCAAAAGCCAGTAATCCCAGCTTCTATGGCAGTTGCCCAATGAAGAAGATTATAGTCAGGAAACCTTTCACCACGCAATGGAGTAGCCCAGAGAATCGGAAGCACTGCACAGACAAGCGTATGTTGATCTTGACAATAAGGGTATTTAGAGGAGACTGCACTCACTTGGAAAGTGATAGTAACTGCATTCCCATTATTCACGACAGGAAAAGTGAGGAGCACAACTGTCCATTCGGGATCACTCGTGTCTATGACCGTATCCGAAGCCTGACCCAGAAGCCCAGGGGGATTCGTACTAATGGACCAAGAGACAGAACTGAAGGGAATCTCATGCCAAAATCTGAGCTGGACCTGTACGCCGTTTTGTCCTGTACAGCTCAGGATCTGAGCAAACACTCGCCACTTCGTATCATCCACATTGAGCACGAAGGTATGCTGTTCAGTGTTGGTGTACCACCAGGTATTGATTACTTCGGGATTCATGTTATTTGTACCGCGATTTTGCCACCGATGGCAGCCTTGGGTGGGAGTCGGTTGACATCCTGAGAGGTTTTGCACGCCATCAAGGGAGTTAGCCGGATCATTCAAAAGGGCATCATCCCAATACACACGAGGATCAGGCAGTGGGGTGTTATTCGGACGAGTAGTGGGCCGCACCAAAAAGACGCGAAACCCATTTGTGTGATATTCCACATCTACGAGGGGAAGGTGCGTCAGTCCTGTAAAGAAGTCTAACTGCGCATTCACAAGTGTGTTATTAGGGATGAGAGTACCATTCCCATCCCTTCCGTCCCAGGGAATACAGTTTGGACCAGCATTGAGATTCTGTACAAAGATACGCGGAGCGTAGGGCGGAGGGAAATTCAAAGTGACAGAGACCTGCCCCCCTTTTGTGAGAGAGACATAAATACAATAGCTATTCTGGGTGCAGGGAATAACTGAAAATGAATCCACACTGCCCACCCTTCCAGTGGGAAAGAACTCTTGATCAGGGTCATTCAGAAAGACTGGATATTCGGGAGCTGCGGGAATCCCCCCCTGATTAATGATGGATTGGCGGTAGTCGGAACGGCGCCGCTGCTGAAGCGTGCCAACATTAGAAGCCCCAAATGAATTGCAGCTCACCTCAAAACCATAAGGGCGCATTCCATTGAAAGCAAAGCTGGTGACTACAGAGTCTAAAGAGTAAGTATAAAGGGTTCCTACAAATGCATTATTAGCACCTCGGGTAGTGAGGTCCCACTTCCGGCTCCAGAGACGACCCCGCCGCTCTACCCATGCCGTGCCATTCCAGCGCGCTACTGTGATGTCAAACCACCGAAAGACACGTTTCTGACGAAGATTGGGATCATTATTCAAGGCAAACTCTATGTAGTAATCCCCACCAGCACCTGCAGGCACATTATAGACAAGGGCATTGTACCCACCAGGAAAGAGAGCGCTTGGCCCAATTAGAGCTTGATTGCAAGTTGTAATCCAACCGGCTCCCATGGCACTTGTGATCTGAAGAGGTCCCATGACTACATTTCCATTTGGAGCCCTCAAGCGCATCCATACATCGTTAGCAATCGTCGGTGAGCCATCATTCCCATCATTGACATGAAAGCCCATATAGATTCTTTCACCACCAGCGACACGAATATAAAGACGAGCGTGCTCTGGACAATTGTAAGTAGCAAAGTTTCGCAAGGGATCAGCATTATCCCAGATTTGGATGTAGCCGTGATTTGCACAGTTACCGTTCATCAGCTCTCGCGTACCCTCTGCATGCAGCATGAGGCTCAGTAGGAAAAGGATTGATGAGACTTGCGGACGCATCAAAAGCATAATACGCTCCACAGCCAGAAAGCGTTGCACCAAGCCCAGCGAGAGGAGGGATAGGCTTTGGTGCCGTTTCATACCATTAAGAAAAACAAAGATTTTCAATTTTCCAAATTTGCATGATGGAAGTGCAGGGGGAGCTTTTCCTCCTTTCTCAAAAATGTTGATATCAAGAGGGAAAACAAGCAAAGAGCAGCCCTTCTGAGAAAAATAGATATTTGATACCTACATGGGGAAGGCGGCATGGCTGTGTAGGGGAGCAGTAGCATGGACAGGACTCCTGATGTATGCCCAAGAGATTGAAGTAGATACCATTTTCTCCCCTGGCACTTCGGAGTGGCAATTGCCTGAAGGATGGCTTCTGCCAGGGAGTGTGCAGATAGAACCTCCGACGGCGTGGAGATATGACACGATTGCTCATGTTTTGCGATGGGTACCCAGTGGGGAGAGTGTTCGGGTCCGGTTAAGAATAGTTTCCTTACCGGTTCTTTCGCCTGTATTTGCTCCTCTGCCATGGCGCGCATTAGAGCGCTGGGACAGCCTGATGCAGACAGCTCGCCCACCTCCCTTCTCCCGAGAAGCATCGGTAGATACCTTTACCCCCCGCATCAGTAGAAATGGCAGTCTTATCCGTTCCCTCACTGTGGGCACAGGCCAAAATGCCACCCTCAATAGCGCCTTCCGACTAAACTTAGAGGGACAAGTTGCGCCCGACCTCTTCTTGATTGCAGCTCTCACCGATGAAAACCTTCCCTTTCAGACTGCTGCAACCCAAAGCATTGCGGACTTTGACCGAGTGAATATCGGCTTGCGATGGCGAAAAGCAGAATGCCTTTTAGGGGATTTAGAGCTCAAAGAAACGCAAACACACTTTGCCAATTTCTACCGAAATGTCCTCGGACTTCAGTTCAAGGTCCATACTACTCGCCATCAGGCTCGCTTAGCTTTTGCAGAGGCAAAAGGACAATTTCATACAAATTCCTTCATGGGACAAGAAGGGCGTCAAGGCCCTTACCCCCTCACGGGCAAAAATGGCGAACGATTTATTCCGATCCTCGCAGGCTCAGAAAAAGTCTATGTGAATGGAGTCCTCATGCAGCGTGGACAAGATAAAGACTATGTGATTGACTACACTGTGGGAGAGATCATCTTCATGCCCAGTGTGCCTATCACCGCTGCTACCCGCATAGTTGTGGATTTTGAGTATGCAGACCGAAGTTATGCTCGGAGCTTTATCTACCTGAGTGAGAGCTGGACCAGACCTGATAAAGGGTTTGCTCTGCAAGCCTCCTACTTTCGTCAAGCAGACAATCCAAGGCGGCCGTTAGATTTTTCTCTTTCTCCTGAGGAGGAGAGAAAATTAGCTGAGCTTCCCTCTGGTACGCGTCAAGGACTCCTTTCGGGGATTGATACGCTCCCCTATGAGAGCGGGGCTATTCGGTATGCTGCAAAAGATACAATCATAGCAGGAGAGCGCCTCTCTTACTTCGTCCTTAGCCAAAACCCTGACTCTGCTATATATCAGCTCAGCTTTGTATTTGTAGGGGCAGGTCAGGGAGACTATATCCGAGAATCTTCTTCACTCAATGGGAATGTCTTTCGATGGGTCGGGCCAGGACGCGGCGACTACAGGATAGGACGAGTGATTCCTCTTCCTACTTCGGTGGAGGTACTCTCTCTTCGGCAGAAGTGGAAAACGGCTCTTCGGCTGAGTTGGGAGAGCGAGATAAATGCAAGCCGTGCCAGCGAGAATCGCTTCAGTCAACGAGACGAAGAAGATATAGCGTTGCGTCAGACGCTGAGATGGCAAGTCCTTCCCGAGACCAGCCATTGGCAGATGCATCCAGAGGTGAGCTTCCAGTATGTAGGAGCTCACTATCAAAACGCTGATAGAGTGTATGAGCGAGAGTATGGACGGCAGTGGAACTATAACGACTTGGGGCGAAGAGAGAAAGAACGGCTAATAGAGACCCGATTTCCTCTCAGTTACCGATCTCGCTATCGTCTCACGCCCCATGCGGGATGGCGCAAGTGGGGCGATTCGCTTCAAACTTGGCGATCTGCTCTCCTATGGGAAGGGTTAGATACCCTCCGAGGCTTGGGCGGCTCCTACCTAATTGAATACATCCCTTCCTCTCAAGCAAAAGGAACAGACCGCTGGTTTCGCCAAACGGGAAGGGTGTTCTATACCCTCAAAGCCTGGCAGGTAGGCACTGCCCTCTGGACAGAATGGCGCCGAAGCCCCTCAGCTGATAGTGCGAACTTCCGATTTTATGAATACACTCCTTTTGTTCGCTATCAAAGCAAAAGATGGATGGGACGAATAGCTCTTCAATACCGTAGGGAATGGCAAGCCCTAACGGGTGAAACTATACCAGGGCAGCGTTTGCGATTTTATTCCTACATGCCCCAGATGGAAGCTCGGTATCAGGGAGGCTCCTTAAGCTTCTCCACCGTTAGCTCTTATCGGATTTTTCAGCCAGGAGATACTCTCTTTCGGCTTCAGCCCACTCGGACCTTCCTCAGTCAAAATACCTTCCGACTCAAGCTACAGCCATGGGAAGTAGAGCTTTTCTACCAACTCTCTGCAGAGCAGATGCCCCAACGCCAGGTTCTCTTTGTAGCGGTGAATCCTGGCCAAGGGACCCATGAGTGGCGCGACCTGAATGGGGATGGACTTCAGCAGCTTCAAGAGTTTATCCCTGCTATCAATCCTTTGATTGCAAATTATATCCGACTTCAGCGAGCAACGGGACGATTCATCCCCGTAGTAGGTATAACGGCAGCCTTGTCGGGACGATGGCAGCCTGAAAAGCGTTTCAAATGGATCAGCTATCAGTTCAACACCCGGTTAGAGCAACGACAAAATGCACCCGATAGTCGGTGGTGGCGCTACCTACCAGCTCTCCCCTCCCCTGACACCTCGTGGATGCAGTGGACGCTCCTTCACCGACAGGACCTTTTCCTCTTCCGAAACGCAGTCCAAGGGGATCAGACTTTTTCTCTCCAGTACCAGTTATCCCAAGCGGTTCCCCTTTCAGGACTTCAACGCCAAGAGCAGCGACAATACACCTCTCGCTCCCGCTATAATTTCAGTAGAACTACTGGAAGCGAACTTCTTCTCACCTACTTACAGCGGATAAGCGTTGCCCCACTCCAGCCTGAAATGAACCTTACTTATGAAGGCATAGAGATTCACCCACAGGGAATTTACCAGCCGAGCGGTCGTTGGCGAACAAGCTTAGGACTCGCTTATAGAAAGCGATGGGGCCACAATCCCTTCTCCTTTGAATTGTGGGGATTGCGCCTTCCCTTTGAGCAGCGATGGAGCTGGAAAGCAGGAGCCTTATTTTCCATTCGACTGGAGCCTGCTCTCTACAAGACAGAGAAGAATTTACCTCCCCTCATCCAGTTTGAGCTTTTAGAAGGTATGACCCCGGGGGCTAATCTCCTGACAAACGTTACCCTAAGTTTGCCCCTGACCCGCTACATTGAGCTGTCTCTCCTCTACGAGGGACGGCTGACCCGAGAGGCTCCTCCCTTTCATTCCGCTAGGATGCAAGCTCGGGCAAACTTTTGAGCAGAGAATCCCTTATGTTTGTCCTATGGAGGATAGTAAAACCCTTTCGCTCGTAGAGACAGAAGTGAAAGACCGGGTGGGTTATCTTACCCTGAATCGTCCCGAACGGAGAAATGCCCTCAGCTACGCATTAGTGAGCCAACTCAAGCAAGCCCTGACAAATTGGCAAGACGATACAGAGGTCCGAACCGTAGTCCTACGAGCCAAAGGACCTGTTTTTTGTTCTGGAGCCGACATTGAATATCTTCAAAAGCTTCAGAATTATACCTTCCAAGAAAATCTTGCTGACTCCATGCACCTTATGGAGCTCTACCTTCTGATGTACAAGTATCGGAAACCGCTTATTGCTCAAGTGGAAGGACCGGCCTTAGCGGGTGGAGCGGGTTTGGTAACTGTATGCGACATTGTCGTAGCTACGCCCGAGGCTTCCATTGGCTACCCCGAAGCACGCATAGGCTTTCTCCCTGCCATGGTTACTTACTTTCTCTTGCGCCGGATAGGTGAAGGCTGGGCTCGGCAACTCCTTCTTACTGCCGAGCCTTTTCCAGCAGAAAAGGCTCATGAAATAGGAATATTCAATTATGTAATCTCTAAGGATGAAATACAAGCCTTTGTTCATGATTTAGCCGTGCGAATTGCTAAACAGAACTCACCCACCTCTTTGGAATTCATACGAAAGCTCATAGCCGACATGCAGGATATGCCCTTGCAGTTAGGGCTGGAATTTGCTGCAAAGATGAATGCTCATGCACGAGCGACAGAAGATTTTCGGAAAGGCATTACAGCCTTCCTTCGGAAGGAAAAGATAGAATGGTAAGACGACGCATCCTGAGTTCAGCTGAGGTGGAGCATTGCTTATATCGAATGGCATTAGAGATACTGGAACGGCACTATGGGGAAATGCTTCCTGTTCTCATACCAGCAAGCGAAAGAGGTACTTCCTTGACGCGACATCTACACTGGATTTTGGAGAAAGAAGGGGCGTTTCCTCAGCGTATGTCTGAAGTCTCCCCTGGGTCCGCGAGTATCCTCCTCGTGGATGATGTGATATGTACAGGGGCTACCCTCCTGAAGCGACTATTAGAGCTTTGGAAGACTATGTCTCCTCCACAAGTGGAAGTGCTAGTGCTTGTGGATCGTGGTCATCGGCGATTTCCGATTGCAGCGGACTATGTAGGGGTGCGATTAGCAACGACTCTCCAAGAGTATGTAGAGGTGGTTCACCTACCCAGAGGGTGGGAAGTATGGCTGCGATGAGTCTCCTTCAGAGGCTGAGAGGCATGT
>JANXAJ010000017.1 GCA_025062295.1 Bacteroidia bacterium | reverse complement strand
TTACACAAGTCATCTAAGTTGATGCGTTCTAAGCTCCAGCCGCCTTGGGCTTTGAGGGGGTCTCGGTACCAGCGGGAAAAATATCTAATCCCTTCTATCACTTCGCCAGAGCCGGTGAGAATGATACTCAGACTATCGCCGCTATCATTCAGACTGGGAAAGGAGGACAAAGCAAGTGCATTCGGAAGGACGGCTGCTCCGCTGGCACTCGAAAGAACAATATAACTTCCTGGGGGTATGACTCGGGAGGGTAGGCTTGTGCAGCGAGTTTCATCGCAAAACTCCATCCCTTGGAGGGATATCCACTTTCCACTCCGATTGTAAAGCTCTACATATTCATATGGCGGCAATCCAACGGATGGCGTGGGCTTCGCCATTATCTCGGAAAAAATAAGGTCTCCTCGCGCTGCAGGCTCTGGAAGACCAATGAGCTCAGTGATCAAGGCTGAGTTTCCGCGGCAGTCCACCCCTTGAACTGTAAGAGTATAGGTTATGCTCGTACTGAGGGGAGGGCTTAGCGTTAGGAGTACTTCTCTTCGGTTTGAGCTCAGCGCGGCATTTGTAACCGAGACTCCTCCTGAAAGCTGATATTGGGTGATTTGCTGCATGATGCTTTCATCCAAAGTTTCGGAGAAGCGAAGAAGGAGGAGGTTGGGAGTGGTCAGCTGCCAGCTTATCAATGCAGGGGGGGTCTGATCTCGCCAAATACCATTGACACTATTGGTGGCGCCAGGGGTTCCTCCACTCGGATGGGTGGAAGCAATCCAATTGGAATCAGCACTGCACAAATCCTCTAAATCTATTTTTTCCAAGCTCCAACCGCCTCCTGCCTTATTTGCGTCTCTGTACCACAGAGAAGAGTACTTTACCCAATCCACCACCACAGCAGCTTGATTGAGAAGAGTCAAACTATCCCCACTATCATTGAGGGTAGGGAAGGAGGAGAGTCCCAGAGCATTTGGCAGGAGAGAGGCGCCCCCTACACTCGTGAGAATTATATACTCCCCAGGCTCTACAATGCGGGTCGGGAGGCTGATGCACCGAGAAGCATCACAAAATTGCCATCCTGCAAGCGAAATCCACCGAGGACTTCGGTTGTGGATTTCCACATATTCGTAAGCTGGAAGGCCAACGACAGGGGTAGGTTTTGCCATGATTTCAGAAATGACAATGTCGCCAGCTTC
Source organism: Bacteroidia bacterium (assembly GCA_025062295.1). Classification (GTDB taxonomy): domain Bacteria; phylum Bacteroidota; class Bacteroidia; order SpSt-205; family SpSt-205; genus SpSt-205. The sequence continues at coordinate 40,973 of JANXAJ010000017.1, read as the reverse complement.
ACCATTTTCTACCAGACCTACTCGGATAGAACGGAGTGCTTCATTCCCTCGGCAGTCTCGGGCTTGAACACTCAAGGTATAGGTAACTCCCGAGCTGAGGGAAGCTGAAAGAGAAAGATGAACTGAAGACTGTTGCGTGCTCACACTAAGCACGGAAAGACCTCCTGTAAGGTTGTAGCGCGTCGTGCTTTGCATCGCATTTTCATCTATTGCTTCCGAAAAGTTGAGTTGGATAGTGTTTGGGCTTAGAAGCTCCCAGCTTACAATCATTGGGGCAGTCATATCGCTCCAATTTCCATTCACGCTATTGACAGCACCAGGCGTACCACCAGCCGATGCAGTAGAGGCGATCCAGTTAGAATCTGCATTACAGAGATCATTGAGGTCCATTTTTTCTAAGCTCCATCCGCCCTGTGCTTTGAGAGGGTCTCGGTACCAGCTGGTCTTGTATTCAACTATTTCCATCACTTCTTCAAGGGGAGTAAGGAGAGTCAAGCTATCCCCTCCGTCATTGAGGGTAGGCCATGAGGAGAGCGCTAATGCTGTAGGATAAGCAGCACTGGCTGCTAATGGTACTAAGAGGAGGTAACTGCCTGGAGAGAGTACCCGAGCAGGAAGCGTCACGCAATTGCCTGCATCGCAGTACTTACTTCCACTCAGCTGAATCCATTTGTTTGACCGATTGTAAATCTCCACATACTCATATGGGGAGAGCCCAGGGGGCGCAGGATTGATATCTGCCATGATTTCGGAGAAAACAAGGTCTCCCACCCGAGGCTGTTCAGGGAGCACTACTTGGGCTGAGCCGCTCCCTGAGTTCCCATCTCTATCGCTAATCCCTGAAAAGCTAAGGGTATAGATCACAGAAGGAGTAAGTGCTTGGCTTAGGGTCAGTTCTACCGTGGTACAGCTGAGGCGGACGGCTTGAGTGATAGAAAGTGTAGTGCTTCCATCGGAGAGAAGGTAGTTAGCAGGGTTCTCCGCTGTGGCATCTACCCCTTCAGAGAAGCTGACCCGAATAAGCGTCGGCGAGAGTACCTCTGCATTGGCAATCTGAGGAGGGGTATTATCAAGGAGGTAAGGACCGATGTAAAAGTCATCAAACCATAATCGGTCCCTATTTGTAGAGGTATGAGTGAAGTAGACGCCGAAATGGGTAGTCGTTGAGAAGGTGGCATCTGCTGCAGTGAGCTCTAGCTCCCAGCAACCTCCCAGCGTATCCGTCCATACCTGCCATACCCCTGTAGCCGTACGGCGCACCCGAACCCGCAGAATATTATCAGTTCCCCCAAAGCGTCCTTCTTTAGCGCCATCCGCTATCTTGGTCAGAGTTGTGCCGTTTTGGCGCCAGAGTTCTATCCTATCCAGATTGCCTGTCACACCGCCCAGCCGAAGAAAGTAACCTTGCAGGGTATTATCTGTGAGGTTCGCTCTGTTTGAAACAAGATATACCCGAACGAAGTTGGAAGCGCTTGGATTGAAGTTGACTCGGACCCAGAATCGCCATTCTACATCATTGATAAGGGTATTTGGTGTAGAGAGATAAAGGGTGGCACTGGCAGCGGGTCCATTGCTACGCAGGCGCTGGTCTGGTGTAATGCTCCAGTTAGCATCCGTACCACTCCAAGTAGGATTGGTAGTGAAATCTCCGTCTGAAAAGTCGTCTTGAAGCTGAGCCCATACAAAAGAGAGACAGAGGGCAATACGCCACATACGACGAAGATAAAAGAGGAATGAAAACTACTTTCTATCTTTGAGTAAATGAGAGTTGGTAGAATCAGTGGGCTTGCTTTGGTGCCGCTTTGGTTAGGTGCGCAAGGGGTGGGAATTGGTATCCTCCAACCTGATCCAGCGGCAATCCTTCATTTGGAGAGCAGCTCTAAAGGTCTTTTGCTCCCTCGTCTGGATCGCAATCAGCGGGACGCCATTCCTAATCCCCCTGCTGGATTGGTTATCTTCAATACTCAAGATAGCGTCATCGAATACTATAATGGACGCTGTTGGCTCCCCGTATATGCGGAAAGCTGTGAGGATTGTAATTTCAATCTCAGTCTTAATCCCGCCTCAGGTACGATAGACCATGTGAATACCCAATCGGTTCAGGCAACCGTAACAGTTACTCAAATAGCTGGAGTCCCGCAGCCGATTGCTCTCCAGATTTACTCTACTCTACCTCCTCATACAAGTTATACCTTTACTCCTCCCGTGCTAAATGGATCTGGCTCTGCTACCCTTACAATAGAGGTGGAGCCTATCGCACCTGCGGGAAGCTATCCCATTATTATTCAGGCTGTATGCGGAAATGTTATCAAGAATGTCATTTATACCCTCACAATTGACCAGTGCTTTCAGGTGGATATCTTCAATAGTGTGGTGGACTACAATCTCACTAATGCGAATCCTCAGATTCCTACCGCTCAACCGATCTGTGTGATTGTTCGGACTCATCCGGGGGTGGAAATCAGTAGTAGCAGTACGGCTGTACCTGCTTTTACCACGGGAAGTCTCCATCCTCAATCGGTTGTGGCCTTGATTCATGAAGGGGCGATCTTGGGGCGGGGAGGCGACGGAGCCTCGGGGGCACCCTTGCCCAACTACAGCCTGCCTGGTAATCCCGGTGGGGATGCACTCCATATCACCGCTCGGACCTATTTGTATCTAAGAAATGGTTACATCTTTGGGGGAGGAGGTGGCGGAGGTTCGGCTGGTATTGAGCAAACCTTTAACGTAGGTCCGGTTAACTTCTCGGTCGGCATTACAGCGGGCGGCGGCGGCGGTGCTCAACTTGGACGGGGGGGAGCCCCCAGTGGTAATTTCCAAATTGGATACTTTTCTCCTGGTCAAGACGGCTCATCGGGTCTTACAGCTACGGGAGGGCAAGGTGGTATCCTCTCTACCACCATCAGCTATACTGCCGGGCCTCTGACGGTAAGTGTTACTCCTCAAGGTTATGGCGGACGCGGCGGGGACTATGGCTATCCAGGTCGCTCAGGCTACATCCAAGCCTGCTTTGGAGGGCAGGTCAATTTTGGTCTTATTACTATTCCTATCAACATCGGATGCTTACCTCCTGGTGGGCTTATGCTTGAGCCGGGAGGGGCAGCTGGGTATGCGATTCGTCGTATAAACGGCGCCCCTTTGCATCCTTATCCTGATGGTCCTTACTTGACGGGCTTTATCAAAGGGCAAATCGGTCCTTGAGATATGCAGCGGCTCTACTTTCTACTCCTTCTGGGGCTCAGCTGGGCGCAATACAAGCTCAAAGGAGAGTATAGAGACCTGCAGCGAAAAACGGAGATAAGACTCACTCTCTGGATCGCCCCCTCATATCTTAGGCTTGTCTCCGAAGGGCGCTGGGATACTGTAGAGCAAGAGTTAGACTTCCTCTTTCTTCCTACCGCCACTTATTGGATAGATAAGAAGGCGGGGATTACTTATGATGTGACGGCTACTACAGCCGATACATTTCCCCTTTATGTTCATATCGTTGGGGCTTCTGACTATCAAGGTCGGGCTGGTCTCCAAGCGATTATCTTTTGTGCATCAGGTAAGATGGAGATTATTTGGGATGAGTCGGTGCCGGTGGATTGGACTCTATGGCGCTATCGTTTCATGGCTCGGGGGCTCGGAGCTGCCCTTCGCTCCTTTTCTCGGGGGATACCTCTCTTTTGGCGCACCTACAATCAAAGGAATGAAGTGGAAGAAGAGTTTCGCCTGCTTTCTGTGGAGCCTTATGAGCCTTCAGATGCAGAGGGACGACCTCCTTATCCAGTGAAAAAGCTGGGTGAATAGGTCTCTTTCATGCTGCTGGTGGTCGGGGCGGGCGGAGTAGGGCGAGCAGTTGCTCATCGCCTGCATGAGAGAGGGATAGAAGTTGGACTCCTTCATCATCCTCACCAAAGGGTAGAGGCGGCATTTCCTTGTTGGAGCGAGATGGAGAGCATCCCTTTTGCCGAAGTGGAAGGGGCTTTCCTGTGTGTGAAAGACAGCCAAATCCGAAGCGTAGCGGAGCGGCTTTCTTCTTACCTGCCATCCGAAGCTGTTGTCATTCATACAGCTGGGTCGGTTCCGCTCTCGGTTCTTTCGGGCATATTTGGCGAGCGTTGCGGCGTGGTGTATCCACTTCAGAGTTTTATTCAGGGACAGGCTGTGGAGTGGGGCAGCTTTCCGATTTTTTGGGAGGGGCATCCGCAGGCTCGCCTCTGGGCTGTGGCCCTTGCTCAGAGGGAAGAGTCCGTCTATGAGGCCTCGTCAGAGGCTCGTCTGCGCCTCCACATCGGGGCTGTATTTACTGCTAACTTTCTGAATGCCCTTTTTCAAATGGCTCACACCGTAGTGGGACCAGAGTGGGACTGGCGAATTTATCTACCGCTGGCTCGCACGATCATAAGTCGTCTTCACGAGAATTCTCCTTTGCTTCTTCAGACAGGTCCTGCTCGGCGGGGAGATGTAGCGACAGTTGCCAAGCATTTGGCTTACCTTGCTCATCGTCATCCTGATCTTGGAGAGATTTATCAGAAGGTAAGCGCCTATATCCAGCAGCATTTTTGACTCCTTCTTTGCGTGATATAAAGAAAGTTTGCTACCTTTGCCCCCCGTCATATGCCGACGATCCAGCAGCTTATTCGTCAGGGGCGGAAGCCTCGTCCATATAAGAGCAAATCCCCTGCCTTGGTGGGGTGCCCCCAGCGGCGTGGCACGTGCACGAAGGTCTATACCACTACCCCCAAGAAGCCGAACTCTGCCCTTCGGAAAGTAGCAAAGGTTCGCCTCACCAGCGGCTACGAGATTATCGCCTACATTCCTGGGGAGGGTCATAACCTTCAGGAGCATTCAGTGGTCTTAGTACGGGGCGGACGGGTGAAAGACCTCCCGGGGGTTCGCTACCATATTGTACGTGGAGCTCTGGAATGTGCGGGGGTAGATAAACGGCGACAAGGACGCTCTCTCTACGGGGCTAAGCGCCCGAAAAAAGGCGCAGCTGTCTCCACCCCCTCAAAAGGTGCCCCTCAAAAAGGTGCTAAAAAATGAGAAAAGGCCATCCTGAACCGCGGGTGATCTTGCCCGATCCAAAATATAAAAGCGAGCTGGTGGCTCGCTTTGTCAACAAAATCATGCGCGAGGGAAAGAAAACAAAAGCCTACAAGATATTCTACACTGCTTTAGAGCTGATTGCTCAAAAGACGAATCAGAATCCCTTGGAGATATTTCAAGCGGCGGTCAATAATGCGATGCCCCATTTAGAGGTGCGTCCTCGGCGAGTGGGTGGAGCTACTCTTCAGATTCCGATGGAGCCGCACCCTGAAAGAAAGCTCTCTCTTGCGATGCGCTGGCTCATTGAAGCTGCTCGTAAAAGAAGTGAGCGAACTATGGCTGAACGGCTGGCAGGTGAGCTTATCGCCGCTTCTAAAAATGAAGGTGCTGCCATCAAGAAGCGTGATGAAGTGCACAAGATGGCAGAAGCGAATAAAGCCTTTGCCCATTTCCGATTCTAAAAGCCTATGCCGATAGATCCAACTATACCTCTTGCTCGCTGCCGAAATATCGGCATCGCAGCACATATTGATGCAGGAAAGACCACAACCACTGAAAGAATCCTTTTCTACACGGGTCTCATCCACAAGATGGGGGAGGTTCATGAGGGCACTGCCACGATGGATTATATGCCTCAAGAGCGAGAGCGTGGCATCACTATCACAGCCGCTGCTACTACTACGTATTGGCACTGGCAGGGAGAGAAATACCGAATCAACATTATAGATACGCCCGGACACGTGGACTTTACAGTGGAAGTGGAGCGCTCTATGCGGGTGCTAGATGGGGCGATTGCGGTTTTCTGCGGAGTGGCTGGTGTCCAACCCCAGTCCGAAACCGTCTGGCGACAAGCAAATCGCTATAGCGTTCCCCGAATTTGCTTCGTCAATAAAATGGACCGAGCAGGCGCTAACTACTTCGGTGTGGTGGAGCAGATTCGGGAGCGGCTGGGAGCGAAAGCCGTCCCTATTCAGGTGCCCATTGGTGCGGAAGACCAGTTTAGAGGAGTGGTGGACCTCATTACGCTGGAAGCGAAAATTTGGAATGAAGAAGACTACGGCATGACCTATCAAACTATCCCCATTCCTTCTGAACTTTTGCCTGATGTAGAAAAATGGCGTAGTTTTCTCTTAGAGACAGTGGCTGAATATGATGATGCTCTGATGGAGAAGTATTTCACTGATCCTGATTCTATCACGCCAGAGGAGATTCGGGCTGCATTGCGCCGAGGCACACTCAAAATGGAGCTTTTTCCTGTCCTTTGCGGCTCTGCCTTCAAGAATAAGGGGGTGCAAGCTCTCTTAGATGCGGTTTGCGCTTTTCTGCCGGCACCGACCGACATTCAAGCGGTCCGAGGTACAAATCCTCGCACAGGAGAAGAAGAAAGTCGCCCTGTAGACTCTCAAGCCCCATTGGCTGCCCTTGCTTTCAAAATCATTACTGATCCTTTTGTGGGCAAGCTCACCTTTATTCGGGTCTATTCTGGCACGCTCAAGGCGGGTTCTTATGTGCTCAATACCAGAACAGGGCAAAAGGAACGAGTGAGTCGGGTCATTCAGATGCATGCAAACAAGCAAAACCTGATTGAAGAAGTGTCGGCGGGCGATATTGCAGCGGTGGTTGGGATTCGCGAGGTGCGTACGGGCGATACTTTGTGTGATGAGGCTCATCCCATCGCCCTTGAAGCCATGACTTTCCCTGAGCCTGTCATTCAAAAAGCGGTAGAGCCAAAGACTCAAGCCGATTCAGATAAGCTCTCCTTAGCACTCTCCAAGCTTTCTGAGGAAGACCCGACTTTCCGATATTGGGTAGATGAAGAATCTCTTCAAACTATCGTAGCTGGCATGGGAGAGCTTCATTTAGAAATCATTGTGGATCGCCTCAAGCGGGAATTCAAGGTGGAAGTGAATGAGGGAGAGCCGCAAGTGGCTTATCGGGAGACCATTACTGTTCCCGTTGTTCATCGCGAGCTGTACAAAAAGCAGACAGGTGGGCGAGGAAAGTATGCTGATGTAGTTATTGAATTCTCTCCGTTAGAGGGAGGGCACTTTGAGTTTATCAATGAAATCAAAGGCGGTGTAATCCCGAAAGAATTCATCCCTGCGGTGGAGAAAGGGATCAAGCAAGCAATGAATGATGGGATTCTCGCTGGCTATCCAGCTACAGGGATTCGTGCTCGTCTCTTTGATGGAGGCTTTCATGAGGTGGACTCAGATAGTTTGTCGTTTGAGATAGCGGCGCGCTATGCTTTTCGTGAGGGCTGTCGCAAAGCCAATCCGATCATTTTAGAGCCCATCATGAAGGTTGAAGTAGAAACCCCAGAGGAGTACATGGGGGGGATTGTAGGCGATCTCAACCGAAGACGGGGACAAATCACGGGAATGGGAGCACGAGGAGGAATGCAGGTCGTCACCGCTTTAGTTCCTCTCAAAGAGCTTTTTGGATATGTTACCCAACTTCGTACCCTCTCTTCAGGACGAGCCTACGCAGTTATGGAATTCTCCCACTACCAGCCTGTTCCTCCTCACATTCAAGAGCAAATTATTGCTCAATCTAAAGGCGTTCGAGAAAAGGAAATCGTATAAAGCATATGACAAACCTGCAGCGGATCCGGATTAAGCTCAAGTCTTACGACCATACTTTGATAGACCGTTCAGCAGAACGCATAGTCAAAGCAGTGAAGGCGGCAGGGGCTGTGGTTAAGGGTCCTATTCCCCTTCCCACCGAAAAAATGCTCGTAACCGTCAATCGTTCTCCCCATGTCAATAAGGAGTCTCGCGAACAGTTTCAAATCAAGTATCATCGCCGCCTTATAGACATCTACAACAATCTGAAGGAGGTAGTAGACGAAATCGCTAAGGTGGACCTTCCTGAAGGGGTAGAGGTAGAGATTAGGAACTAAGGAGGATTATGCTCGGGCTTATTGGACGAAAAGTGGGGATGACAACCTATTTTACCCCAGAAGGGGATATTGGCTGCACGGTGATAGAAGCGGGGCCCTGTCCGATTGTAAATATCCGAACGCTTGAGCGCGATGGGTATACAGCCCTTCAGTTGGGGTATGATGAGATAAAGCCAAAGCACCTGACCAAGCCTTTAGCGGGGTATTTCAAGAAGCAAGGCGTCCAGCCTGTTAGGCTACTGCGAGAGTACCGGATGGCTGACGTGAGTGGCTACCAAGTGGGTCAGATACTGACCGTTTCTATTTTCAGTGAGGGTGATGTTGTCTCTGTAGTTGGTTGGACGAAGGGGCGTGGGTTTGCAGGAGTGGTCAAGCGTCATGGTTTTGCTGGTGTGGGGGGACGCACACACGGTCAGCACAATCGAGAACGGCATCCTGGCTCTATGGGCTCTAATACATTTCCCGGTCGGGTCTGGAAAGGCAAGCGGCTGGCTGGACGCTATGGGAATGAGCGGGTTACAATTGAAAACCTTTCTATTCTCAAGATTATTCCTGAAAAAAACATCCTCGTAGTTTCTGGCTCTGTGCCAGGACCGAAAGGAGGCCTCTTGCTTATATACAAGTAAAGGTATGCAGCTTCCAATTTACTCTATGAATGGAGAGCCGACAGGGGCTTCTTTAGTAGTACCGAGTGCTCTCCTTGAGTTTGAGCCAAATGAACATCTTATCTACCTTGATGTCAAACGGATTTTGGCAGATAGGCGGCAGGGGACGCACAAGACGAAAACGCGAGGCGAGGTCAAAGGCAGCAAACGCAAGCTGTATCGGCAAAAGGGGACAGGACGGGCTCGTATGGGTTCAATTCGCAATCCGATTCGCCGCGGCGGAGGCACCGTTCATGGACCCCGTCCTCGGGACTACACTCTCAAGCTCAACGCAAAGGAGAAGTATCTCGCCCGCTTGAGTATTTTTACTCTGCACCTTCGGCAAGGCTCTATCTGGGTAGTAGAGTCTCTCGCCTACGACAAGCCTAAGACAAAGTCTTTTCTGCGCACATTACAAGGTCTGGGCTGGGACCGAACCCCTCTTCAAGTCTATACTCATGGCTACAATCCAGTGGCTTATCTCTCAGCCCGAAACATTCCTGGTGTAACCCTTCAGCCGGCTCAGAATTGGAATACCTACGATATGGCAAGAGCTCGGCGTCTTCTGTGGGAGCAGGTTGCTTTGGAACGCCTTTTCCATCAACTTAGCCTATGAGAGAAACGCTTATAAAGCCGCTTTTCACTGAAAAAGCTATAGCGCTTTCAAAGAAGAAGAATAGTCGCGGCTCTTATACTTATGCGTTCAAGGTGCATCGGGAGGCAACAAAGCCAGAGATTGCGCAAGCGGTGGAGGAGAAATACGGAGTGAAAGTAGAAGAAGTCCGAACCGCCTTTCTGCCTGCTAAGATTCGGCACCGTTACACTCGGAAAGGCATTCAGCAGAGCCGGCTTCCCTCATATAAGAAAGCCTATGTGCGTCTCAAGCCAGGGTATGAGATTAACCTTTACGAAAACTTGTAAATAAGTGAGATATGGGAATTCGCAAGTATAAGCCTACTACCCCTGGGCGCCGATGGATGTCCGTCTCTGATTTTTCTGAGATCACTCGGGATAAGCCAGAGAAAAGTCTTCTTCGTCCATATAAAAAGTCAGGAGGACGAAATAATCAAGGGCGCCGCAGTGCTCGCTATATCGGTGGGGGGCATAAGAGGAGATACCGCCTCATTGACTTTCGCCGGGATAAGCATGGAATTCCTGCAAAAGTTGCTTCTATTGAATATGATCCGAATCGCACCGCTCGGATTGCCCTCCTTCATTATGTGGATGGGGAGAAAAGATATATTTTAGCTCCAGAGGGGCTGAGAGTAGGAGACACGGTGATGTCTGGATCGGGAGTAGACCCTCGAGTAGGGAATGCCCTTCCTCTTCGGGAGATTCCTCTTGGTACCTTTATTCACAATGTAGAGCTTCTGCCAGGACAAGGTGGAAAACTCGTCCGTGCTGCAGGAGCTGCTGCCCAGCTTATAGGTAAAGAAGAACGGTATGCGGTGCTGAAGATGCCCTCTGGGGAGATTAGGCGCATTCTCTTAGACTGTTATGCTACTGTCGGCACAGTGAGTAATGCTGATCACATCAATATCTCTATTGGCAAGGCGGGGCGTAGTCGTTGGCTGGGTCGTCGTCCTCGCACCCGAGGAGTCGCTATGAACCCGATTGACCATCCCATGGGGGGTGGGGAAGGAAAAGCTTCAGGAGGGCATCCCCGCTCTCGTAAGGGACTCTACGCTAAAGGCAAAAAGACTCGGAATCCTTATAAGCCCAGCTCTCAGCTTATCATCTCTCGGAAGAAACCTAAACAAGCAGCCAAATAAATATGCCGCGTTCTCTCAAAAAAGGTCCATACGTTCATCCCAAGCTGCTGGCAAAAGTTCAGAAGCTGAACGAGACTCGCCAGCGTCGGGTCATCAAGACATGGTCCCGGGCCTCTATGATCACGCCTGATTTCGTAGGCCACACCATTGCTGTCCACAATGGTAAGCAGTTTATCCCTATCTACATCACAGAAAATATGGTAGGGCACAAGCTGGGGGAGTTTGCTCCAACCCGAATCTTTCGTGGGCATCCCGGACAAAAAACTGACAAAAAGAAGTGAGCTATGGCGCTTACTTACCGAGAGAAGATAGCTCAAAACATCCCCAAACCTGTCAAGGGTAACCGCAAGGCTCGCATGGCGGAGAAGCTACGAACTCAGCGTCGCTCATCTTATTATGCGATTCTTCGGGGCTGTCCTTATCCTCCTCGGAAGGTGCGGCTTGTAGCGGATCTCATTCGTGGGCAGTCGGTTGAAAAAGCTCTTGCCTATCTTAAACTCTCTCGTCGGTGGGCAGCCAAGGAGGTCCTCAAAGCCCTCCGCTGTGCTATCAATGATTGGGAGCAAAAAACAGGAGGTGCAGGGGACCTGGAAACCTTAAAAATTACTCGGATTGAGGTAGGCGGTGGCCCTTTCCTCAAGCGCATTCAACCTGCCCCTCAAGGCCGAGCCCATCCTATCCGAAAAAGAAGCTCACATATAATCATACATCTTGGATAACTATGGGTCAGAAAACTCATCCAATAGGCTTTCGGCTCGGTATCACGAAAGGTTGGTATTCTAACTGGTTTGCGGCGCGCAAAATGGCGCCCTACATCATTTTGGACCAGCTATTTCGAGAGCATATTGAACGAGAGTATCCAAAAGCCCAGATTTCCCGCATCTACATCAATCGGACTTCGTTGCAAGCGACGCATGTTGTGATTTATGCGGCTCGCCCCGGGATTCTGATTGGCAAAGATGGCTCAAATATCAAGAAGCTTCAGCAAGACCTCGTCCGAATCGTGCGGCGCTTCAATAAAGACTATCGTCATTTGCTCTTAGGGAAGCGGGCAGAGTGGGGGGGGCAGCCTGAATATATTGCTTCTGACAACATAGACATTAGTCTGCGAGAAGTCTCTCAGCCTGAAGCCGATGCGGTGATCGTAGCTAAGACGATTGCCGAGCAGTTAGAGGCTCGGATGTCCCATCGCCGAGTGATGAAAGCGGCTGTAGCTCAAGCGATGCGCGCAGGTGTCCAGGGCATCAAGATTCGGTGTACGGGACGGCTCGGTGGCTCCGATATGTCTCGTTCAGAGGAGTACAAAGAAGGACACATTGCTTTGCAGACTCTGCGATCAGATATAGACTATGCTACGGCTACTGCTTACACGATTTACGGCGCCATCGGCGTAAAAGTATGGATTTTGAGAGGTACTCTCTATGGCAAAGTGGATCTTTTCCCGTGGATGAATGAGTCTATGAAATCCTCTCGCTTGACTCGAAAAGAGCGCAAAAAGTAATAGACTATGCTGCAGCCAAGGCGTACGAAGTTTCGGAAAGAGCAAAAAGGCAAGCTCCTGCATGAAGGCATTGTCCGAGGTGTTGCTTCTCGGGGAAACCAGGTTGCCTTCGGTTCTTTTGGACTCAAAGCGATAGATGGGGGACTTCTCACTGCTCGTCAAATAGAAGCAGCACGAGTTGCTCTCACTCGGTTTTTGCGCCGAGAAGGCAAAATTTGGATTCGGATTTTTCCTCATAAGCCCATTACTCGCAAGCCCTTGGAAGTACGCATGGGTAAAGGCAAAGGGAATGTAGAGTTTTATGCAGCTGTCGTCAAACCAGGGACCATCCTCTTTGAATGTGAAGGAGTCTCGGAAGCCTCTGCTCGAGAGGCTTTTCGCCTTGCTGCCTTCAAATTGCCCATCAAGACTAAATTTGTGCGCCGAGTAGATTATGAAGGCTGAAGAGCTTCGTAGTTATACACTTCACGAATTGCATCAACTTCTTCATCAAAAGCGAAAGGAGCTTATGGATTTGCGTTATCGTAATGCCCAAAGTCCTCTTTCTGACGCTGCATCTAAAATACCCTCGCTCAAAAAAGATGTAGCTCGGATTCTAACGGTAATCAATGAAAAGCGATATGAGCGAAGCCGTTCTTCCTAAGTCTTCTACCCGAGGTCGCCGAAAAGAGTTCGTCGGCGAGGTCGTCAGTAACAAGATGCAGAAGACGATCATTGTTCGGGTGATGCGGTATGAGCCTCATCCCCTCTATAAGAAGCCTGTCAAGCGATTTCGTAAATTTGCCGTCCATGATGAGCGGCAGGAGGCTCAGATTGGTGATATCGTGCGGATTATGGAGACGCGACCCCTTAGCCGAACTAAGCGTTGGCGGCTCGTGGAAATCATTCAAAAAGCTAAGTAGAAATGATCCAGCAGGAGTCTCGTCTGACGGTGGCAGATAACACAGGGGCTCGGGAGCTTCTGTGCATCCGGGTCTTGGGAGGGAGTGCCCGTCGGTATGGTGGATTGGGAGATGTGATTGTAGCCTCTGTCAAAGATGCTATCCCAAATGGTATGGTCAAAAAGGGTGACGTGGTGAAAGCGGTGATTGTCCGCACACGCCGCACTTATCGTCGTCCAAATGGTACTTACATCCGATTTGAAGATAACGCTGCAGTTATCATCAATAATGATGGGGAGCCTCGGGGCTCTCGAATCTTCGGACCTGTGGCTCGGGAGCTGCGAGACAAAGGCTTTATGAAGATCGTATCTTTAGCGCCAGAAGTCTTATGAAGTCTCAAAGAAAGAATATGCCCCCTGGATTTTGGGGTCGCAAGCGTTTTCTCCCCAAGCTCCACATCCGACGAGGGGACTTAGTTAAAGTTCTTTCTGGCGATGACAAAGGACGAACGGGTCGGGTCATCCGCGTCTTTCCTCGTAAAGGGCTTGCTCTTGTTGAGGGGATTGCACTTGTGAAAAAGAGAGTCAGAAAAAGTCAGCGCTATCCTAATGGGGGGGTCGTAGAAGTGGAGCGTCCCATCCCTGTGTGCAAGCTCCAAGTTATTGATCCTTCCACAGGAAAGCCCACTCGGGTCGGTCGGCGGTGGGTGGATGGCAAATGGATACGCTATGCTAAGAAAAGTGGCAAACCCTTATGACCTACGTTCCTAATCTCTACCGACTTTACAGGGAGAAAGCTATACCTCATCTCAAGGCTACCTTGGGTTACAAAAATGTCATGCAGGTTCCCCGTATAGAAAAAATCGTTGTATCAAGGGGGGTTGGAGGCGCTGTCTCAGACAAGAAGCTTTTAGAGCAGGCAGTACAAGAGCTGGCTCTCATTACTGGACAGAAGCCTGTTGTGACTCTTTCTCGGAAGGATGTGGCTGGTTTCAAGCTTCGCAAACGGATGCCGATAGGGGTAAAGGTTACCTTACGGGGAGCCCGCATGTATGAGTTTATGGAGCGGTTGATTCATATAGCCTTGCCTCGCACTCGCGACTTTCGCGGACTCTCTCCTACTGGCTTTGATGGGCGAGGGAACTATACTTTGGGTGTTCGCGAGCAGCTCATATTTCCTGAAATAGACATAGACAAGGTCTATAAAATCGCTGGTATGGATATCACTTTTGTAACGACAGCTCGTAGTGATCGGGAAGCGTATGAGCTGCTCAAGGCCCTGGGTATGCCATTTCGGGAGGAAGAACCTTCAAAGAAAAAGTCATAATAGATATGGCAACGGATGCTGTTATTGCTCGGGAGCGGAAGCGTTGGAAGCTGTATGAAAAATATGCTCAGAAGCGTGCTCTCTTGAAAAAAGAGGGGCGCTGGGAGGAGCTCGCCCTGTTACCTCGTAATTCTTCCCCTGTTCGGTTGCGGTTTCGCTGTCAGCTTACAGGTCGCCCAAGGGGAAACTATCGTTCATTTGGGTTGTGTCGTATCAAACTGCGCGAGCTGGCTCTGGAAGGTAAAATCCCTGGAATGACAAAAGCAAGCTGGTGAGATGGATACTATTGCAGATTTTCTTACTCGGCTTCGCAATGCTTATCAAGCCCATCATCCTACGCTTCAGGTTCAAGCCTCCTTTGTTCGGAATGAAATCGCTCGCATTCTCAAGGAACAAGGGTATATTGAAGATTATCAGGTGATAGAGGAAGGGAAAAAGCAATTCTTAAGGGTTCTTCTCCGCTATGGACCGCGTCAGGAGCCGGCACTGCGCCAGATTACGAGAGTTAGTAAGCCCGGGCGTCGGCTGTATGCTTCTGCGGTCAAACTCCCTGAAGTTGCTAATGGGCTTGGTATTGCCATTATCTCTACCTCGAGGGGGATCATGACTGATAAAGAAGCTCGCCGCCTGAATGTAGGCGGTGAAATCCTTTGTTTTATTCGTTGAGCGTATGTCTCGTATTGGTAACAAACCTATTTCTCTTCCCGCAGGCATCAAGGTGAATTGGCAGCCTCCGGTTTTGACTCTTCAAGGTCCTAAAGGTACCTCTACTTTGGTCCTTCCGGAAGGCTTCAACCTCCAGCAACAGGATGGCACTCTGAGACTCCTTCGTCCCTCTGATGAGAAGCGGCACAAAGCCCTCCATGGAACTTTTCGAGCTCTCATCCAGAATGCGGTTATTGGAATCTCTCAGGGTTTTCAACGAGCCTTAGAGGTCGTTGGGATTGGATATAAAGCAGAGCTCAAAGGAAGTGAGCTTCTTCTTCTGACGTTAGGCTATTCTCACGACATCGCTTTTGTGCTTCCTCCAGGGATAAAGGCACAAGTGATCCAAGAGCGAGGTCAAAATTTGCGGATTGTGCTGGAGAGCACTGACAAGCAGCTCCTTGGTCAAGTAGCAGCCATGTTACGCAGCCTTCGTCCGCCTGATCCTTATAAAGGCAAGGGGATTCGTTACGCTGACGAGGTGATTCGGCTCAAGGCAGGAAAGGTGAAAGGAAAAGGAAAGAAGTAAAAAGGATATGAAGGTCAAAGAGAAGCGTGATCGTCGATTTCGCATCAAGCGGCGTATTCGCAAAAGGGTTTTTGGTACGCCAGAGCGTCCCCGGCTCTCAGTTTTCCGGAGCAATCGCTATATCTATGCGCAGATTATAGACGATACAAAAGGTAAGACTTTGGTCTCTGCTAGCTCAAGGGAAGCAGAGGTCCGATTTAGCGGGGAGCGTCCCTTGGATCGGAGCCGGCGGGTGGGACAGCTGCTCGCTGAGCGAGCCCGAGCTGTGGGGATTGAAAAAGTCGTCTTTGACCGTAATGGATACAAGTATCATGGGAATGTTCGGGCGCTCGCCGAGGGTGCTCGAGAAAATGGGCTTATTTTTTGAAATATGGCAAAGCGGGTCGTTACACGAGAGGCCTTGGCGCTAGAGGACAGGCTTGTATGGCTCAATCGTACCTCTAAAGTGGTCAAGGGAGGGCGTCGATTCGGGTTTGCCGCCTTGGTGGTAGTGGGGGATCGACAAGGTATTGTAGGCTTTGGTTTGGGTAAAGCTGCTGAGGCAAATATAGCCATTGCAAAAGGAGTAGAAGCTGCTAAGAAAAACCTGTATCGGATTCCCTTGCGTCGTACCACGATTCCTCACACTATCTCGGTCAAGTATGAAGCTACTCGGCTCCTCCTGCGTCCTGCTGCCCCAGGGACTGGGCTCATTGCCGGGGGTGCTGTTAGAGCCATCTTAGAAGTTTTGGGTGTGCAAGATGTACTGGCAAAGGTCATCGGCTCTTCTAATCCTCACAACGTGGTTCGGGCTACGTTCAAAGCTCTCCTACAATTAGAAGATGCCGCTTCTATCGCCCAGCGGCGCGGTATTTCTCTTCAAAAAGTTTTCTATGGAACTTATGAACTCACCTCTTCGAGTACGGATAACTCAGGTGCGCAGTAGCATAGACTGTCCGCGTCGGCAGAAAGACACCCTTCGGGCGCTGGGTTTGCGCCGACGCTTGCATTCAGTGGAGAAAAACCTGAATCCTGCCATTATCGGGATGTTGCGAAAAGTTAGTCATTTAGTGAAAATAGAAGTTGTCTCATGAGTACGCTTCTTCATAAGCTCAAACCTGCTGCCGGTGCTACGCATAAAGAGAAACGGATAGGTCGAGGAGAAGGCAGCGGGCATGGTGGCACCTCCACTCGGGGTCATAAGGGTGATAAATCTCGGTCAGGCTACCGCCTCAAACGCGGGTTTGAAGGAGGACAGATGCCCTATCAGCGTCGTATTCCCAAATTTGGATTTCAGAATCCATTCCGCATCGTTTACTTTCCCCTCAATCTTGACCGCATCTCTGCTCTCTTAGAATCGCATCCTACTCTGACAGAGATTACGCCTGAATGGCTTTATGAGCAGGGTGTTGTTCGCAAGGGTGTGCCTATCAAGGTCTTAGCCCGAGGGGAACTTTCCAAACCTATTACAATATACGCTCATAAGTTTAGCGCTGCAGCCCAGCGCCTCATTGAGAATGCTGGCGGAAAAGCCGTATCTTTATCTTCATGAAAGGGCTGATTCAGACCCTTCGCAACATTTATAGTGTCCCTGAGCTGCGAGAGCGAATTCTTTATACGCTCTTTCTATTAGCAATTTATCGGGCAGCCTCTTTTATTATTCTTCCGGGCATTGACTCTCAAGTGCTCTCCGAGGAATTTGCTCGCACGCAGGGAATGGGGATTTTGGGCATGCTAAATGCATTTGTAGGGGGCGCTTTTTCTCGCGGGGCGATCTTGGCCCTGGGAATTATGCCCTACATCTCCGCCTCCATTATTATTCAACTCTTAGCGACTGCTCTTCCTTCCCTTCAAAAGCTTCAGAAGGAAGGTGAGAGTGGAACTCGAAAGCTCAATCAATATACCAAGTTTCTCACAGTCGGGGTAGTTCTGGTGCAGGGCACAGGCTACCTTGTGAATCTACGGACTCAGTATGCTGCTGCAATTACCATGTCTCCTACTACTTTCACGATTACCTCCCTCTTGTGCATGTTGGCGGGGACGATGTTTTTAGTGTGGATGGCAGATAAAATTACTGATAAGGGATTGGGAAATGGGAGCTCGCTCATTATTGCGATTGGGATCGTGGCCGAGCTTCCGCCCGCCCTCCTCAATGAAGCGACTTCAAATGCTCCTATGGTCTTCTATATAGAAGTGCTTGCTCTGATGGTAGTGATTGGAGCGGTTGTGCTTCTTCAGCAGGCTGTTCGCAAAATCCCTGTGCACTATGCCCGTCAGATGGCTGGGGGACGCTACCCAATGGGAATGGGTGGTATTGCTTCCACTAGTCATATTCCTCTAAAGCTGACTGCAGCGGGCGTGATGCCTATCATATTTGCTCAATCTTTGATGTTTTTGCCTGCGACTATCGCTCAATACTTCCCCGAAAGTGATTTCTGGCTCTCTACTGGTAGCTGGTTTGCTGATTATACCAGTTTGCCGTACAACATTCTTTTTGTGATTTTGATAGTTCTTTTCACCTACTTCTACACGGCTATTGCTATCAATCCTCGCGATATTGCAGAGCAGCTCAAACGGGCAGGGGGATATATTCCAGGTATCAAACCTGGCAAGCCGACTGCTGATTACATAGATACAGTTCTGACTCGGATTACCCTTCCTGGCGCTCTTGCTCTGGCGGGAGTGGCTATTCTTCCTGCTTTTGTGCGATTGGCAGGGGTCTCCAATCAATTTGCTCAGTTTTTTGGAGGTACTACTATCCTTATCATGATAGGTGTGGTCTTGGATACTCTTCAGCAGGTAGAGAGCTTTCTTCTGATGCGGCACTATGAAGGGCTCATGAAGACAGGACGAATCCGAGGTCGCAGCGTAACTGCGCCAGCGCTATGACCTACGAGGGCTGGCCTATCTACTCTGAGGCGCAAATCCAACTCATAGCCAGCGCCGCTGATATTTTGAGTCGTCTCTTTGGTTATCTTACACCTCATATTCTACCAGGGGTCTCTACCGCTGAACTTGACCAAATGGCTGAGGAATTTGTCCGACGAGAGGGGGCAGAGCCGGCTTTCAAAGGATACAAACCGCCATTTGAGGAAGCGCCTTATCCCTATACCCTCTGCGTCTCTATTGATGAAGAAGTTGTGCATGGTCTTCCCTCTCCTCATCGGTATTTGCAGTCAGGGCAAATTGTAACCATAGATTGTGGGGTTCGGTTAGAGGGCTTTCATGCAGATATGGCATATACTTTCTCGGTTGGGACTGTTTCACCTCAAGCTCGGAAACTTCTTCAGGTTGCGAAAGAGGCTTTGTACCGAGGACTCCTCTATGCCAGAGCGGGGGCTCACATGGGTGATATTGGGCATGCTATCTTCAGTTATGTGAAAAGCTATAACTTTGCAGTTTCAGAACAGCTAACCGGACACGGTGTGGGAGAAGCAATTCATATGCCTCCAGATGTGCCAAATGTAGGTAAGCCGAGCAAAGGCGTGCGGCTACCAGAGAATTTAGTTATTGCGATTGAGCCAATGGTCCAAATGGGTTCGCGGCGAATCCTACGGGGAGCTGATGGATGGTCGGTTCGGACCAAAGATGGACAGCTTGCCGCTCACTTTGAGCATACAGTGGTGGTTCGCAGACACGGTCCTCAAGTTCTTACTTCGTTTGAGCCTATTATGAAAGCGCTGGCCCATGTCTAAAGAAGATTTTATTCGGTTAGATGGCACGATTGAAGAGTCTCTCCCGAATGCCATGTTTCGCGTGCGATTGGAAAATGGGCATCTTATTTTGGCTCATATCTCCGGCAAGATGCGAAAAAACTTTATTCGTATTTTTCCAGGGGACAAGGTGACGGTAGAAATCTCACCCTACGACTTGAGTAAGGGACGAATCATATATCGTTATAAATGATACTGCTATGAAAGTCAAGGCCTCTATTCGGAAGCGCAGTTCAGAGTGTATCGTTGTGCGTCGCAAGGGACGCATTTACATCATCAACAAGAAGAACCCTAAGCTCAAACAGCGTCAAGGGTAGTATGGCTCGGGTAGCGGGTGTGGACCTTCCACGCAATAAGCCAGGGTTCATTGCCCTACGGTATATCTATGGGATAGGACGCAGCAATGCGTGGGACGTGCTTGTCCAGGCTCAGGTTGATCCGCGAAAGCGTGTATCTGAATGGACGGAAGAAGAGGTGGGACGAATTCGGTCTGTCATCGAGCAGGGATATACAGTGGAGGGGCAGTTGCGAGCTGAGGTACAAATGAATATCCGGCGCCTTATAGAGATTGGTGCCTATCGGGGACTGCGTCATAAACTGGGTCTGCCGGTGCATGGGCAGCGTACTCGTACTAATGCCCGCACCCGAAAAGGAAAACGCAAGACTGTGGCTGGCAAGAAGAAAGCACCGAAGAAGTAAGAAAATATGTCTACTCCAGAGAAGAAGGGAAGGTCTAGAAAAAAGCTGAAGGTCGCTCCCGAGGGTCGGGTTTATATTCAGGCGACTTTCAATAACATTATCATCACCTTTACAGACTCTGCAGGCAATACTATTACTTGGAGCTCTGCAGGAAAGGTAGGATTTCGTGGCTCTAAGAAGAATACTCCTTATGCTGGGCAGATAGCTGCGCAGGATGCTGCCAAGACTGCCTATGAGGCTGGGCTTCGTACGGTGGATGCGTATCTCAAGGGAACGGGTTCTGGTCGTGAGGCAGCCTTACTGGCAATAGAGGCAGCGGGGATTCAGGTGCGAAGCATCAGGGATATCACGCCGATTCCTCATAATGGATGTCGTCCTCCCAAACCCCGACGCGTCTAAGTATGGCTCGCTATACAGGACCTCGTTTGCGGATTGCTCGGCGCTTCGGAGAGCCGATTTTTGGATCCTCTCGCACTTTGAGCCGAAAGAACTACCCTCCCGGGATTCATGGTCGCTTCAAGCGCGGGGGGAAGCAGAGCGAATACGGGCGCCAGCTTATGGAAAAGCAAAAGGCTAAGTGCCTCTATGGCGTATTGGAGCGGCAGTTTCGCCGATTCTTTGAGAAAGCAGCTCGCATGAGGGGCAATACTGGCGAAAATCTCCTCCAGCTTTTGGAGCGCC
Source organism: Bacteroidia bacterium (assembly GCA_025062295.1). Lineage (GTDB taxonomy): Bacteria > Bacteroidota > Bacteroidia > SpSt-205 > SpSt-205 > SpSt-205. The sequence continues at coordinate 20,607 of JANXAJ010000017.1, read as the reverse complement.
GTTTGGATAATGTAGTCTATCGGATGGGCTTTGCTCGGACTCGTCCGGGTGCCCGTCAGCTTGTCTCTCATAGACACATCTTGGTGAATGGGAAAGTGGTTTCAATCCCTTCTTACCTCGTTTCCCCTGGCGACGTCATTTCCCTCTCACCAAAGGCTCAGCAGGTGGAAGCATTCAAGAAGACTTTTGAGTCAAGCCGCTCCAAATACCCTTGGATAGAAGTTCGTCGAGACGAGTTCAGCGGAACATTTCTGTACATTCCTCCCCGAGCTGAAATCCCAGAAAACATTCAGGAGCGTCTCATTGTAGAGCTATATTCAAAATAGGCTATGGCGATACAACTCACGGCACCATTAGTTTTACCCGAAAGTTTTGAGATTTTGGAGGAAACTTCCTCCTATGGGAGGTATCTTTTTCGCCCACTGGAACCTGGGTATGGAATTACGATTGGAAATGCTCTCCGACGGGTGCTTCTCTCCTCTATTGAAGGATATGCGATTGCCACCCTCAAGATTCCGGGCGTTCTTCATGAATTTAGTGCGATTGAAGGCGTAATTGAGGATGTAGTAGATATTATCCTCAATCTCAAGCAAGTAGCTCTCCGCCCGAAGGTGGAAGAAGCTCCGGACCGCATTTTCATAGAGATTCGCCAGAAAGAGGTCTTTACAGCTGGAGACCTTGCGGAGCAAGCGCCTGCTTACGAGGTAGCTAATCCTGATCTAGTTCTGATGAACTTAGACCCCTCAGCTATTGTCCAAATGGAACTTGGTATTGCCAAGGGACGCGGCTATCGTTTGGCTGAAGAGAATAAGGCCCTTTTACGTGGCAAGATAGACCTGAATGAGATTGTATTAGATACGAGTTTTTCTCCTGTGGTGAGGGTAGTTCCTCGGGTGGAAACTATTCTATACAGAGAAAGGGCTGATTATGAGCAGCTTGTCTTAGAGATTCAGACGAAAGGTAACGTCACTCCCCGAGAAGCGCTTCAGTCAGCTACCCAGATTTTGGTAGAGCATTTCGTTCGACTCTTGGGTCCAAATGGCGCTCCACCTGTGGTAGGCTCACCAAAAGCTACAAAGGGAATCTCAGAGGAGATGCTCCGTCTCCTGCTCAAGCCAATAGAGGAGGTAGAATTAGGGTTAGCGGCTGGTGCTTATAGCTCCCTTCGCAATGCGGGGATTACCCGATTAATAGATTTAGTTGCCCTCCAGCCCAAAGATTTGGAGTATTATCGCGGGGTCGGACGAGAAAGTATTGAGCGTCTTCAAGCCTACCTCGCTCGCTTGAACCTAAGGTTAGGTATGGACGTATCCGCATATAAAGCTCTCCTTAGTAAATAGCCTATGCGTCACGGCGATACTATCAATAACCTTGGACGGAAACGAGCTCATCGCCGGGCTCTTTTACGGAATCTGGCGATTGCTCTGATTCATCATAAACGAGTTTTCACCACTCTAGCCAAGGCTAAGGCGCTGAAACGATTTATTGAGCCCCTTCTTACCCGTGCGAAAGTAGATACTACTCATAACCGCCGTATTCTTTTTCGATATCTTCAGAATAAGTCAGCTATCAAGGAATTATATGCTACTATTTCTCCTGCTATTCTCCATCGTCCCGGCGGTTACACGCGAGTGCTTAAGCTTGGTCCTCGGCACGGGGATGGGGCAGAAATGGCTCTTATTGAACTGGTGGATTTCAATCCTTACTTAGCAGGCGAATCCCTTTCTCGTACTCGAGGGACGCGTCGTCGTCGCCGAAAATAAGAAGCCCCCTTAGCTCAGCGGTAGAGCAACTGATTTGTAATCAGTAGGTCGGCGGTTCGAATCCGTCAGGGGGCTCAAAAAACGGGTAGTTCCCCCACTTCTGTGCTTTGGGTTCGCTATTATGCTTTACTCTCCCTCTCCTTGCGAAGAGTAGAAAGTTTATAACTCAATCCGATTAGGAGCTGATGTCTCCCTTCCAGGGCATAGTTCCATGCAAGATCGATAGCAGCTTGCTGGAAAGCTCCCCAGCGGTATTGGATACCGGTGCCGCCTCCATATCGGTTTTTGATGGCACCTGGTGATTCGGGTATGTAAGTAAAGCTTTCTACCCATATTAACCACGCCCTTCCAAAACTTTGGGTATAGAACGCTGCTACGAGCAATTGGGAGCCCTCCTGGAATGTACCGGCCACGAAATTAAGCGAGAGGCTACCCCCAGGAGCGAGCTCCCAGTCGCTTATTATCCACGCCTGCACTCCGAAGGGAATGTACATCCCTCCTATTATGGAAAAGGTGCAGCACTGGTGGTGAAAAATCCTTCCTTTGAAAGCGAGGAAGAAAGGGCTCTGCTTCAGAGGCAGAAAGGAGAGCCCTCCACTCAAAAGAGCTTCCCAGTTTGAAAGGACTCCCAGCCGCAGTTGGAGGACTGCCTCAGGCGTATGAGGAAGCATCCTTTGAAGCATACTCTGAAACCCCGATTCTACTTGGAGGGCATTTTTCTCCACAATAGCAGCATTCAAACCTTGAGTGGGACGGTGGGTATTGATAGGGGAGAGTTGAAGAAGTACCAGAGCCAGAAAGTCCAAGCCTCTAAGAAAAGGAGCGAGCGGGAGACGGGATTCGAACCCGCGACCCTCAGCTTGGAAGGCTGATGCTCTACCGGCTGAGCTACTCCCGCAGGTGGGGAGTGGAGGATTCGAACCTCCGTAGGCGTGGCGCCACCTGATTTACAGTCAGGCCCGTTTGACCGCTCCGGCAACTCCCCTCTTCCTCGCAAAGATACAACTTTTTTCTCTATGGCTTACACTAAGGACGGTATCCTGACCGTTCAAAGATCTCTTTATACCTCTCAATAGGCAAGAGAAGAAGCTCCCGCAGGGATACACCCTGTCGCTCCGCATATCGGCGGACAGCTTGCCAGCCAAAATACCACCCTAATCTCGGCGGAGAGCCTTGACCAAAAGCCTTAGTGAAAGGCTCTTCACCAATATAAGGTTGAATGGTGAAATAACGACTCTCCTGAAAATATGGAATTAGCTCCTTGTAGGCAAAGCGGGCATAAGTTCGAAGCCATTCCATGTGTGCTTGCGTATAAAAGAGGCGAAGGGTATCTGGTAGCTCAGGTAAGAGTTTCTCTAAGGCGTAAAGTTGAATGCCATACCATATCATGTAATCTACCATTTTAGGAAGATGACGCGGGGAGAGAGGGGGGAGTTTACTTCGGATAAGTCTCAGAGCCACAAACACAGGGATATGCGGCTCAGTCAAACGCCGTCTGATGAAATAGGGGAGGTCCGGGGGGTAAAACCCAAATGTGTCTGACATGAAGTAATGCAGGCCTATCATGAGGTGCTGCTGACAGAGCTTACACATGTCTTCTTCCATCGTGAGGGCGCCCACGGGTCCATAGCCTGTAACGAAGGTAACCACCTGAGGCAGTGAGTCCTCAGGAAAAAGCACTTTCCATCGCTGAAAAAGAGGCTTGAGGCGAGGTGTAAAGTCGTAAGAAAGAGGATAGCGCCGCAGCACGGTGTCTAAGAGCCAGCTAAAAAGGCTATCTTCCCGTAAGGAGCGAATGTCCTCTACGTAAATGCTATCGGGGGCGTCATTCCCTTCATACACACAGTCATAAAAGAAAGTCCTCAGACGCACTGAGTCTGAGGGGGTAAGGGCGCTCTCCTTAAGAAGCGGCTCAATCCGCTGGACTGAGAAAGGAATCTCAGGTAGCTCCTCTGAGGGCTTGCAGCTTGTCAGTACAATCCCACATACCGCCGTAACACCCACTCGGCAGAAAAGAGAGAAAGAATGAGGATAAGCCATGGAAACCATTCGTTGAGGGGGATAGAAATCTGATGCGAAGTTAGGAAGGTAGAAGCGGGCAAGGTGTGTCGGAGGGTGTCAGGTAGCAAGTCTCGCTGCTCCCATGGAAAATATCGTCCTCCCGTGGCCCGGGCCACATATTGGAGGTAAACGGTGTCTCGTCCGACGATTTCCAGTTCAGGGCTTCGTTCCTCTACTAAGAGAGTGCCTTGGCCTCGGATCTGGTCCCCTTCCAGCAAAGTGTAAAAATACAAACCAGCGGAATCCGCCACCCATATGGCTTCTTGGAGCCCATCCGGACGAGTGCGAAGGACGACAGGTTTTTTGTCAATCATAAAGGTGAAATGGGGAGGAAGGGTACCCAGCCATACGGCTGCTTCCCCTACAGCGATGGGATTGCGCTGGGGAATAAACAGCCAGCGACTATGCTGAAATCGGATGCCTTCCTGAAGGAGGCTAAAAAAGAGGGAGTCCCACTGTTTCTCTAATAAGGGAGTGCTTCGGAGCTGCCACCATCCTTCTCCCGTCAGTACAGTGGTGAGTTTATTGCCTCGGTAGAGCTTGTAGCCAAGGGGATGTCCCCAGCCAATATCTATGGGCTGAGCTGAGGAAGCCCTTTCTCCACCCGTGTGAAGATACAGAACTGGACCCTTCGGAACTGAGTAAGCAGTGAGGAGACCTTGCCGAGGATAGCCTACCTGTTCTGCAAAAGAAGCTTTCGGCTGAAGAGAGCCCCAGCTCAAAAGGAGAAAAAGATTTTCATTCAAAAGGCGCTCAGCCCAAGGCTCATCCTCTGGACGATTAGGGAAGTTGTACAGAATATGAATGTCATGGGCTCTCCATCGGAGAGTCTCCGGATTGACCGTATAACCGCTGGGCTTGCGAGCAGCGATGAGCTGGACAGAGCCTAACCGTTCCAAACGAGACCGAAAAAAGGCAATATCAGGAGTGATTTCTCCTGCCCATAAGAAAATAGAGAGTTTCTCAGGATGGACTTCTATGATAGTAGAGCGCTGATTGTTAGCTGGATTAGGGTCAGCGGGGTCTTCTAAAAAAAGCTTCAGTACATGGAAGCCTACGGGAAGCGAAGGCAAAGAAAGGGTGTATTTCTGCGTGTGGGGAGGGATGCTAATGCGCCTCTCATTCTTTCCCGCGCTAATCCGAAGAGCGAGAGGGTGGCTTACGGGTCTGAGATGCACCTGTATGGAAATGGGCTGATTATCTCCTATCCAAGGGGGAGTTTCTATACCTTCTATGGCGGCATCCTCTGAGGGAGTAGGAGGGCCTACGCCTACTGTCCAAATGGGCACTTCTGTGGGAAGGGGCACGCTTTCTCCCCATTCTCGTCCATCAGAGAAAAGTAAAAGAAGAGCAGTCTGTGGATGAGCCTCCAACACCTGCTGTATTCCTCGGCTAAGCTGGCTCCTTTGGCCCCTTCCTGTCAAGCTGTCCCAGCTTCGAAGGCCTTCATCTAAAGCGTACATCACCGTCCGAAACCCGTAACTCTCTAACTGCTCACGAAGTCCATTTATCCCTTCTTGGTACTCTCGTAGCGAAAGTGCCCCTCCCCATAAAACGCTCTCACTATTATCAGCGACCAGAGCAATGAGAGGCTTATCCTCTTGGGTTACAGTATAGCTAAGAAAAGGCTCTATTATGAGAAGAAGCAGAGCCCAGATTGCTCCTGCCCGAAGTGTCCCTAATATGTACCGCCAAAAGCGGGGAACCTGGACAGGGAGTCGAGCGTAGCTCCAGAAACTAAGCCCAATCGCAATGAGTGCAACCATCACAGCACTGAAAACTCCCATCATAGTTCTGCCGCAATCAGGTAATTCTCACGAGAGGAAGAATATCGGAGGATAAGCTCAGCTAAAAACCCCGACAGAAAAAGCTGGACTCCTATCACCAGCGTCGTAAGTCCTAAATAAAAGAGGGGCTGCTGCACTACGTCTCTACGCACGCTTCCGTAAATTTTCAGTTGGTAAAGCTTATCTCCGATAAGCCATGCCACGATTCCGGCTCCTATCAAGAAAGTGATAACTCCCAGTCCTCCAAATAAGTGCATGGGTCTGCGAGCAAACCGAACCAGAAAGCTCACGGTGAGAAGGTCTAAGAAGCCATGTAAGAATCGCTCCCACCCAAACTTACTCCGACCGTATTTTCGGGGATAATGAGTAACTACCTTTTCACCAATTCTATGAAAACCAGCTGCTTTAGCTAAGTAGGGAATGTAGCGGTGCATTTCTCCATATAGCTCTATGGATTTGGCGACGGAGGCTTTGTAAGCCTTAATCCCACTATTGAAATCGTGAAGGGGTATGCCCGAAAAAAATCGGACGACTGCATTGAAGAGGAGGCTTGGAATTCGCTTTGAGAGAGGGTCGTGTCGTTTTTTTTTCCAGCCGCTCACCAGGTCATATTTGTCCCGAGTAATCATAGAGTAGAGCGTAGGAATTTCGTCGGGCGAATCCTGAAGGTCAGCATCCAATGTAATGATGACTTGTCCCTGAGCTCGGCGGAAGCCTATGTGGAGAGCCGCTGATTTGCCGTAATTGCGAGTGAAGCGGACCCCCCGCAAATGCGGTGCATGCTTCGTCTTGAGCGCTTGAAGCACCTCCCAGGTATCATCCGTGCTGCCGTCATCAATCACCCAAATCTCATATTCTGAAAATAAGGGATCACAAACGCGTCGTATCCACTCTAAAAGTTCAGGCAGCGACTCAGCTTCGTTGTAAGCGGGAATGACAATAGAAAGCTCCACCTCTTTATATTCCTAAAATCTTGAGCTCGGTTCGGCGGTTTTTCTGCTTGTTTTCTGGGGTATCATTGGGAGCTACTGGACGGGATTCTCCATACCCTCGGGCTACCAGTCGGGCGGCATCAATCCCCCGAGAAATGAGATAATCCACCACGGATTGTGCCCGAGCCTGGGAGAGTCTGAGATTGTAAGCGTCTGACCCGTCGCTGTCAGTATGCCCGGAGATTTCTACGCGAAGAGAGGGATTCTCTTTGAGGAACTGAACCACCCTTTCTAGCTCTTCTAACGATTCGGGGCGCAAGGTAGCCTTATCAAAATCAAAGTAAATATTGCGAAGGACGATAGATTTTTCGGTTTCTACAGGGCTAAGAAGAAAGTCTCTCTTGAGCCCACCTTCTGGAATCTCCACTGAGTCTCGGTAAGGGAAAAATCCCCTATGGATAATCTCTACATAGTAAAAGCCAGCAGGCACACATGCTTTGTAGCTTCCATTGGATTGGCTGCTGACTCGCCGACGGGTGCCTGAGCGCTCTACTAAAAAGATATTTGCTTCTTTGACTGGGGTACGGGCGTTTTGACTGAGTACAAATCCTTCTATACAGCTGCGTGTGGGTTCTGCCCGAGAGAGAGCGAAATCTATTCGCAATCCTTGGGGATAGTGCTCCTTCCCTAAGGAGAAAGCCTGCATTTTGGGCTCATAATTAGGAGCTTCTGTTTGAATGCGATGACCCACGCCAAGAGGAACCTGCAATTCGTAGTAGCCTCGAGCGTTTGTAATGGTTTCCCCGATCCCTTCTCCTTCCCGAGTGGAGATGCGAATGCTTGTTTGAGGAAGCGGGGCATTCGTCCGAGCATCGGTTACATATCCGAAGACCTTAAGCTTCTGAACCTTTCGCAAGACAAGGTCTTTGAAGAGGCCATTTCGGCGGATAGAGTCTGGAATCTCTTGCAGACGAGGCAGAACTATCCTTTCCTCCACGGGGGGATAGTCTGGAGCTGCACCCTTGAGCAAGAGGATATGGCGCCCTCCCGTAACCTCAAAATGAAAAGGCTTCCCAGGAGTAAAGCGCTGAGCCTGAAAGGCTTCGTCTTTGCCACCAATCCGCTCCAGTGCCGTCGTGTCAATCAAAGAGACATTTCCTTCTACTTCCTGTCCCGTCTCCCCATCAATCAGTCGGCCCCGAATCGTTATCATGGGCGGTTTGGGTGGATTGACAGGAATATTCCGATGAACATTGATAGCGTGGTCATGGACAGAAGTGGTGATAAAATCCACATTGTCGTCTCCATTGACATCTCCTAAGCTCAACCAGATGGGCCATTCACCTGTGCCGATCCGGTGGCGATCGGAGAGATTGCCCTTGCCATCATTGAGATGTACATTGATGACATGGTCCCGAGCAGAGACGGTTACTACATCTAAGTCCCCATCTCTATCAAAGTCTCCTAAGTAGAGGGCAAAGTTGTAATTGCCTGAGGGTTGAATGCGTGGCTCTTCCCATCGTCCATATCCTGCATTGAAGAAAGTGGCAATAGAGGTGCCGATATAAGTACCGATGACGATATCCGCTCGCCCATCTTTATTGATGTCCCCGACATCCAGGGCCCAGATAGAAGCAGGGCTACTAAGCCGTTGTCCTTCCCCAGTGTATCCGTTTTTTCCATAGAAGAGAAGGAGAAAGGGTTCTTCTCCCCCTACAATGATGTCTGGCTTTCCATCTCGGTCTAAGTCGGCGGCAGTAGCGGTGCGAGGACGGTTAGGCGCCTTGAGCACCTTATACGGGAGGAGCGTTCCTCGCTGATTGCGAAGAAGCTGAACACTTCCTTCGTCATGACAGACAACCCCGACATCAATCTGCCCATCTCCATCCCAATCAGCACTAAAAATGTGGTGAGGTCCTTTACCTACGGTCAGTGAGCCAGAAAGGGGAAGTCCCCCCCGCTTGTCATTGAGATGCCATCCGACCTTTGCCTCACTGTAGGAGATGACTACCACATCTTCGCTACCATCTCCATTGAGGTCTAAAGCTAAAGGTTTCCATACATCCTTTAGAGAAGTGAAGGTAAAGTTGCGAGGAAATTCAGCTTGGCGGTTATTCACATATAGAGCGATCTTTCCTTCTGAGCGACATGCTGTAAGGATGTCTTCCCATTCATCGCCAGTAAAGTCAGCAATGGCGGTACCCCAGGGATTTCGGCAAGTAGGGATTGGATAGTTTGGGAGGAATACCTGTCCAGAGATAAAGATGGTGCTATCTTTTCCTGAACGGTTCAAGAGCTGTCCCCAGAGCAGAGAAAAGAGAAGAATCCCCTGATAGTAGCGCCACATGCCCCAAAAATAGCGCCTCCTCTGGAACAGAGAAGTTTGTACCTTTGGGCATATCAGACTTTATGGAAGGACGAGAAGTATACTCTGTCAAGGTGCGGGCAGGGAAGCGGACCTACATCTTTGATGTACGGGCGACGCGAAATAGAGATTATTACATCACTATCACCGAGACTCGTCGGGATTTTACGGGAGAGGTTAGCCAGCGACAGAAGATATTCTTGTATAAGGAGGACTTTCTCAAGTTTCAGCGGGCTCTGGATCAAGTTATTTCCCATGTGCGGCGGGACCTTCTCCCAGATTTTGAGTACGAGCGACCAGGCTCGTCCTCCGATAGGGGTGAGGAAGAGTGATAGTGATTCGTGTGCCGTAGGTCAAGCGTTCAGCGTGGAGTGCCGCTTCTGTACCGTAGAGGTAGTCTAATCGAGCCATAAGATTGGAGAGCCCCACGCTCTTACCGACTTGGGTAGGGTCTATTCCAGGCCCATCGTCAATCACTTGTATCAGGACATGAGTGGGGGTCTCAAACACCTGAATCTCTAGTTTCACAGGGCGAGTGAGGCGACTCACCGCATGCTTGATGACATTTTCTGCTAAAAGTTGAACAGTGAAGGGGGGCACTTCTACAACAGGACAGGGTGTAGGAACCTGCCACACTACACGGAGACGCTGTCCAAACCGCTGTTGTTCAACGGCAAGATAATCTTCCACTAAGGCTAGCTCTTCTTCCAAGGGAACGGTTACCTGACGAGCATGGGCTAAGCTGCGTCGCAGAAGCCCACCCAATCGTATCATCAGGGCTTCGGCTAAGGTGGGGTTCTCACCAATCAAAGACTGGAGGGTATTGAGCGCATTGAAGAGAAAATGAGGGCTGAGCTGACCTCGCAGGGCAGCTAAACGAGCCTCATGTGCTGCTTCCAGTAGCTCTGCATGCCGAAGAGCAATGCTTAGTCCAGCAGCAAATGGGAGTAATCTAAGTGTATCTTCCAGTCGCAGACGGCGTCGCCCCTCCTTCAGGAGAAGCCACCCATAAGATGGAAGAGGCAGCGCTGCATCGGGAACAAACGAAACCCCTTTCAAAGAGCATGGACATGGCTCTTCTGTGCGCCGCAGCCAAGCTCTTGCCTCTGCTGATGGTTTCTCCTCATTCACTATTTGTATTTTTTCTATGTCTGCATAGGCACGGAGGGTTTCCTCTGCAAAGCGAAGAAGGCTTCCTCGCTCTACTCTCTCCCAGAGCTGAGGGAGTCGCTCTTGAAGGAGTCTCACCCGTCGCTGCCGATTTTGAATGAGCTGGCGCATTCCCTCCATTAGTAAAGCGCTGGAAAGAGTTGCCCCACTTCCACTCAGGAGCTGAAAGAGAGGCTCTCTCCCTTGCAGAAAAATGGTAATTCCTGTGCCTATTCCTATAGCTGAAAGCGAAAAGGCTAAGTCCCAAAGTGAAAGAAGTCGCTTCATTCGTTGAAAGAGGTTCCAGTGTCTGCCTAATGTGAGGGGGACCATCATGAAAGGGAGAAAAAGGGGATTCTTCCAGATGAGCCATCCGCTCCACAAGCCCACATATACAAATGACCAGGGGAGGGGAAGCCCAACCGTACTCAGACCTAAAATTGCTTCACTGACTGGATAAATTAGATAACCCTTCAGCAAAAAAGGTAAGCTTGTAAGGGGCAGAAGGGAGAGGAGCCACCATGGGGGCACAAGCCGGATCACAGTCCATCCTGTCCATGCCGCAAGAAAGAGCATGGATAAAAGCTCTGGTGGGTATCGTCCTTTCCCTGCCCAGAGAAGCCATAGGAGGGCTGCGCTTAAGAGACCACTTCCAAGAGAAAGGAGTTCCAGAGGGGCTATTCTGTTCTCTCGTCTGTATCCTTTGCCAATCAGGATGAGCATAAATCCCATAATTAAGACCACCCAGAGCGACACCCTCTCCGTCCAGGCATATGCTGCTTCAGAGAGAGGCCACCCAAGTACAAAAGGGAGCATACTCTCCACAAAAACCACATACACAGCTTCACCTCGGTCAACTTCATACAGGTAAAGGCGTCCGGGGACCTCATCTGGGGGTATGGTGGAGAAATAGCAGGGGGACTTGTAATCTATTCGTCGGAGTTTGTCCCCTCTTTCCAAGCGGCTCTGAGTGAAATAAGGCAGACGGCTTTGAAGTATCCAGTGACAGGAGTCTATTTGCTTCCACTGATGTCCATCGGTCAAGGGAACCTGCCATCCTCGCAGAGTGTGCCAGAAGAAAAAAATAACAACCGCAACGGCTGGTCCTACCAGCCCTCTCATGGTACCCGTGAGATATAGAGCGTATTAGTGCGTAGACGAGCGCGAAGCGGCATAGAGACGGTGAATATGACTGTGTCTCCTGTCTCTACATGCCCCAAGTCTTTGAGGATATGCATTACATCTTGGATAGTTTCGTAGGTGCCTTCCTTTCGGCGGTAGTAGAAAGCCCGCACACCCCATAGCAGGTTTAGACTGCTCAGAATCCGAGTATTGGGAGTGAAAATAAAAATATCAGTTTGGGGACGCCACCGAGCCAGTTGAAAAGCCGTGTAGCCTGAGTAAGTCAGTCCTACCAGGGCACGAGACCCAACTTCTGAGGCGAGCATACAAGCTGTCCAGCAGACGGCATCGGAGTGGTAGGTAGGGGAGTTCGGATTTGGCCGTCCGGAGAATCGATAAATTTGGGGATTATTCTCAGCTTGCCTGAGAATACGCTGCATTTGCTTTACAGCCTCCACAGGGAAAGCACCCACCGAAGTTTCTCCGCTCAACATGACGGCATCTGCCCCGTCTAAGACAGCATTAGCTACGTCTGTAACTTCTGCTCGGGTAGGCGTAGCATTCTGAATCATGCTTTCAAGCATTTGAGTGGCAACTACCACAGGTTTGCCAAGTGTATTACACAGATGTACTATGTGCTTTTGCCAGAAGGGGACCTCCTCCAAAGGCAATTCTACCCCTAAATCTCCCCGAGCGACCATTACTCCATCGCTGAGTTCTATAATCTCTTCTAAGTTTTCCAAGGCTTCTGGACGCTCTATTTTTGCCATGATACGCATGGTAGATCCGCTGCGGCGCAGAGCTTGGCGCACTTGCTGAATGTCAGCGGGCGATCGCACGAAAGAGATAGCTACCCAATCTAATTCCTGCCTAATGATTTCCATGAGGTCTTTCCAATCTTTATCGGAGAGAGTTGGGAGAGAGATGGGACGGCCAGGTAGATTGATACCTTTTCGGCTTCCAATTCGGTCACCCGTTATTACTCGTAGCTTCACTGTGCTTTTGCGGTCAGTCTCTATTACTTCAAGCTGCACGCGTCCATCTTCCACCAGTACTTTATCTCCTGGCTGAACATCCCACGCCAGCGTCTCATATTCTACGGGAATGACGGAGGGGATTCCCTCATTCGGTTGAGTTGAGAAGATTACCTCCTCGCCTGGGTGCACGGGGAGGTCATGAGAGAGCCTGCCTATTCGCATTTTCGGTCCTTGAAGGTCTGCCAGCAGGGCTACGTGTGTGCCCAACCGCAGGTTCAAGCGCCGTACAAGGTCTATGGTGCGCTGGTGAATCTCCCAGCTGCCATGACTCAGATTGAGCCGAATGACATCTACTCCTGCCTCAATAAGCCGCTGCATCACCTCCTCTGACTGACAAGCAGGGCCGGCTGTGGCAACGATTTTCACCCGATTATAGGTAATCATGCTTGAGAAAAGAAGTTTGAATCCACTCTCGGAGCGCCGGAAGTCCCTCGCCTGTTCGAGCAGAGACAAAGCCCCTCCAACTGGCATGAGGGAAGTTCTCAAGAAGAGCTTTTCGCTGGTAGTGGCGCTGAGCTTGCGTCAAGTCGTCCACCTTCGTAGCTAAAATGCCATAAGAGAGCTGAGCTTTTTCTAAAAAGGAGACCCATGCTAAGTCCAGAGCTTGGGGAGGGAGGCGACTATCTACCAGCACCCAGACAAATGGACGAACCAATTTCAGGAATGCTCGAATCTCCTGCTGCCAAGCTTTTCTTTGGGCATGAGAGATGCGAGCATATCCATAGCCCGGCATATCTACCCACACTATATCTTTCTCTTCGTACAGCCAAATTGTGCGGGTGCAGCCAGGCTGGCGGCTCACGGCTGCTACTGATGCTTTGAGTAGAGCATTCAGCAGAGAAGACTTCCCCACATTGGATCGGCCGGAGAGAGCCATCACAGGCTTAGAAAGAGGGGCCTTACCCTCAAAACGATAGCTCTTTACCACCTTTCGCCAGCCTTGACAGCTATGCACAGCCGATTCTGAGGAGGGTAGGGCAAGCAAATATACACTGGATTGTAAGCACAGTAGGGAAAGTAGGCGCGATTGAAGTCTATACATGCGCTCTCTCCCTGCACTTCCACGGGGACGTACCGCCCTCCTTCGTAGGTCAAGCCTTGAAGTGCTGTAGAATCCCAGAATGCTACATAGGAGTGCCCTTCTCGGCTTCCATACACCAGGAGGGCTGCTGGCTTTTGGCAATTCTCTAAAACGGGAAGGTCAATGTGCAGTTTGCCGATGACTGGGGCAAGAGCTCCCACTAAAGGCTCATACCGACCACGCAGGTGCCATGCACTATCTAAAGGAAAATACCGCAGGCCCTTGAATCCTTTTCGTTTCTCTGGCGGAATGGGAGAGGTAGAGCTCACGCGGAAAAGGCTATCTTTCTCTTGCCGAGCAGTCTGTATCAGCGATTGATAGGCCTGCCATGAGGAGGGAGGGCACGTACTTGCCCTTTCAAGAGGTTTCTCAGTCTTACGGGGAAAAACGAAAATCCCTATCACAATCCCTCCTAAGAACAGTACAAGAAGTCCAATCCACCGTTTCATCAGTCTATCTTTAGACGCTGCATGAGTCGCAAAAGGGGTTTGGTGTAGAGCATAGTGTAAAAGTGGAGATTCTTAACCCCATGAGCTAAAAGGTCCATGGCCTGATGGTAGGCCCATTCTAGGCCTATTTCTAAGACCTCGCGATCATCTTTTGCCATAAGGACTGCATGGGTGAGGGGTTCAGGAATGGAGACATGGAAAGCTCGAGGTAACGAGTAGATGTGTTCTCGTCGCGTGAGGATTTTGAGTCCTGGAATAATGGGGATGAAGACGCCTGCCGCCTTTACCTTTTCCAAAAAGGAGAAATAGAAGCTATTCTCAAAAAACATTTGTGTGATGGCATAGCTAGCCCCTGCATCTTGCTTTCGCTTGAGGTTTTGAATGTCAAAAGTGAGATTAGGAGCTTGATAATGTTTCTCTGGATAGGCAGCTACGCCGACGCAGAAATTAGTGGGCTGAGCATCGGTAAGGTCATCTAAGTAGTGTCCCTGATTCATAGAGATAATCTGTTCTACGAGTTCAGCAGCATATTGATTCACGGTGCGGTCGGGGCGCGGAGGGCGAGCATATTTCTCTTCGCCTTGAAGAGCCATGACATTCTCCACACCAAGGTAATGTAACTCAATGAGAGCATCTTCCGTCTCTTCCCGGGTGAAGCCATGACATAAGAGGTGGGGCACGGGCTCTATGTTGTACTTATACTTGATGACAGCACATAATCCAAAAGTACCAGGGCTGCGGCGTTTCACGCGTCGCCGAAAAGTGCCGTCGGGTTGCTCCTGCCATACCACTTCGGCTGCATGACTTGTAACATTGATGTAGCGAGGGCGATAAGGTAAAAGGCTCTCAATCGCATCATACACCTGTTGAATATTGCCTCCTCGTCGTGGGGGGATAATTTCTACGCTGATGAAGGGTCCGCTTTCTCGCTCAAGGATCTCCGCTACATGCATACCTTAAAGTTCCCAAATCTCGGTAAAATACTGAATGAGTGCTTCTCGGATGAATCGCTGTTGCTCACCTGGGGTCCATGAAGGAAGGGACTGAGCTCGTTCCCATAAAGGCCAGCCCTCTGGATCTGTACCTATCTCTCTCATGTATCCTGCGCGCTCTAGAAGTACTAATCCCCCAAGCTGAATAAGATTCAACTTGACGGTTTTTTCATCCCCTTGTGGGAAAAATCCCATTTTGTGAAGTCCTACCAAGAAAAGGAGAACCTCCTCCGAGGGATTGATGCTGTATCGCTTTTTGACTTCCTCACATAAACTCTCCCAGCTTATAGGAAGTTTCTGCACCTATGCAAGTGCGGATTGAAGAAGAGTCTGTTCTACATATTCTCTCCAAGCGGAGGGCACGGAAGTCCCGGGTTTACGGGCTCCAAATATCCACAGCACTTCCTCCTGCTGTGGACCAAAGATCTCTATGGAGTAAATGTCTCCCTCTCTTGTGGGTTTGCGAACTAAATAGGTATGCGAAAAACCAGCAGGATTGAGATGGAGGTTGAAGTCAGGCTCTAAAACATTTATCCACCCGTGAGCAGAGGAGAGGGTATGAATTTGCCCTGAGTAAATGTGATGAATGCCTGCATTCCCTACGAAGAACATGAGAGGGGTTTGGCTTGAGATTGCCCACTGAAGAAGCAACATAGGCGTTTTTTCTGGTAGCAGCCAAGTAAAAGTGCCTTCTGCCATTTTCACGCCCCTTGCTCTTGTCAGACCAAACCGCTTCAAGAGGCTGCCAAACTCGTGGGTGTCTTCAAGGGCTTCCCATGCTTTCAGAAAGTGCGTCTTTTCCACTTCTTCGGGTGAGGGCTCAGATGGACGAGAGGTCAAGACCTCGGCTTCTACTACCTGATCCTCATGGAGAAACTCACGAGTAAGCGCTTCCCACTGCGGAACCTGATCAGCAGAGGTCAAATACACTTTATGAATAGCCTCGCCCCACCCCGTAAAAAACTGAAAGCTATACAGAGGTCTCCCGTCTTTCGCAAATGATTTTACTGCAAAAGCGAATCTCCAATGAGCAAGATAGATGCGAAGGTCTATAGGACTGCCAGCAAAAATCATGACTCCTCCCTCTATGGAAGGAGTAGGGTAGGTTCCTATAGTCTCAATAACTGCCCATTCATTTCGGCTCAGCGCTTTGAGAGGACCGAGGGTAGAAAGGGCTGCCAAGAGACGAGGGATGTCCGGATGCAAGCGAAAGACAGACTTTCCTACCTCAAGCCGTAAAACTTCCATTTCACTCACTCCGAGTCGCTGAGCTATCTCCCGCAGATAAAGGGAAGGTGCTTCTTGACGAATTTTTTGAAAGGCTTCTCGGAGGTCTTGGATACTTGTCATACCTCAAAGGTAAAGCAGTAGGTTCTACCTTTGCATCATGGCTATTAGAGTCGGCATCAATGGATTTGGACGGATAGGGAGGCTTGTCCTGCGAGCCCTTCTGGAGAAAGAAGAGATAGAAATTACTCAGATCAATGACATTACGGATGCCCATACCTTGGCTCATCTCTTCAAGTATGACTCTATTCATGGGCGTCCCTCGTATCCTGTAAGCGTTGAAGATAGCCATTTGATTATCAAAGGGCGGCGAATTTTAGTCACTGCGGAGAAGGACCCTGCTCATTTAGGATGGGATCGGACACATACGCAGATTGTAGTAGAATCTACAGGAAAATTCACTGAAGGTTCGCAGGCTCGGCTCCATCTGGCTGCTGGAGCCCAGCGTGTTATCATTTCTGCTCCTGCTTCTGGAGAGATAGACGCCACAGTTGTCTTGGGCGTGAATGATCATATTCTGACCCCTGAAATGCGGATCATTTCCAATGCTTCTTGTACTACAAATTGCTTAGCACCGATGGTCAAGGTGTTAGATGAGGCTTTTGGGGTAGAGATGGGGTTTATGAACACGGTGCATGCTTATACGGCCGACCAGCGTCTTCAGGATGCGCCCCATAAAGACCTTCGGCGGGCGCGAGCAGCCGCTCTCAATATTGTGCCCACGACTACGGGGGCTGCAAAAGCGGTGGCACTCGTCCTTCCTCACCTCAAGGGCAAGCTGGACGGAATCGCCCTGCGTGTGCCGGTGCCCGATGGCTCCGTTACAGACTTTGTAGCCGTGCTCAGAAAACCAGCTGATAAGGCTGCCATTAATGCGGCATTCAAAGCAGCTGCTGAAACTACCCTCCGAGGTATTTTAGAGTACACAGAAGACCCAATCGTTTCCACGGACATCATCGGGAATCCGCATTCGGTGATCTTTGATGCGCAGGCTACGATGGTCATAGGAAACATGGTCCGAGTCCTCGGATGGTACGATAATGAGTATGGATACGCGTGTCGGACGGCAGACTTAGTACTGAAGTTGGCCCATTTAGCGCACTGATGAGTTCTCTCCCTACTCTTCGTAGTGCTTCTCTGCGAGGGCGGCGCGTCTTCGTACGAGTAGATTTTAATGTCCCCCTTCAGAATGGACGCATTACAGATGATCGGCGAATTCGGAGCGCTTTGCCCACGATTCAGTATCTTCTGCAGGCAGGCGCAGCTGTCCTTCTCTGCTCGCATCTCGGTCGCCCAAAAGAAGGGCAGCGAGACTCAGCCTACTCGCTTCAGCCTGTACGCTCTCGCTTAGAAGAACTTCTCGGGCAGCCTGTCGGATGGATAGAAGATCCATTCAAGGTAACTCCCCTCTCTCCCGGTCAAGTGTATCTTCTGGAGAATATCCGTTTTTTCCCCGGTGAGACGAAAAATGACCCTGCTCTGGCTCAAGCCTTAGCTACATGGGCAGATGTGTATGTAGGCGATGCATTTGGCTCGCTTCACAGAGCTCATGCCTCTGTAGATGCGCTTCCTCGCCTTATGAAGGAGCGTTATGCAGGCTTTCTCGTGGAAGCAGAGTGGGCTAATGCCCAGCGGCTGCTCACTCAGATCAAGTCTCCCTATCTGGTGGTCGTCGGAGGAGCAAAAGTAAGCGACAAACTTCCCCTTTTGCGAAACCTTCTCCCGAAATTAGACCGACTGGTTATAGGAGGAGGAATGAGTTACACCTTCTTATATGCTCAGGGTCTCCCGATTGGTAAATCCCTCTGGGAACCAGATCAAGTAGAAGCAGCTCGGGAAATCTTGAGAGAAGCAGAGCGGCTAGGGAAGAGAGTTCTTTTACCTCGGGACTCTGTAGCTGCTTCGGAGTTCCGCAGAGATGCCGAGCCGAAGGTATTTACCCATCAGCCTGGGGAGTTTCCACCGGATTTCATGGGACTTGATATTGGGCCGCAGACTTTGGAGGCAGCTTCGTCTTTCGTAACAGGCAGCCAAACTATTTTCTGGAATGGTCCTATGGGGGTCTTTGAGTGGGAGGCTTTTCGAACAGGAACGCTCCGACTGGCGGAAGAGATTGCTGCTGAGACTAAAAAAGGTGCCTATAGTCTTATTGGTGGGGGGGACACTGCAGCTGCTGTGGAGATGGCAGGCGTGGCTGACCAGATGAGTTTCATCTCCACAGGTGGAGGGGCTCTCTTGGAGCTCTTAGCAGGATATGAGCTCCCAGGGATAGTTGCCCTTTTGTCATGACAGTTTGTCGCTCTTGGCTGCTCCTTATCTCCCCACTCTCTGCTCAGATCGTCTGGCAGGACTTGGATGCAGCTTTTCAGCGGGCTCGCTTTCAAGATCGTATTCTCTTGATCTACATCTACACCCCCTGGTGTGCGCCCTGCATCATGATGGACCAAACCACATGGGCTCATCCTGTGATTGCTACCTTCGCTGTGAAGAACTTTCACTGCGTACGACTCAATGCGGAAGAGCGGGATTCAATTCCTTTCAATGGTACTCTTTTTCCTTACCTTCCTGAAGTTCATGCAAACCAACTGGCATACCTTTTGTTAGAGGGTAAAATGGAATATCCCGCCCTCGTGCTTATGGAACCATCTGGAAACTCTCTTCTAACGCTGCGAGGTTATGTAAATGTGCGCCTAATGGATGAAATTCTCCGCTACTTTGGTGGAGGATTTTACCGGCGAATGAGTTGGGATGCCTTTCAGAAAACCTATCCTTCTCAGCTATGACTGAAGTAGAATTGAACCAAGACCAACCTCTCCAAGAGGAGCATGCGATTTTGGAGAAGGAGGCACCCTCTCAGGATGAGAGGGAGGCTGAGCTGGAGCGCTTACGAGCAGAAGTTGAGACCTGGCGTGAGCGAGCCCTTCGGGCAGCTGCTGAACTTGAAAATTATCGGCGGCGGGTCCAGCGGGAGATGACTCAGCAAATCTTATCAGCTCAAATGGATGTTCTTCGTCCTCTTCTCCCTCTTTTGGATAACATAGAGCGGGGTCTGCAGGTGGCTCGTGAAGCCCCTGATTTAGAGCGACTGCGGGAGGGATTGGAGCTTATTCAGCGTCAATTCCATCACACACTTCAGAAGCTCTCAGTGCAGGTCATTTCCCCAGAGGTTGGAAGTCTCCCTGATCCTGCCTACCATGAAGTGATTTCCACAGTTCCTACTCCTGAAGGGGTTCAGTCTCATACGATTGTTGAAATTTTAGAAGTAGGGTATTTGTATCAAGGTCATTTACTTCGTCCTGCTCGAGTCATCACTACTGAATGAAGAAGGACTACTATGCCATTTTAGGCGTAGGGCGAGATGCCGATTTAGAGACCATCAAGCGAGCCTATCGCCGCTTAGCGCTGCAGTACCATCCCGACCGCAATCCTGGCAATCGAGAAGCTGAGGAACGCTTCAAAGAAATATCGGAAGCGTATGAAGTGCTCAGTGACCCCGAGAAACGGCGGCAGTATGACCTTTTTGGACACGTGGGCGGTTCTGCTCCTACTTCCGAGAGCATATTTGCCCAGACAGTAGAGGAGATTTTTCAGAGTTTTTTTGGGGGTGGGCGTAGCAGTCGTCGCCCTTCTGCCGTACAGGGCAAGGATGTCAAGGTTACTTTAGAGCTGACATTAGAAGAAATTGCCTCGGGGGTGCAGAAAGAAATAGAATATCTCCGTGATGAGGCCTGCTCAGCATGCAGGGGTACAGGCAGTGCTGAGCGTATCCCTCCTCAGGGGTGTCCTACGTGTGGTGGCACAGGTCAAGTTGCTTACCGAGTGGGTAGTGGCTTCTTCCAGCAGATTCTGTATCAGACATGTCCAGACTGTCAGGGACGCGGTTTTCGGATTATCGCTCCATGTGCGGCATGTGGAGGTATGGGATTAGAGCGCAAACGGCATCGTCAGACTATCCAGATACCCCCGGGCGCTACAGGGGGAATGACCTTAGCTATGCGAGAAGCTGGACACCTCGGACCCTGGGGAGGACCGCGCGGCGACCTCCTGATAGAAATCCACGAAAAACCCCATCCCTTCTTTGTTCGAGAAGGCGAAAGCCTCATCTACGAGACTTGGGTCTCATATGCAGACTTAGTGCTGGGTACGACACTCTCTATTCCTACCTTATCTGGGGAAAAGGTACCTCTGCGTCTGAACCCTGGTACGCTCTCGGGCGAAGTCTTTCGGCTGACAGGCAAGGGTCTGCCCCGCTACAATAGCCGCAAGCGCGGCGATCTGCTGGTTCAGGTGCATGTGTGGGTGCCTTCCAAAGTCTCTCCAGAAGAAAAGCGACTCTTAGAAGAGCTTGGACGGCATAAGAGCTTCATTCCAGCTGGTCGTCGCCCCGAAAAAGGCTTCTGGGAGCGCCTGCGCCAGCTTTTCAGAAACAAAGCCGAATCTTAGTCAGAGAGAAAATTCTCGTCTTCTCTGTAGAGTCATTCGAAGGCTTTTTGCTTCCCCTATCCTTGCCTCTGCTCTTATATGCGCTGATAGCGTAAGGGCTCAAGCGTCAAAATCGGCTCCTGCTGCAAAAGCTGACGCA
>JANXAJ010000016.1:33513-43730 GCA_025062295.1 Bacteroidia bacterium | reverse complement strand
CTCATACAGCTTCTGCGCTTGAGTCCTATCTCTATAGGGAGCTTCATGGCTGGAGGATAAGTCGCTTCACTTGATGGCCCATGCAGTCACGCACGAGGTAGATGCCTGCAGGGAGACCACTTAGGTCCTCTGTGCGCCGCTCCCCTGCAGAGAGTTTCCAGCTGCGCACTACCCGCCCCTGCCCATCTGCGCACTCCAGCCACTGCTCCTCTGCACTCCATAGCTCTACGGCTCCTGTAGTGATAGTAGGATATATCATCCATGCCTTCTCTTCGTTTGGCTCTTCAGCTTCAGCCCTCTCATCCTCCTGATAAAAAAGAGGGTTACAGTTCAGTACATCGTGAAATTTGGCTAAGTAGCCTGCTTGTGCAAGAATATTTATATTTGTTAAAGTCTCCATGAACGCCCCTGGTGTTGCTGCGCCAATGGAAATAGCAGTAGCAGGACCTGCGATGTAAACATATTCCCCTGATCCTACAATTCCTGCTCCCGCGCTAGAGACAACATAATAAGTTCCCCAGTAGCGCTGACCTGTGATAGCATCAAAAGAGACTACAAGTGCCTCCTCCGTATGCCGTTGCATTGGGAATGTGCGACTATTCTTGTGAGCACAGGGAGAAGTCACCCTGAAGTTAACATCATCATAGTCAGTAAATCCTGCTACATATAATACCCACTCTGCCCCCCGAGATATCACATGACAAGCGGAAAAATACTCGACCAATCCAAGCTCTACATTATTAATATCTCCTCCCCCTCCGTAATATGAGCCCCACACTAGATCTCCTACTCGGTTAAACCTTGCAGCGAACGCATCGGCAGAGGATTCATGAAGTAGGTCAGGGGGGCTAATGTTAGGCTGATATGTACCAGGGGTGGCTATATTAGTAGACGACCCTGTCCAACCCACTGCAAAAAGGGGACCCATAAAGGAATAGCAGTCAACTACCCTCTCATTGTACTGTCCTCCATAGTATCTTGCCCATGTAATAGTGCTGCCTGTAGGTGGGAGGTAAGCGATAAATCCATCTTCCATACCTTGATGCCCATATCCTATGGTAGCAATGCCGGTCGTTGAAAGGGTAGTACCGGCAATGTAGATGTACCCGTTCACTGATCTGAATGCCACGCAGCTTACTACATCTACATCAGGTCCACCGAAATAAGTACCCCAAAGGAGCGTACCATTTGGGGCAAATTTGGCAACAAAGCCGTCCCACGGACCTCCGTTGTAGTTTGGACGAGCTGAACCTGGTGTAGCGATGAAGTCGGTGGAACGCGTAAATGCTCCAAAATAAAGATTCCCATTTGCGTCTATGGTTGTGCCTCCAACAAAGTAAGGCGATACCCCCCTGAAAGTATCATCTGCGCTACCGCCAAAGTAAGTGCCCCACTCCCGAGTACCGTTAGTGGTATTGAATTTGACTATAAAGAAGTCATTCGTGCCTCTGAGCACGGTCTGGTGAGCTCCTGGGGTAGCTATGCCGGTGTAGGAGTCAACAGTAACTCCTGCCATATAGACGAATGAATTGGTGGTGTAATCAACTACGCATTCCATTGCCGCTTCAGAGCCTTCCCCACCGTAGTAAGTGCCCCAGCGCCGATTTCCATTTGGATCAAAAGACATTATGGCTGCATCGGTTCCTCCTCCACCCCAAGTAGTTTGGTGTGCTCCCGCAGTTGCGAGTTGAGGAACCTCCGCCAGGAGCCAACCGCTGCAATAGGTGTTACCGTTTCCATCTATGTCCATATCTGACACAGCCAGAGGGAGGTATGTGCCCCAGACTCGCACTGCTGTACGTACAAGGGGGTCTATGCGGAGGGGCTCATGGAGCTGGCGCTCTGGTACGCTGAAAGTAAGGGTGCGCCCCCCCTCTACCTTCCAGAAAGCGGCTACTTTCCTATCTCCCACCCATGCCTCGGGTAGCCCCTCGCGAATCTCCCCCTTTGGCGTGAGGAGCACGACCTCGTTGTTTTCTACTCTCACTTCTGCCCCTCGTACATGCAGCTTTATCACCGAGGCTTCTACTCCCGGCTGTACATAGAAGTCGTATTTCAACTGCCCTTTTTCTCCATAAAATACTGCGTCCACACCTGGCCAGAGTCCCTTATATCGCACCCGCCGGTAGGTCTTTACGTACAAAACGGGGTCGCCTGGTACGTTATAAAAGTTCTCGTGCCCCGAAATAGGCTCTTCTGCTTCTATTCGCACGGCAGGTGAGGCTCCCACGAAGTCAATATCTATACGCCAGATGCTGATAGTCTGAGGCATTTCAAGCTTTTCCACCTCACGAGGATGGGGTAGGACGTACTGGAGGAGCTGAGCTTCCTCGGGAGTAGGGGTTTTCCACTCTTCTATCTGGGAAAGCTGATAATGTATGCCTGTAGCCGTGAGATGATAAGAAAACCCTTCCGTCTGTCCGCTGTAAAGAATGTCAGAGCGGGGATGCCGATATTGATCATACACTTGCCCTTTATTTTCCCGAAAAACTCCTTGAGAAGAAAAAGCGATAGGGACAGACTCAGTTGTTTGTCCAAAAGCCCAGCTTAGTGTCCAAACTGTAACGCTTATGAGCCGCTTCATGAGACTAAGGTAATGGGAGAGTAAAATGAAAATGAATTACAGATAGAGCCCCTTGCGTACAATTTAGATTGGCAGATTTGAATACAAGTATCTGATAGACAGTTACTTGAGACTGCTAAATTGGTCTAAAATAGAGCGAACTTTCTCTTCCATCTCAGGTGAGGCTGTACGAGGAGAGAGAGGAACGGGCGGATAGTTTTCCAGTGGATGTTGATGCACAAGGCTTTTGATGAAGAGAATCATGGGAAATATGCTCTCCTCCCTTTCCCATACTCTTTTGAGGGCGGGCGATTGTGTCCATAGGCTCAAAAGATATTGGGCTCGACGCCGCACCGTAGAAGCGAGCCCTGTCGTTGCTGATCGCATGACTCGGAGGATTGGGATCCAGTGGTCTGCGAAAGAAAACCGCTGCTCCCATAAGAGGCGTACCTTTCTCAGCCAGTGACGCATCCATCTTTTGCTTTTAATTCTATATGCTTCATACCAGTGAAGGAAATACCACCACAGAAACAAAGGATACTCTTGAATATTTTCTTTAGCTCGCCATTTCTCCACTTGGGCTCGCCATTTCGCTGCTGCTTCTTCTCCATCAGGTCTGAGGAGAAGGGCAACGTAAATAATCATAGCCACATAAAACCACGATATTGCTGTCAAGGGCTCCGCAGAGAGGAAATGAGTAAAGATGTCTTGGTGTTTCTGAAAAAGCATTCTTACTTGTGGCCAGTCGTACGAGCAAGCAAATTGAGTCATCCTGAATGCCAGAGCAGCGTAGCGTACCCAGCGGGTAAGCGGTGAATCTTGCCAATATCCTCGGTTCCAGAGCGACTCATAGGAGTGATACCACTGCTCAAAAAAAATTCCAGAGTTTGATTCGAAAAAGCCCTTGTCCTAAAAGGGTGTAGTAGTATAATCTACTCAGCCTGAGATAAGTCTTAGGGAAGGAAGCATAGCTTTCAATAGCAGAAAGGGCGGAGCAGATAGAAATAAGCGAGGCTTCCTCCTGCTCTTCAAAAAGTTGCTGCGTGTAGTCGGCATATCTTTCAATTGCTACCGCCCATCTATCCAGCGAAGGGAGCGCTGGAAGCGACCAGCCATGAGGTAGACGGGAGGGGAAAAACTTCTGAAGGAGGGCGACTTTCCGATCGATCGCCGTGTAGCGCTGATTGACCAGCGTTATAGCCTGCTGAATCCAGCTATGGAGGTCTTCTTTTTCAGCCATCTTATGAAGGTCTCGCTCGTGAATCTCTAAAAGACAGAGTCCCCAGAGAACAGTTTCATACCATCCCATTTGAACCGCCTGGATCATGGCTCGCTGCCAAAGGGCTTGAGCTAAGTCTGCCCTTCCCCGATGCCACAAGAGCACGCTTAACCAGAAAAGTTGCCATACTTCTACCTCCTGACCAATAATGGGATTCCCGCTGCTGGGAATCGCTTCCAGTACTGCTTTCCAGAGTCGCTGCTTGTAGGTGCGCAAGAGATGGGGACTGGATTTTGGAAAAGCTTTTCTGTAAGCTCTATATAGCTCTGACTCGGAATAGGCCTCCATGTGCAGAAGAGTATGAAAAAGCCACTTGAGACGCTTGCCTCTCAGATACCATGAGACTCGGCGTCGTTCAGTAGCGCTGAGCATGCGGATCACCGCCCAGAGACTCTGAGGCGCAAGTCGCGCTTCTCGCATATCTTCTGGACTAAAATTAGACAGAGAGAGCCGTCCCTCCTTCTGCGACTTAGCGGTGATTTTGGAAAAAGTAAGAGACCCTAACTGGGAACCTGATCCTGTATTTGATTTAGGATTCTCTATACTGCTGAAAGAGAGGGACGCCTGAGTACCGAAGGGGCTGACATCTACCAGAGCAGACCCCTACCCTCATACTTCGTATGCTCATTTCAAAAACATCCCATCCATGAAAATAGATTGATTTTATCATCTTTGATCCGCTATTAGGCCATATCTTTTCCAATTCTATGGAGAAAAAATATCACACTTATAAAATCTTCTCTACAAGTATGCGCACTCCTTCGCTTGCAGGTGCTTGAATCACTTCTACGCCGGTGCTAAGGGTTGGGCGCGGATCTATAAGGAATCGCCACTTTGCTCTATAAGTTTCTTCTAAGAGTCCTGCCGCTGGATACACTTGCAGAGAGGAGCCAATCACGACGAATATATCTGCCTGATGAGCCCAATATTGAGCGAAGGGGTATGCTGGAACCTCCTCTCCAAACCAGACTACATGCGGACGAAGCTGGGACCCCTTTTCGCAGGTGTCCCCAAGAGCGATAGGGTCATAACCAATCTCGTAGATCAAGGTTTCGTCTATGGTACTGCGTGCCTTGGTAAGCTCGCCATGCAGGTGCAGGATGTAAGAAGAACCGCCTCGTTCATGAAGGTCATCCACATTCTGAGTAATCACAATCACGGTGTAGGACTGTTCCAGCTCTTTGAGAAGAAGATGAGCGGGATTGGGCTTAGCCTCGGCTAATTGGCGACGGCGCTCGTTATAGAAATGTAAGACGAGCTCAGGATTACGCTGCCAAGCTTCAGGAGTCGCTACTTCATAAATAGAATACTTTTCCCATAAGCCGCCACTGTCTCGAAAAGTAGAGAGACCGCTTTCTGCAGAAATACCCGCTCCAGTAAGCACCACGAGAAGTTTTCCAGGCTTAGAGGTGGGCGGTCGTTTGAGCCATTCGGGCCAAGGGGGGACTCTTTTCCTCATTTAGTGGCTTCCAATCCGAAAAGAGGAGGAAGAAAGATAAGCATCCCTAAGGTAGCCAGTAATCCAATCAGAAACGGAAAACTCGCTTGGACTACCCTGCCCATAGTTTTCTGGAAATAGCCCATAGCCACAAACAGATTCAATCCAACTGGCGGGGTTAGATAGCCGATTTCAAGGGAAAGAATAAATATGACTCCCAAAAAGATAGGAGAGATTTCTAAACCCTGAGCGGCTGGCAAAAAGGCAGGGGCAAAAATCAAAATAGCAGAGAGTACATCCATCACCATTCCAGCAATC
The DNA here is from genome assembly GCA_025062295.1 of Bacteroidia bacterium. Classification (GTDB taxonomy): domain Bacteria; phylum Bacteroidota; class Bacteroidia; order SpSt-205; family SpSt-205; genus SpSt-205. The sequence continues at coordinate 38,132 of JANXAJ010000016.1, read as the reverse complement.
AAAAGGACACCTACTACTGCTAATATGAAGGTATTCGCTTGGAGGTGAAGGGTATCTACCCATTCAACGACACGGAAAGGAAGCTCTGCCAGCAGAAGAAAATAGCTCAGCAGGGCTGCCATAAGCACGATAGCGAGAATGCTGCCGAGGGCTGTCGTTGCCTCTGCCAGTGTATCTCGCAGTACGCTCCATCGGAGCGAGCGGTATCCCACACCCTCAAGTAGAAAGAGATAAAGAACGGCTATACCAGCAGCTTCGGTAATGTTATAGAGCCCGGTATAAATGCCACCTAAAACCACCACGGGAAGTCCCAAAGCAGGTAGGGCAAAGAGGGTTTGCCGAAGAGCTTCTCTTAGAGAGAAGCGAAGGCGAGGGAGTTGTGTCCATATTCCCAGAATGATAGCTACTACAATCAAAAGACCACCAGCCCACAAGCCTGGGATTATGCTTGCCAGAAAAAGCTGCTCAATGTCGGTACGAGTGACAATCCCATACACAATCATGGGGATGCTCGGAGGAATGAGGATACCGAGTGAGCCGCCTACGGTTACGCTACCTAAGGCCAAGCTTTCTGGATAGCCTGCTTGTCGCATGGCTGGATATAAAAAGCTTCCGATCGCCACCATAGTAACAGGGGAGGAGCCGGAGATAGCTCCAAATATCATGCAAGCCAAGATGGCTGTAACTGCAAGCCCACCTGGTAACCAGCCGAGCCATGCTTGTGCCACTCCGACAAGCTGCTGGGCTGCTCGACCCTTCGCCACAAGGGCCCCAGCTAAAATATAGAGAGGAATAGAGAGGAGAGCAGGTTTCGTCAGCGTCTCCAACATGTACTTGAGAAGGGCTTCCGAGGGTAAGGGCTCATAGGCAGCAAAAAGTCCAAAGCTCAGTCCACCCAGCAGTACAAAAAGAGGTACCCCCAGCAGAATCAAAATCAAAGCACCTGCCAGTAAGAGTATTCCTTTCATACGAGCGACTTCCGCTGAAAAGCTTCAGGCAGAAGTCGCCCGCGAGCCACCTCTAACCAAAGGTAAGCGCCAATTAGGTACCTCACAGCCGATACGAGAGCTGCTAAAACAAAAAAGACATAAATAATCCAAAAAGGAATATCAAGGACAAGGTCCTTTTCTTTATTCTCGTAAAGGAACCTCACAAAACCAGCAGCAGCCCATCCCAGATAGACAAGGAAGCCTGAACTAACTGCGCACCCCAAACTTGAGAAGACTGCTTGCCAAAACGGCTTTAGCCAGTGTCGGACCACTCCAACCGTAATATGCTCATAATATCCACTAGCCATTTGAATCCCCCAAAAGCTCAGCACCACAAAGAGATAAGTAGCCAGCCGATCAGTTCCATATAAAGGCTCTCGTAGCACATACCGGGAAAAAACACCTGCTAATACGACCGCACTAATAAAGAGCATAAAGAGCGCAGCTATGACTTTTTCCCATGTATGCAGAACGTGCTGGATTCTCTGGTAGTGGTGCCAAAATGAGCCAGCCATGTTTTCACTTCGCTGTTTTCTTCTTGCGATATTCAGCAAGCTTAGTTCGGACTTGGGTAAGGAGTTCCTTGCCCGCAGGACCGAGCTGTGCTTCTATACGGGGCATTGCCCCTTGTATCGCTTTCTGAAAAGCCTCTCGCTGCTGAGGCGAGAGGCGATAGAAACGGATGTTGCCTTCCTTTTCCACGCTGGCTAAGATAGACTGTTCATCCTCTCGGACAAGCTTTCGCCCGGCTGCCTGAAGGGCTGCTCGTTCAGCTTCTACTAAGAGAGCGCGCTGGACCTCTGGCGGCTGCTTGTCAAAAAACTTTTTAGATAGGACTAATCCCCCTGGCTGGTAGATATGGGCGCTCAGGGTAAAGTGCTTTACTTGTTGAATCCAGCCCGTAGATACGGAAAAAACTACAGTCTGATCAAAACCTTCCACCATCCGATTCTTAAGCGCCATGAGAACTTCTGGTCCTGCAAGAGGTACTGGTGTTGCGCCCAAAGCTTTATACATCTCAATATAGATGGGAGTCTCTTGGGCCCTCATTTTCAATCCCTTCAAATCATTGGGTGAAAGAATGGGACGACTCGCACACCCAAAGTGGCGCCATCCATTTACACCCCAGAAGACCAGCACCAAGTCCTTCTCAGCTAATCGCCGCTTGAAGTCTTCAAAGAGCGCATCCATTACATAATCCACCTCCTCATCACTTTCAAATAAAAAGGGCATCTCTAAAACCATGAGCTCTGGCATAGAAAGCCCTTCAGCCAAAGCACCGATAGAAAACATGCCTGCTTCTAAGGTGCCCATCCGAACGCTGCGTACCATTTCTACCTCTCCACCGAGCTGACCGCTTAGGAACTTTCGGAAGGTGATCTTGCCTGGGCCTGCTACCTTTTCTACAGCTTTGATGTAGAGATTTAGCGCTTCTTCCCATGGACTGTCATAGGGGACCATGGATCCCACACGCAGACGTACCTGCCCCCATACCAGGGCAATCGCCCATATCCAGCGCCAGATACTCATATGCTCGCTTTATTCTGTAGCTTCAAAAAGTTCTGCTTCTTGTCCAAGGAGAGTGCGAGCCTTTCGCTGGGCAAGGCGATTTTCTGCTGCATACTCTGGGTCAGTCCCTGGATCAGCCTGTAGGACTTCGTTCAAGAGCCGTCGGAAAAGTTCTTTGTTCTTTACTTTCGGATGAGCCGCATAAGCTTCAGCATATAAAACCTTTGTTTCTAAATAGTATGGAGCTACGCTAAGAGATTTCTCAAACATGTCTTTTGATTTATTCACGTCCTGCTCACCAGTGATTGCTGGCACGAGGGCATAGTACCCACCAAAAAACCGATAGGGACCCCCATGAAAGTATGCTGGATCCAATTCAAAGATTCTATCCCAATAGAGCCGAATCGTAGAGCGAACTTGGACTTTCTGACGAAAGGAGGCATGTTTCCCCCAACGAGCGATGCTCGTGCCACTCCAATAAAGCAGCGGTAAATGTTCGCGCTGGGCTTTTTTGACGATCTCTTCATCCTTGACTGAGGAAGAAAGCCCAAGCTGGTGAGCGAGTTCATTTCGGCAGAGCTTGTAAGCTTTATCGTATCGTTCAAGTCTCAGGGCTTTCTCATCGGTTTGCTCTCCTAACATGTAATAGAGACGAGCCAATCGGACGATTCTATCCACTTGATGAGGATTCTGAGATAGCTCTGCCTCAAGTAGCTGAATAGCTTGTTGTGCTTTCTCTACATTATCACGCTCGGCCCACAATGCATCTATTTCAGACTGGGCCCAGAGAAACAGAGTGGTTGTCAGTAGGTATCGCATGCCGCAATATACGTAAAAATCCTACTTCGGCGTGTATATAAGCCACAGTAGGGCAAGAGGAAAGAAGAGAAGATTGGGGAGCCAAACACTGAGCCAACTCCATCCTGTCAGTGTAGCGAATGTGCTTTTGGCAATAGCCAATAGAAACACATACACAAATGCCAAAATCAGTCCCAAGCCGATCTGCCAAGCAACTCCTCCCCTTCTTTTGCGAGAAGCTGAAGCGAATCCAAGCGCTGTTAGCCCAATAGAGGCTAAAGGAATCGCTATTCGTTCATTCAGCTCAATCTCTAACAGGTTTGCTATCTCTCCCCCTACGTACTTCTGGCGTCGGTACTCGGCCCAAAGCTCAGGTAGAATCATAGTCCGAGTATAAAGCTCTGAACGAATGATGTCTTCAGGAGCTAAAGGTAAGCAGGTATCTAAGCGAGCAAGGTAGCGAGGAGGGTCTTTCGCTTGGAAATGCCAAACCCGAAAGAAGCTCCAGCAGCGGCGGCTCGGAATCCACTGTACCTCCTCAGCTACAAACCTCTCAGCTATACGCCCCTCGGCAAGCCGCTCTATGTGAGCAGTGAAGCCAACATAATCAAACTTATCAAATGCCCGAACGAAAAAATATCCCTCTTTCGTCAGCTTGATATGAACCTGTCTCTGGTCAAAATAAACTCGGCTCTTGATATACTTATATTCAAATTCCTCTATTCGTCTGACGCTTCTGGGTGTGATAAAAAACTGGAGAAGAAGGCTGCCTCCAGCAAACATGCTGGCTATGCCTATGTAGGGCAGAAGGATTCGCCAAAAGCTCACACCACTCGCCAAGAGCGCTACAATCTCTGAGCGTTGAGCAAGCCGAGCTGTGAAAAAAAGGACAGAGAGAAATATCATAAGAGGCGTTAGAAGGTTGGCATAAAAGGGGATGAAGTTTTGATAGTAGCGAGTGAGTGCATGGAAGGGCACTTTTCTTTCTACAAACTCGTCTATTTTCTCAGCCACATCAATAGCTACCAGCACAATCACAAGAAGTGCTAAACTGCCAAGAAAGGTTACAATGAAATGACGAAGGATATATACATCCAGCCGTTTCATGGGACTAAGCTACTCAGAACCTGATAACCCATAGCCTGAAGAGGATGTGCCTTGGTGTGTTTTGATTTGTCTGGTGATTGAGGGGTTCGTTTGGGTTTGCGGCAGCGCCTACGGCGCAGGCGCAAAACCCCAAAAACGCATATTACAAGAAATAAACAGCTCAATGTAGAGCTTGTACAAAGTAACCTTTTGTTTTTTCCATGTATTTAAAAATGG
>JANXAJ010000016.1:0-33503 GCA_025062295.1 Bacteroidia bacterium | reverse complement strand
AAACAAAAAAAAAAATTAAAACCACTTCCCTTTATTTGTTTTTCCTTGGTTTTTTTTTTTTTTTTTTTTTTTTTTTGGGTTTCTTTTGGTTTGCCCCCCCCCCAACCGGGCGGCCCCCAAACCCCCTAAAACGCTTCTTCCAAGACAGAAGCTGCTCAAGGAAGAGCTTCTCCTAAGAAACCTTTTGTTTAGACCATGTATGAAAAAAGGGAGCGGACTTCGGGCATTTATCCAGCTGCTGGAAGCTCATGGCGAATTGAAACGAATCACTGTTCCTGTCTCTCCCGTATTAGAAATCACAGAGATCACCGATAGAATCACAAAAGCAGGGGGGCCTGCTCTTCTTTTTGAAAATACAGGCACATCCTTCCCCTTACTGATTAATGCCTATGGTTCAGAGCGGCGGATGGCTTTGGCCTTAGGTGTGAAGCAGATAGAGGAGATTACGAATCGCCTCCTTTCTCTTTTTCGGCAGCTCACAGGAGCCAAAACTTCGCTCTGGGAGAAGCTCGCTCTCATCCCTACTCTGAGCGAAGTGGCTCGCTATCTACCTCGGCGCTGGCGTGGGCGACGAGCCCCTTGTCAAGAGGTCATTTATACAGGTAAGGAAGCTCGCCTTTCCATGCTTCCGATTCTCAAGTGCTGGCCTCAAGATGGAGGACCTTTTATCACTCTGCCTATCATCCATACTTACCACCCCGAGACCCGCAGTAGAAACGTGGGTATGTATCGCGTTCAAGTCTTTGACGACTATACGACTGCTATTCATTGGCAGCTTCATAAAGTTTCGCGTCGCCATTATGAGGCTTGGAAGGAAAGAGGAGAGCGAATGCCAGTGGCAATTGCCCTTGGTGGAGATCCGGTCTATGCTTACGTCGCCACAGCCCCCCTTCCTGAAAATATAGATGAGTATATCTTAGCTGGGTTTCTGCGGAGCAAACCTGTTGAACTTGTTTCGTGCCTCACTCAGCCTATAGAGGTACCAGCCGACGCAGACATTGTGATAGAGGGATTTGTTGACCCCAAAGAGCCCCTCGTGTTAGAGGGACCTTTCGGTGATCATACGGGATACTATTCCCTTCCGGATTATTATCCAGCTTTTCATGTAACAGCGATTACTCATCGGCGAGAGGCTGTGTATCCTGCCACCATTGTAGGTATCCCTCCCCAAGAGGACGCTTGGCTCGGCAAAGCTACCGAACGCATATTTCTGACTCCTCTTCGTCTGACTTTTCTCCCAGAACTTGTGGATATGGAGCTTCCAGTAGAAGGTGTTTTTCATAATTTAGCCATTGCTTCTATTCAGAAAGAATATCCTGGGCAGGGCATGAAAGCCATCCACACACTGTGGGGAGCGGGTCAGCTTATGTTTACAAAAATTGCTCTTATCGTGGATAAAGAGGTGAATCTAAGAGACTATTGGCAAGTAGCTCGGGCTTTGGTAGAGAATGCAGACTTGCGGACTGACCTGGTCTTTTCTCAAGGTCCGATAGATGTTTTAGATCATTCTTGTAGTCAAATGGGCTTTGGTGGCAAGCTTGGAATAGACGGCACGCGCAAGCTGCCGGAAGAGCGACTGCTGCCGCCTCTGCTTTACCCTTTCCCTGACCGAGAGGCCCTGACAGTTGAGGCTCTTCGTCAAGACTTTCCAGAGCTTAGGGAAGCGAATCTCCGCCTTATTGAAGCGGGTATTCCCATCTGGATCGGGCGCTTTGTGAAGAGTCAGCCTCGCCATGGACTCAGACTCGGTACAGCGCTAGCTCATCATCCTGCTTTTGCAGGTATAAAGGTCATCCTCGTGATAGATGGAGAGATGCCGATTCAAGCTCTCAGTGATGTCTTCTGGCGCTTTGCTAATAACACGGACATGCGGCGAGATGTCAGCCTTGTTGAAGATGCGAATGGCCGTCCTCACCTCGTTTTAGATGCTAGTACTAAAACAGCCGCACTTGACGGCTTTACTCGCAGCTGGCCAAATGTCATCGTCATGTCAGATGAGATTATTCATTTAGTGGATAATCGCTGGAAGTCGTATGGAATTGGGGAGTTCATCCCTTCACCTTCTCTCAAGTATAAATTGCTTGTGCAAGGTGAAGGAGCGGTTGCCTATTTCGCTAAGCCTGCCATACCCCCTCAGCAAAAATGAAGCCTGTTTTCAACTCAGCTCAATCCCGACGAGCCGATGAGATCATGCAGGTTGAGTATGGGTATTTGGGTGTGCTTCTGATGGAGACAGCGGGTCGGCGAGCAGCCCATTTGATTCAGAAACTTTACCCAGAGAGCCGACGCTTCGTTATTGTTGCCGGAAGCGGAAACAATGGGGGTGATGGACTTGTAATTGCTCGGTATCTCTATCAAAAAAGAAAAGAGCTTTTTATTCTCTTGACAAAGCCTCCTGCTGAGCTCTCTGCTCTCGCTCGCATTCAATACGATATTCTTACTCGGTTTGGCTTGACCTGTCATCTTTTGGCTCCAGACACTCTTCGGAAGCTTCAGGCCTTTTCCGAGGCAGAGCCCAAGCCCATCCTAATAGATGCTCTTATAGGGGTGGGATTGGAGCAGACGCTCAAGCCGATGCAGGCTTCACTGATAGAATTCCTGCGAGGATTGAATCTGCGTGTTATTGCTATAGATTTACCCTCTGGCTTGAGTGGGGATACAGGCGCTCTTATTAATGTCCCTCTTCAGTGTGAGCACACAATTACCTTCCAGACTGCTAAGATCTGCCACTTGGTCACGCCAGCTGCTCTCTATTGTGGGCGAGTTCATGTAATAGATATTGGTATCTATCCAGAGGTGATAGAGCGGATTGGAGCTCGGACGTTTTGGGTTGAGCGGCGGAGCCTGTGCCGCTTTCTTCCTCTGCGTCCACCCGACGCTCATAAAGGAAAGTTTGGGCATGCTCTTTTGATTGGGGGCTCTCGCGGCAAGGGGGGAGCAGCCGCCTTAGCGACTTTGGCAGCTTTACGATCAGGTGCAGGGCTCGCTACTGCTCTCATCCCTGGCTCTGTCGCTGCCAGCTTCCAGCGAAGGACTCTGAGCGCAATGAGCCTCCCCTACGGGGATGAACATCTGCCCTATCTTACAGAAGCAGCAGCTCTATGGGCTCGCCCCTACCTCTCAGGCAAGTCTGCAGTTGGGATTGGTCCTGGGTTAGGACATACCCCCGAAACCCAAGCCTTCCTTAGAGAGCTTCTCCCCCACCTCCGTGTGCCCTGCGTCTTTGATGCTGATGCCCTCAACATCCTTGCAGAAGATCAAACCCTCCTTTCTCTCCTTCCTAATCAAGCCATCTTGACCCCTCACCCCGGTGAAGCGGCTCGTCTCCTCAAAACTACAGCCGAACAGATTCAAGCTCGCCGATTAGAATCTGCCCTTCATTTAGCTCAGAAAACAGATGCAATTGTCCTTCTCAAAGGCGCTAATCCTATTGTGGCTACACCCAAGGGGGAGTCATACTTTTTCTCCCTTATGGAACCTGCCTTAGCTACGGCAGGTACAGGAGATGTATTGACAGGGTTGATTACAGGATTTTTAGCGCAAGGAGTTGCTCCTCTCGCCGCTACGCTCTTGGGAGTAGAAGTGCATGGATTAGCTGCACGCTTTGCTCTTCGCCGATCCCACCCTGCCTCTCTAACGGCTGCTTCTCTTTTGAAGTACATTGGCCTATCTCTGCAGTCTATTCAAGAGGGTAAATAACCTTTTCGGTAAAGCGTTTTCAGAGCCCGAGTGGTAAGGCGGAGCTTCTGCTTAGACCTATTGAGGGATAGCTGCTTCCGTTGAAGATTGAGAGCAAACCAACGCTTCGTGTGCCGATTTGAATGAGACACGTTGTATCCACGCTGGGGGCGGCGTCCTGTCACCTGACAGACTCGGGACATACAGCAAAAGTACAGCTTCTTTAGGGTACATGCAGGAGGATGCCTCTATACTTGCCCACTCGCCAGAAATAAGGTCCTGGAGGTAGGGCTGAGGGCAGACCATACATCGCTCCTGATTCTCGCAGAAAAACCTCCCACACCTGCTCTCCCAAAGCATTGTAAAGAGAAAATCGTTCGCCAAGCAGTTCGTTTCCTCTATAAGTGAGGGAAAAGCGGTCGCCAGTTGGATTTGGATGGATCTCTACTGCACTGCTTATAGGCTGAGAAAGGCTTGCAGGGGATTGAACTGTGATCTCCCATCGTAGAGTGTCTCGGCATCCTTGAGATTCTCTGTAGAGCCAGAGAGTATAAATCCCAGTTTCGGCAAAGACATACCTCAGTTCAGGGCCTTCAAATACGCTATCTCCGAGAAGCCAAATATACCTGTAAGGCAGCCCACTCGTCTCTCTAACTGTAAGGGTCTCGCCGACACTTACTGTGAGTCCTGGTTCAAAGCTAACCTCTGCTTCTGCAAAACGATGAACTGTAATATAGACCTCATCATATCCCCAGCAGCCATCCGCATCCCGTAGAAGAAGCCAATAGAGGCCATCTGTCGTTGGGACGATTGCAGGGGTCGTCTCCTCGGTGGACCACACAATCTCACCCGTGGATGTAGAAGTAAAGTGTAGGCTATCCCCCAAGCATAGAAGGCGATCTTCTCCCAAATCTACAAGGGGAGCTGAACCTTGAGTAAAGCACGCATACCAGTTCAGTGCCTCCTGGGCACGAAGTTCTAACTCTGCGAGAGTGTAGCCTCCAACAAGGGCAAATGCCACAGTATCTACGCCCCCTGGCAAGAGGGAAACATCCTGAGCACCTATAAAAATGAAGACATCGCCATTTAGTGAAGATACAGAGGAAGAACTTCGCATGATTCCTAAATAAGCAGGAAGTGTAGCTGAGAAAGTATCCATTCTCCCTATTTTCTTAATAGAAGCGTGTCCAGATAAAAGCACTGCACCCACGAAGCGAGTCTGGCTATTATTCCGAGCATAGACGAGGGGCAAGGTAGGGTGCACAAAGGCATGGTCAAAGACAGGATTATTCCCCAAATCCAAATCAAGCCACCAGCCTATACAGAGGTTTGGGTAAGTCTGCGAAGAGGTATTCTCTATACGATAGAGGCATGCAACAAAAGTATTGGCAGGATGTCGCCGAATGGCATACCCGTGGGCCTCAAAAGAGAGGCCTTTTCCAGCAATACCATCAGGTGAATTCAGCCCCAAACCCCGACTATCCATAAACCGGACCAGTCCCCGCTCATAGAGTCCATCCGCTGTATGAGTGGCAGCATTCATCGGAACAAAGTGATCGTACATCGCTCCGAAGGGAGCTTGAGTGCTCAGATGAGCACTCGTGTCATCACTTATCACGAGTCCTCCACTAGCAAGAAGAGACTGAGTGAGAGAAGCCCAGAGAATCCCTCTCCCTTGAGTATTCTGTGGAGAGTCATAATACCCTATTCGTCCATTGCCACAGAGGGTCGTCCGAATCTGAGCAGAATCTAAATGGACATAGGAAGGATTGACCCATGGAATCTCTATCACCTGATAATCAGCATACCCTCCATCTGCTACAAATCGGAAAAGGACGGGTAGGCGAGTATTAGGGGGGCAGGAAGGAAGGACACGGAGAGCAAAAGGGGAAGCTTGGGTATGAGTCTGAAGTGCGGGAAGGGATCCGACAACGTAAGTACCTTGAAGCACTTCCACGTGAGGGGAAAGAGATTCTATGGTGACGCTGAGATTCGTTGCGGAAGAGAGGTAGTTAGTATAGACAGCAGTCAAAAAGAATGTTTCGTTTGCAAAAAGAAGATCATCATTTTGGTCAAACACACGCCAGCTTCTGACCCTGCAGGCGGGGGTATCGCGAGTAGCTACAGCGCGCTGAAGGTTGATACGGCGTCCAAGCCGATAGCGGAGGTGAGAAGGATTGAAAGGTTCTACTGAGTCAGCCGTAAGGCGCAAGAGTTCGGTAATCTGTCGAGCATTCAAGTCGGGACGCCATGAGCGCAGAAGTACAGCAGCTCCAGCCGCTTGAGGAGAAGAAAAGGAAGTGAAAGACCCCCAGTATACGTAATCACTCAAGCCACTTAGGGTAATGCCACTTCCTGTCGCTGACAAATCTATATCATAGCCAATCTGAACCCATCCCTCCCATACATCATTTGGATTGACGGCTGTGATAGATAAGACTCCCTCATACTGAGCGGGATAAAATTTTGTAGGGGTATCTGGGGGGACATTCCCTGCTGCGGCTACGATTAGGGGATCATAAGTATTGAGGATTTGCGAGATAAAATTTTGGGCTGCCTGTGAATAAAAGGTACCCCCCCACGAGCAGTTGATCACTTTGGCTCCCTTTTGCGCTGCATACAATATCCCATCATATGCTCCAAAAAGCCAGTCAGGATTATCATCCGGTCCTGCTTTAATCGGGAGGAGGCGACATCGGAAGGCGGGCGCAGCTATGCCTATGCCATTATCAGTCGTAGCACCCGCAAAGCCTGCTACCCAAGTCCCATGAGCGCTCCATCCGGGGAGCCGAGGGTCATTATCTCCACTGAAAGGACCCGACCCAGAATAGGTAGTTCCCACTATGTCCCATCCATGAAAGTTATCTACATATCCATCCCCATCATCATCTACACCATTGATTGGGTCGTTCCAGTTATATGCGATGTTTTCTACAAGGTCTGGATGATCCCAGCGCACATCCGTATCTACAATGGCCACGGCAACTGTAGTATCTCCTTTTGTACTGTCCCATGCAGAGAGGATGCGCAGATGAGATAAACAGTGGTTATCAGGATGCAAATCATTGGGTTCATAGGTGAGCCTTTGGGGGTCCTCTTTCGGGGCAGGATAAGCACTTAAAGGCTTCGGAATATATTCTGGCTCAGCATACAGGACGGCTGGGCTCTGCCGCCAGAGTTTGGCTACATACAGAGGGGACAGCCTTCGTTCGTATTCTAAAAGATATATCGGACTTTTGCTTGGGAGAGAAGGAAAGCGGGGCCTTACTTGTCCTTCTACCCATACTCTTAGACTTTCTAGCTCTTCTGGAAGGGACTGAATGCTAAAGCCTGGTTTTAGCTCAAAGAGAACCCTTCCCTGCCACACCTCAGGCTGAGCCTGAAGCAAAAGCCACAGCACAATCCATCCTAAAGCCATGAAAGTAAAGGTAAGAACCCTCTATGGATCAAATATGAGGGGGCTTTCCAACTGCAAGAGATCAGATAGAGTGTATTCTTGCTCAGTGAAGGACTTGCCTTCGTGGCTCATACGAATAATCAGCTTCTGAGCAGAGGCTGGAATCACCAGTGCAAATCCTCCTTTCTCATCAGTCCGTGTTTCGGCTAAGACTTTACCTGACTCTTTATCCACGATCCATAACCTTAGATTTGAGACGGGCTTTCCAGCTTTGTCTGCCACTTCGCCAGTTACAGTCTCCATGACGATAACCTCCTCTTTTGGAGCTGAGCGAGGAACTTTGCCCACGCTGGGTCGTAGGCCTTGCACATTCTCACGAGTCCGACTCTCTTCTTGCGCCCAGAGCATAGCAAGAATCATAACCCCCCACACCTGTCGCATACCTCAAAGTTAGAAAAATCTTTTACAGATGTTTTTCGCAGGGAATGCCAACCTTTTGTTTGCATCTTTGCTTCATGGCAGTGGAGCAGCTAAAGGCTCTTCTTCAGCTCTTGGATGATCCGGATCCCCAGGTTCAAGCCCACTTAGAAGAGGTCCTCCTGAAAGCAGGACGTCAAGCTATTCCTCTTTTAGAGCAAAAATGGCTCGAAACCACAGACCCTCACCTTCAGAAGCGCATAGAAGAGCTATTAGACCTCATTCAATTAGAAATTATAGGACAGTCCCTTTACGAATGGAGATTGAGTCCCGAACAGCCTCTTTTTCCTGCCCTGATGGCAGTGGCTCAGCTCCGCTACCCCTCCCTCAACCTCAATAAATACATCAGTGCTTATCGCCGTCTTATTCATACAACTTGGCTTCAGCTCCCTTCACATGGAGACCCCTTTGAAAAGCTTCTGACTCTCAATCGTCAGCTCTTTGTTCAAGAGAAGTTTCAACCAGAGCTGACTCGTCCTTCCGCTCCCCGATACTACTTTCTTCATGAGCTCTTAGACACTCACCGTGGCAATAGCTTCTCTCTTACTATCTTGTACTATCTTTTAGCCTCTGAACTCGGACTGCAGGTCAGCACTATTGCCATTGGCTCCCGCTATCTCATTCGCTATTTTGACGGCAACCTCCACTTCTACATTGATCCATATCAGCGGGGGCTTGTCCTTCTTGCTGAGCAGCTCAAGCAGATCCTTCATAATATAGGCCTTTCAGAGAATCTAGCTCATTATGCCTCGCTTTCTCATCCATACCTTATTCTGCGGCTCATTCAGCACTTAGAACAAGCCTATGAGCGTGAACAAGAATACGACAAATATGAACTCTACGCAGCCTTACGTCAGCGTATAAACCTTCAGCTTTGAGAAACTCTCTATATTTGCGCCATGCTTCGGGTACAACTTCTCATGATAGGGGCCTTCCTTAGTGCCCAGACACTTCGGCTTCAACCGTCTCAGATTCATAAAGCTCTCAGTCGGTACTCTTCCTCTCAGCATGTATCCTCAGGGCATGCTAGAACTGCCAATCTTTGGCTTCCAGACAGCATTTGGAACGATACCTTCAATCTTAATACAAATCAGTGGGATGAAATATCACTCATCACTTTCTTTTACTCTTCTGCCGGGAGACTTTTACAAGACAGCTCATATGAAAAGATTGGGGGAAGCTGGGTGGCCCTTGGGCATGCTGCCTATTTCCCGTATACAAGCGGAGCCTTTGCTGGTTTAGACTCCCTTGTCCTTGTCTCAGAACGGGAGGATGAAACCCAGCCCTTCTCGCCGGCAGAGCGTCGGTTTTTCAGATATACTCCCCTTCCCGGCGGGAGACGACAAGACTCTATCCTGTATGAAGCATTTGAAGAAGGACAATGGACCTCCTCTGGCATCTTCCTCGTATGGAGAAGGGCGGGGGGAGGGGAGGCGGCTGTAGATAGTCAGAAAGCCTTCGTATTAGATAGCCTTGGAAATTGGGCACTTTTCTTTGCCCAAAATAACACCTACGATAGTCAAAACAGACTTGACTCTACTCGTATCCGAGTAAATCTTGGCTTCCTTTTCCCCTTTCCAAGTGGCGTAAGTGTAGAGTTTATACAGCTTTCTAAGCGTTTCTACGATGCTCAGTCTCGCCTTGAGCGCCAACGCGATACGGCATATGTGGAAGTATACTTCAATGGAATGCTGGTTCAAACCTCTCCGGCTCTCTCAGGAATTTTGTATCGCTTCTACTCTGGTCCCACCACGCAGAGTCCAGCCTATGATAGTACGTATCAAGTGTTGTACGGTGAAGAAAACGAGCCTCCCGATACCCTAATAGGTCGCATCCTCTACACCTATGATGCAAACGGGAATCTTCTGCAGAAGGTAGAAGAAGAATGCGATTTGTCCGTAGGAGGATGTAGCCCTCGGACTCGGGAACGCTATGCATATAGTCAATACACAACCGCTCTCTCTGCTCAAGTCTCTCCTGCTTCTCTTACTGTCAATCCACTACGGGCTGGCGAGACCTTATTTCTGAGGGGCGGAAGAGAATACGCTCTGTACTCAGCAGATGGGCGTCTGATTTCAGCGGGAAGCATTCCACCCGAAGGGTTTCATCTATTGCTGCCAGTTCAGACAGGTATCTATCTATTGCGGGTGGATGCTCGCTATCAGCGATTGGTGGTCGTATCCTACTGATAAGGAGATTTCATTCAGGCCTAAGACGGCAGCCGCTGAAGTAAAGGGCGGCTGCCGTCTTTTTGTCTAATCAGGGGGTGGCTTGCCACGACTCTAGACACCATATACCGGGTCTTTCTCTGTGATATGGAGAGCTGTGCAGGTAGAGGAGATTTTTACATCCAGGCAGTGCGTAAGGCCTCTAATGCCTTAATTCGGTCTGGTGCCCGGAGCAGGTTATGTCCAACTACAAGGACATCTGCTTGAGGTATTTGTAGGACTGTTTCTGGAGAGATGCCACCATCTACTTCAATAAGAGCTCTTGCATTTCGTCGCTGCCGAAGCTCCCAAAGTCTTTGAACTTTATGTGTAATGTACGGAATAAATCGCTGCCCTCCGAAACCAGGGTTCACGCTCATTACGCACACTACCTCTACCTCTGGCAAGATATCTACAAGGACTTCTACGGGAGTAGCTGGATTGAGGGCAATACCCGCCTGTTTGCCTAAGCTGTGAATTTGCTGAATAAGACGATCTGGATGAGGCGTAGCCTCCCAATGAAAGGTTAGAATATCTGCCCCTGCCTCGGCAAAGGTTTGGATGTATCTTTCTGGCGCTTGGATCATCAGATGGACATCTAATGGAAGAGTCGTGCATTGACGAATAGCCTCTATAATAGGTACTCCAAATGAGATATTGGGTACGAAGGCTCCATCCATTACATCGCAATGAAACCAGTCTACACCGAGCTGTTCCAGATTCTGAATTTCCTCTGCTAACCGACTGAAATCTGCTGAGAGAAGGGAAGGGGCGATGAGCGGCTTTCTCACTCAGGCAAAGATGGCGAAAGCTCTTCAAGGATGCGACTCGGTGGGAAGCGTTCGGGCTTCAAGCGGAGTTTGTCCAGAATAATCCATTCTATAAGTCCTACAAGGGAAGCCACATCCATTCCCAAGAGGAGAGCCCATCCGGCTAGTAGGGTGCGAGGAGAATAGGGATTGAGGCTGCATCTAAAACGCAAAAAGTGTCGGTAACGAATCACTCTGCGTAAGGTTCGCATGAGAGTCACCCCTCCTATGCTACTCAAGAAAAGGAAAATCCCGAAGGGCACACCTCCTCCTATTAGCCCACTAATCCCAACTACAGTATAGAGTAGATAGAGAAGGAAGAGTCGACCGTACCACTCTTGAGGCTTGCCGGACAGAAGGTTATGACGAGCATAGACTCGCAATTTATTGAGGAGACCAGACCACCTCTCCGAGGGCTCCCAGAAAGTTATCGCCTCATGCACATAGGCCTGTTGGAAGTGGAGGGCAGAGACTCGGGCGTAAAACTCATTGTCTTCTCGGGCCCGCCAGGGAGGAAAGCCGCCACTTTGCTCCCATACTTCTCGCCGAAATGCAACCCCAGCAGCAAAGTGAATGTAGGTCTTCTCTCTCTGGGACAGGATATGGGTATAGGGGGGCTCTAATACACTAAATCGCAAAGCAGCAAGGAGGTTTTGAGGATACACCTCAATTCGGCTGTATGCAATATCTGCCGAACCTTCCATGAGGGGTTGGATAAGATGTCCTAAAGCCGAGGGGGCGAGCCGCATATCTGCATCCCAGCAAGCTATAATCTCGCTGCAAGCCAGAGCAATCCCTATGTTTCTTGCTTGTCCAGGATAAGCATAATCTACTCTTATAACCCGAGCGCCTTTCTGCCGGGCTATCCGTGTAGTCTCATCACAAGATCCTGCATCCACGACAATGACCTCGCTGGGCGGCAGAGACTGCTGCCTGAGACTTTCCAAAAGAGAAGGAAGGGTAGAGGCTTCGTTTTTAGCAGGAATAACTACGCTCACCCCGCTCATGCGTTGCCTCTGTGGGCCTAATCTCTTCTATGAGCTTAGGCTCTGGAAACGTCTCAGGCTTGAATCCAAGCCTATCTAAAAGAAGCCAATCCATAAATCCAAGAAATAAGGCGGCCTCTATACTTAGGAGAAGTCCCCAAGTAGCAAAGATAGAGAGGGGAGCGAAAGGCTTTTTGCCTGTTCTCTCTTGAAAGACTGATCCATGGCGCAGTAGTCGCAGAAGCGCTCGCAGCAGGGCACCACCAAGCACAGCCGCTCCAAATACGCAGAGTCCAGCCGTTACATCCGTCGCTATAGCGGCACTTGTAGCTATGAGGATATATGCTCCATAAGCTCTGGCGACTCCCCCATACCAAAGCATAGGTTTTTTAGAGAGGAGATTATGCCTCCCGTATAGGCGCATTTTTCGAACAATCTGCCTCCACTTCTCTGAGGGTTCCCAATAGGTTACTGACTCAATCACATAAGCAATGCGTGGGTTGAGCCTAAGAAGTTTTTCTCGGAAATCTACATCTTCTCGGGCTCTCCAAGGAGCAAATCCCCCTACTTCTTCCCATAGACGCTTATAGAGGGCAGTGGCTACAATAAAGGGAAGATAGACGCGAGTTCCATCTTTTAGCCGATGGGTGTAGGGTGGTAGGATAACAAGCATGAGGATAGCAGCGGCAAGAGTTTGAGGGTATATCTTCAATTGCCCGATGGAGAGCTCAGCTGTGCCTGATAGAAGGGGATGAAGAAGGGATTCAAGGGCATCCGCTTGGAGGTACATACTGCTGTCCCAGCAAGCAATGAGCTCCTGCTTTGCGTGGGCAATGCCGATATTTCGTGCTTGACCAGGGTAGGCTCGATCCACTCGCAGCACCCGAGCTCCGGCAGCCGCTGCTACTTGTGCAGTCCCATCCTCTGAACCCGCATCCACCACGATAATCTCAGCTGGTGGATGTGTTTGTGTGCGAAGGCTCTCTACTAAACGGGCAATATTATGCGCTTCATTTCGCGCAGGAATAACCACACTTACCGGGAGCATAAATGCTGATAAAGGGATTCATAGTTAGGATTTATTTGCCTGTAGTGGAAGTGCTTGAGGATGAAGTCTCGTCCCTTACTACCGAGTGAGAAACGAAGGGGTGGGTCTTGCGCCAGTCTCCTGAGGCCTTCATACAGAGCTCTCGTATCTCCCCGAGGGATAATCCATGCATGCTCCTGATGCTCAAGGATGCCTTTGACTCCTGAAACTTCTGTGATAATCAAAGCTCGCTCTAACGCAAGAGCTTCTATCATGACTTGTGGAAAGGCTTCTGAGTAGGTAGGATGAACCACAATATCGGCTGCTCCCATTAGCTGACGAACTTCCGTGCCGCTTCGCCAACCAAAAAAGCGAACCTTCTCCTTTATCTGAGCACATGCTCGCTGAAGAAAGGGAGTGTCAGGTCCTTCGCCGACGAGCCAGAGGCGAAGGTGAGGTAATTCTTGTTCTACTGCCTGAAAGACCTGCACAAGATCGCGCTGACCTTTCTGCAAGCGATGAGTGCCCACATTCACTACTACCACTGCTTGAGCATTAGCCCCATACTCAGCCCGTATCGTCTCTCTCTCATCCTCTGAAAGCGGCTTGTATTTAGGAGCTTCAAATTCAAATCCATAGGGGATAGCATGCACGGGAGGAAGGTAGGCATGCCACTGCGCAACTATCTCTGCCATCATCTGAGTCGGTACAATAAGGGCATCTGCCATGCTATAACTAAGCCTTTCTATCCCTAAAAGAACCCTCTTTTTCCATCCGCCTATGCGAATCACATCCTCTGTATAATGCCGATGAAGAATTAGGCGTATGCGCTGATGGAGCAATTTGGCTATAGCTGCGGTCAGTCCCTCCCAAAAATGATGAGCATGAAGGATATCTATATGCCTGTCTCGCAGCAGCTTTGATAGCTTTATGCCAGCTTTTACATATGCGGGATAGGAGCGCAGAGAGCGAACAGGGATCACATGATGAGGAATCCCTACTGCCTCATATTTGGGTGGATGGATCGGGGCTTCTCGCTCAAAAGTGAGGACCTCCATATGAAAAGTGTCACCGGGAAGATGTCGGACGATCGTATCAATGAAGTCATACCGATTGACTACACGGGCTAAGTGAAGTACTCGTATCATTGAGTGGGGGCTAAAAGGAGCTTCCCTACTCTGGTTGGGTCGCAATATACTGCCGAAGCGCCTGATATAGGGCTTGAGCGATGTAAGTCTGACCAGATTCAGAAGCGAGAAACTTTTCTTCAGTTGGATTCGTGATAAAGCCAATCTCACACAGAACGGAGGGCATTCCTGTCCGCCACAGTACAAGGAACCCCGCTTGCTTGACCCCCCGACTGACGCGACTCGTCTTTTCTGAAAGGTTATCTTCAATCTTCCTTGCTAAACGGAGGCTCTGCTTGAGATATGCATGCTGAATCAAAGAGAAAATGATATAAGCCTCCTCTGAATTGGGATCAAACCCTTCATAGGTGCGCTGATAGCCTTCCTCTAAGAGAATCGCCGAATTCTCTCGCATCACCACTGCTAAATTGTCTTGGGACTTGTGCTCCCCAAGGGCATACGTTTCAGAACCATGCACCTCCTTCTTAGGATTGGCATTACAGTGGATGCTGATAAAGAAATCAGCATGAAGCTTATTAGCTGTGTCAGCCCGACGAATTAGTTCTACAAAGGTGTCATTCTCTCGCGTGAGGACGGGACGAAAAAGGGGGTCCTTCTTCAGAAGTTCTGATAGCTTGAGAGCGACACTAAGAGTAATGTCTTTTTCCTTATACACTTTTCCTGAAGCGCCAGGGTCTTTACCCCCATGACCAGGGTCTATCACGACAAGAGAAGG
The DNA here is from genome assembly GCA_025062295.1 of Bacteroidia bacterium. Lineage (GTDB taxonomy): Bacteria > Bacteroidota > Bacteroidia > SpSt-205 > SpSt-205 > SpSt-205. The sequence goes on along the minus strand of JANXAJ010000016.1, from coordinate 19,059 downwards.
TTTCATGAACCGAACTGAGAGGAGCGCAGGAATGCAACAGAGTAGAAGGCCCACTCTACCTTTGCTCATAGCTTTCTTATGCGAAGATGGCAAATTATATTCATTCTTGGTCTTTTAGGGATAGGGATGGCTCAGCTTGAATGGCGCTCTCGTTTGGATTCTTTGCCTTCCTCTCTACGGGACTCATTAGTCGCCCAAACCCCCTTCAATGATACACTCGTCTATCAAGCTGAAGATTCCATCTCCTTTTCTGTGGCTGAAGGGAGGATAGGATTGTATCGGGGCGCAGCTCTTAGGTATGAGAGGATGCGGCTTCAGAGTGGGATAGTCATTCTTCAGACGAGTCAGGGGCTTCTGTACGCTCAAGGGTATCGTCAGGGCGATTCTTTACACCAGCTGCCTCTTCTCTTCTTAGAGGGTCAGCAATATGAGATAGACAGCCTTCGCTATGAGCTAAAAAGTAGGCGAGGACAACTTTTTGGACTGCGTCAGCAGCTCACAGATGAGATTTTGGCTGGGCAGATTGTTCAGATGAATCCCGACGGCACTTTCTATGCAGCGGGAGCATATTATACCACGTGTACTGCACGACCACCCCATTTTTATATAGCTTCTTCTCGTATCAAGCTCTATCCAGAAACGCGTGTGGTCAGCGGTCCGCTCTATATGGTAGCGGGCGAGGTGCCCATACCAATTTTTCTCCCATTTGGATATTTTCCTCTCTTGGAGAGGCGCAGCTCGGGACTGATTCTGCCTTTGGTAGGCCAAGCAGCGGATAGGGGCTTCTTTTTGCGGGGGCTAGGCTATTATTGGGCAATCAATCGGTATATGGACCTTCGATTGGAGGCAGACCTTTTCACCCGAGGCGGCTTTCGGACAGAAGCTCTATGGACCTATCGGAAGCGCTACTGGTACGAAGGAAGGTTCTCACTTCAGTATGCTTATCAGTTCTTCAATGAGCCGGGCGATCCTGACTATCAAGAGCAGAGAATGATGTTTCTGAGTTGGCAACATCGCCAGACACTCTCTCCCACCGCTTCTCTCATAGGAAATGTCCGATTAGGTAGCTCCACTTTCCTCAATCGCCAAAGCTATACAGCTACTGACTTTCTTTCAACAAACCTTCAATCCACGATTACTCTTCAGAAATCTTTCTCTCGCAGTCCATGGCAGCTCAGTCTTGGTGCCCTCCAAAACCAAAATATTGTGCAGCGGGTCTGGACTCTTCAGCTTCCGATTATAGCTCTTTATCAAAATAGGGTGTTTCCATTTGAGCGCAAAAAAAGAGTCGGTACCCCTAAATGGTATGAGCGGATAGGCTATACTTATCGGTTAGATGCGCAAGGGCAGGCAAGCCTGCCTGAGAGCTTACTTTTTACGCCCATCTTCCGAGACACGTTTCAGTGGGGCATGCGCCACCTTCTCCAGATTGCGGGCGGGTATACCCTCTTCCGATATTTCCAACTCACGCCGAATTTCACCTACAATGAATACCTCTATAGCGAACAGATTGTGTATAGGCTTGACAGTGTGGAGGGGACTGTTCGAGGCGAGAGGCGACAAGTCCCTCGCACTGCGCGTGACTTCTCCCTCAGTGCCTCTCTCACTACGCGAATTTATGGGATTCGCTATGTGGGCTTCGGTTCCGAGCTTGCTTTTCGGCATACTCTTATTCCCACCATTGCATTTACATGGCGTCCAGACTTTTCCTCTGAATTCTGGGGGCTTTATCAAAGATTCCCTACTGAAGATGGTAGGGAAAGGCGATACAATCCCCTTGCGCAAGGATTTTATGGCAGTCCACCAGCGGGACGCCTCCAAGCCCTTCAGTTTAGCCTCAATAATCTGTGGGAGATGCGCTACAGAGACCGTCGAGATACCCTCAGAAGGAAATTCAAGTACATCACTCTCTTAGATAATGTTGGCCTCTCAACCAGCTACAACTTTGCAGTAGATAGCTTTCGCCTCTCCCCTGTCCTTCTCTCTGCTCGGACTAATCTCTTAGGTCAGTGGTTGAATCTCAACTATAATGCCATTTTAGATGTGTATCAGTATGACTCCATTGGACGACGATATCCTTTGTACCGCTGGCAAGTGGAGAGGAAGGTTGGAACTATTACTCAGATGAATTGGGCGATAGTAACTACACTAATGCCCCAGAAGCCTCCCGCTCCACCTGGGGAAAACGAAGGAACGTTTGTGTTTTTCAATCTTCCATGGCGGATGGAGCTCAGTTATAACTTGACTGGAGTTCGGCAATTCTTTCCCGATTCTGCAAGATACAAATGGATTCAAACCCTTGGCTTTGGAGGAGAAGTGAATGTTACTCGCAATTGGCGACTTCAGGTCAATTCAGGTTTTGATTTCATCCAGAAGCGCATCGCTTTCACTAGCATCAACATTTACAGGGATCTTCATTGTTGGGAGATGAGTTTCAGTTGGATTCCCTTTGGACCTCGCCAGAGCTACTTTTTCACTCTATCGGCTCGCTCACCAAAGCTGCAGGATTTACGCATAACTAAGCGTCGGGATTGGCAGGACCGATTCGTGAGCGGACTCTGAAATTTGTTCTACCTTGCACCTATGACTCACTTAGTGAGTTTGAAGGAAGCTCTCTCTGCTGAAGCCTTAGAAGTCAAAGAATACGCTGGAGAACTGACCTTCATAGTGGAGCGAGAAAAGCTAAAATCTTTTCTGCGAATGCTCAGGGAGAGATATGAATTTGACTACTTAGTAGATATTGGGGCTACGGATCATTTCGTAGAGGGGCTGCGCTTTGAGATTGTGTATAACTTGGTCAGCCTGAGTAAGCGCATACGGGTGCGAGTTAAGGCTCGGGTGCCCGAAGCAGAGCCCATAGTGGAGAGTGTAGTGGACCTCTGGCCGGGCGCAGCCTGGCATGAACGAGAAGCCTATGATATGATGGGAATTCAGTTTAGGGGGCATCCTGACCTGCGTCGCATCTACCTGCCCGAGGACTTTGAATACTACCCTCTTCGGAAGGAGTTTCCCCTCTTGGGAATTCCAGGAACCCTACCTCTTCCTCCAAAAGAGCCGCCAAAGCCGTACAGCTAAATAACTCCTCACCATAGACCAATGATGCGTGGGATATCCCATATATTCTGATACCCTGGGTCCCAGCGTCCATTTGTGATTTGACCCAATTCCCTGCGCCAGAAGTGCAGGCTTATTGCTGGATATAAGTATCCGAATCGGTAAGAGGGGTGTGGATGCTTGCAGGTTCGGTGTCCTGCCCGACATACTTTGCGCTGGATTGTATGAGGATAGCGGATGGGTAAGTGTAGGACTGCCTGCTGGGCTAAATGTAAATATTGAAAGAGGCTATCTATGTGGGCTTTTTCGGAAGCAGATTCTCTCTCGCTGAGGAGAGCTTGAAGCCAATGCAATCGAAAAGCTACCCTCCAATGGGTAAGACTCCAAGCCCATCTGAGTTCCTGAAAAAGCTTCTTGAGGAGGGTATCTTGCGGTTCGGCAAAGCTCCATGAAGGCCACTGCTGGAGGGCTGATTGAAGACCTCGGAGAAGGGGAGCGAACTGCGGATGGTACCGATGAGGAGCTCGGTAGAGTCGCCAAGGAGGGACTGGTAGGCGGGGTTGGAAGGCAGGTAGATATTTCCAACTGATTTCATCTATAGCAGTGGTAGGAGTGATAAGGCTTAGCCCATCTCGTCCTACCAGCACACTATCTTGGAACCGAATAAGCCGAAGCCACTGGAGAGTATCTTCATGGAAGAGCCTAACAAGTCCATCTGCAGGGCATGGAGCCTCTGCCTCCCCATCGTAAAAGTACTTCCAACTCCATCGAGCTACACTCCAATCAAAGAGCCAGTAGCCAATGTCCCAGCCGGAGGAAAAGGTAAGGTGTCCCTCTACAGATCCTTCCACTAGCAAAATATCTTCCAAACGACTACGCAAGTAAGACAAAAGCCACACAGGGACGCTATTGTCAAAGCTGACCCAGTAGGCAGTCTCGGGATAGTACCATACTGGGCGATGCTTCCTCTCCTCTACAATACTGTGATAAAGGTGTGAGAAGTTGCGACACCGATAGACAGGAGCGAGGGTATCTTTCAGGCTGTAGCACATCACTGAATGCACACAGAGGGTCATTTGAGGCGGTAGATGCGAAGGATTCATGGTGCCGACCGCATAAGCTTCTGGGGGGACCACATGCTGTCTGGTCATTAAGTGGATACCATACCGCTTGGCAGAGAGGAGGAGGCTATCTATCCAAGCACCCCATGCCTTTCCAATAAACTCAGCTGTTGTCAGTTCTACATTTAGGCGAGAAATCCCTGTGGAGCTAAGCTGAAGAAGGGTAGTGGAGAGAGCTTTGGCTGAGGTTCGCCAACGGGGTAGGAGCTGAAATGCTCGCTGCTGCTGCATTCGCAGAGATACATCTAATCCAACTTCTACTCCTCGTGAGCGCGCATATCTCACAATCCGAGTGAAATAGGGCAGCCATGCTTTCAGATTCACACTTCGCAAAAGGCAAAACTCAAAGTAGTTCTGCCGATTCCGAATAAGCCAGTCTATATACCTGCGCACAAGGTCTTCTGCGTTTGGGAAGGCAGGATTATGAAGGGCTTCGGTCAGTTCTATAGGGTGCTGAGTGTGAAGATGAAACCCTCTCCAGGCGAAGCGAGGCTGAATCGTTAGTTCCCGCCACGAGCGCAAAGCAGGAACTTGTACTGTGTGAAGCGGATGCACAAAGGCAAGTCCGTGTTTCTCCTCTAAAAGAGCATACAGGCCTGCCACAGCTTGAATTGTATCAAAGGCATACACTGCCGTAAATCCATTTTGCCTCTTGATTGTAACCGCTCCTATGGGAGCTTCTCCAATCTTGAGCTGTAGGGTCTCTTGCTTGCTAAAGCGACGCAGGAGAGTATCCATGTCGCGAAGGGCATGCATAAGCGGCGTCTCCGATCCTCCGCTATCCATAGGTTGGATTGCGGATCCCTTTAAAAGCCACAATTGCATCCAGAGCCAGATCCACTTCACCTCACTTCAAAAGTATTTAGTGGATATACATATCTTTGCCTTGAATTGGATCCCCTACCAGTTGCTGGGGCTATCGGCTTCCTTTTTGCCTCTGCGCTTTTTTCAGGGTATGAGACGGCGTTTTTTTCGCTGAGTCCTCCTCAGTTAGCTTTGCTGATGCAAGAGGGTCGCAATCGACCTTGGACACACTGGCTGCGATATTTTTCAGAAAGCCCTCAGTTGCTTTTGAGTAGCATTCTGATTGGAAATACGCTAGTGAATTTGGGTGTTACCCTTATTCTTCTTCGGATAGCGCGTCCATGGGGGGCTATAGGAGAGACGATCGCTGGTGCTGTAGCACTTGGAAGTATTGTCCTTTTTGGCGAAATTATTCCAAAAACCTTAGCCATTAGCTTTCCCCGGTTCTTTCTCCGAGTAGGGACCCCACTCATTCAGCATGTATTCTGGCTTATCTATCCTGCCAGTCGGGGATTAGACCGACTTCGTCAGTGGATAGAAGCGCGTTGGCAGCCCTCTGCCTCCCCTCAGAAGCTGAGCCAGATGGTTGAGGCTCTTCCTTCTGAAATCTCTCCTCCCGTAGAAAAGAAGATCTTAAAAAACATCCTTTTACTTCGGCAGCTTCCTGTAAAGTCTCTCATGATATCCAGAATGGACATGAGGAGTGTGTCGGCTGATCTTTCATGGGAAGAGCTCAAGAAAGCGGTCGCTGATATCCCTTATATTCGCATCCCTGTCCATAGGAGTGAGCAAGAGGAGATTATTGGGATTCTCATTCTCAAGGATCTTCTTCCACACTGGGATAAAGAAGACCTCAAAAATTGGCAAGCTCTCATTCGTCCTGCCTACTTTGTTCCCGAGACAAAGAATGCATACGACCTTCTCTTGGAGCTTAAGAATAAGCGCCAACATGTAGCTATTGTAGTAGATGAGTTTGGGAACATTGCTGGGCTTCTTTCTCTCCAGAGACTCTTAGAGGTGGTTTTCGGGTATGGAGAGGAAGAAGCTCGCGGTACAGAAGCCTTATATGAGATGTATTCGGATGGTTCTTTTTGTTTCAAGGCCCAGACCCCTCTTCTGCTGGTTCAAGAACTTTTAGGACTTCCCACGGACTTTTTTACTCAGGAGGAGGCACGCACAGCGGAAAACTTAGCCGAGTTTTTACTTTCGCTTGCAAAAAGAATTCCCCAGAAAGGCGAAATTTTGACTTATCAGGACTATGCGTTTGAAGTGGTGGAGGGCAGTGCCCATCGGATTGATCGGATTCGGGCTTATCGCCTCCTGCGAAACGCCGAGGCTTCCTCGTCCCAAAGCCTATCCTCGTATAGAGATGCCTGATACAGGCAAATATGATACACTAGAGTGTGCTATTTGCCCGATGCGCTTCGCCTATCCTGCTTATGCAAAGCTTCACTATGTTCCAAAGGATTCTTGTTGGTTTGACCTTTACTTTCCTGAGTTAGATGCCTACTGGCATATTACTGCTCATGATTTGCAGACTCTGCATAAAACCCCTCAAAAAGCATTAGAAACTTACCGAAAGCTTATTTACAAACATGCTATTAGAGCTACGGATATTCAAGAAAAATTTATTCGAGGACCAGGAGGGAAAGGATTTTTTTATGAAATTTATGGTGAGGCTCCAACGCATGCTCTTTTGTTTTACACCGATTCTCTTCGGTATGCGCTGATGATAGCTTCTTATTTCAAGGTTGCTGGTGCAGAGGACTCTCTTGCCCCTATTATTGATCGTATGAAGTATGAGCTCCTCCGAATTTACCCCACGATCACATGGAAAGCCGTGCAATTGACACGCATGCGCACCTGTTTTTGAAGGAATTTGAAGCAGATCTTTCTTTCCTTACCTACCGAGCTCGGCAGGTTTGTGCAGCTGTGCTGCTTCCCAATCTTGATGTTCATACCCTTCCGCAGGTCAAAGCGTTGGTGGCTTCTGAACCTTTCTTCTACTATGGCATGATAGGGCTTCACCCTGCTTATGTCAAGGCAGATTTTCGGCAGCAGCTCGCCCTTTTAGAGTCCGAGCTTGCGGAGGCCCCTTGGGTAGCTATTGGAGAGGTAGGCATAGATCTTTTTCATCATCGGGACACCTTCAAATGGCAAGCAGAAGCATTTGCCTATCAGATTGAGTGGGCTCAGCGATTAAATCTTCCTCTTTCCATTCATTTCCGAGAGGCCCTTGATGAAACGCTTCATCTACTTCACCCCTACCAAGTGAGAGGGGTATTTCACTGCTTCACCGGCTCATATGAAGAGGGTAAGCGGATTATAGAGGCAGGCTTTTACCTGGGGATTGGGGGTGTTCTTACCTATAAGAATGCTTTAGCCCTCCAAGAAGCGGTCAAACGACTGCCCTTAGACCGATTTGTTTTGGAGACGGATAGCCCATATTTAGCTCCTGTGCCTTTTCGAGGACGCCGAAATGAAAGCAGCTATGTAGTTTATGTGGCTCGGGCGCTTGCTGCTTTACACTGCACCTCAGAAGAAGCTGTACTGAACATCACCACTCAGAATGCCCTTGAGCTCTTTGGATTATCCTCTTTCAAAGCGACGTAGAGGGACAAAGCGAAAGTATCCTTTTTCCTCAGCAATAATGGCTCCCTTAGATTTACGGAATCGCATCATTACCTCATGAAAGCCCTTCGTGACCGGGGCCACCAGAAGACCGCCTTCTGCTAACTGCTCAAAAAGAGCAGGGGGTATCTTTTCTGTTCCAGCTGTGAGTAAGATTCGGTCAAACGGAGCATAGGTCGGCCAGCCAAACTGCCCGTCGCCCCAGCGCAGACGGACAGCATACCCTAATTTCTCTAAGCGTTTCTTTGCTTGCTCATAAAGGTTGCGCTCTAATTCCACCGAGTACACTTCTGCTCCCATCTCACAGAGAATAGCTGCTTGGTAGCCCGACCCTGTTCCAATCTCCAGAACCTTCTGCCCTGGCTCAATAGCAAGAAGTTCCGTTTGGTAAGCTACTGTGTAAGGCTGACTAATCGTCTGCCCTTCTGCAATCGGAAGGGCCCTATCTTCATATGCATGCTCCCGTAGAGTCGGTTCCACAAAAAGGTGGCGTGGAACCGCTTCCATGGCTTTTAGGACTCGCTTGTCCTGAATGCCTTTTGCCGATAGGTGCTGAACTAACCGACGACGCAATCCTTGATGTCGGGGGGTATCCTCCATTATTCACAGCTGAGTCAAAACTAAACTCGCTTTTCGTGTAGGAGAAGAAGAGCCTGTGTGGAGCGTTTGAAAAATGTAGATTCCTGCTTGAAGTGCCCGTACATTCTTAGGCCCTTTCTCAGACCTCCATAAAGGCGATAAATTGTACGCACCAAAAATACCGATGCCCCTATATCCAATCCGTCCGCCTATTCCATATTGAACTATTTCTGTTTGGAAGTTGCGATTTCCATACACAATAAAGCGACTGAGATCATTTCCTTCTCGGTATTTACGCTTATGCTTTGACCAAATAAGGGCTTCGCCATAGGCAAAGACGGCAAAGTTAAAGTTTCTGCGAAGGATACCAATCTCTATTGGAATCCGTAAGTAGCCTAGCTGGAATTTACTTTTTGTTCTAACATTCTCTGGCATGGAATCAACAAAGTAATTAAATCGCTTCTCGGGGGTAGAGAAAAGGATGAGAGGCTCTTCAAAGCGGACTTCTCGGATCGCGATACCCCCACCTGCCCCAAAATAGAAAGCCCCAAAGCGCAGACGCGGAAGCAAGCTGAGATTAATCTTGATAGAGCCGAGTCCCTCTACTGAGCTTTGAAGGGTCTCTGGACTTCCTAAGAGGGAATTGTAGGCTACTTCCTGGTAAAACTGAATTCCTCCGCGCGCTTTCTTTTGGGAGGGATTCTCATAATCGCTAGGAGAAGAAGTCTCTTGAGCGAAAGCCAAGACTATCAGCCCTCCTACTACACGTAGTGTATGCATAATACAAAGATGCGGAATTAAAGGGATTATTGTGGTGAGCTCACAGGTATGGTGAGAGGTGTCCGTCAGCTCTTCTTCATGAGACCCTCTGCGGCATGATAAAAAACTTTTGTTTTATTCGCCATACGTATGTCGTTTCACGTTCCTCAGAAGGCGCCATATGGTGTGCAGCTTAATCCAGGGACTTATTATTGGTGTGCATGCGGACGCAGTGCAAAACAACCCTTCTGCGACGGCAGTCATAGGGGCACGGGCTTTTCCCCTATCAAAGTGAGTATAGATGAATCCAAAAAGGTATGGTTCTGCGGCTGTAAGCATACCAAAACCCCACCCTTCTGTGATGGAACTCACAGGCAGATATAAAAGCCAGCTGGCACAAGGGATTACCTTCCTCCCCTGCTTTGGATATATCGGGCTAGCTCCTCCTGACTCAAAGTCGAAGCAAATGCCTGATTGACTATAAAGTAGTTCTGAGGATCACAACTCCGAGAATAGGCATATTTCGCAAACTCTAAGCGATTGGGCTCTGCGCTTAGGGCTCTGCATATATCGCGTACCTGCTCGGCGGATAAGCAGTTAGTCGTGGCGATTTGCCTTGCTATCTCAAGGCGAGCATTCTCACTCGCTGTGGCTCGTAGGGTATTGAGGGCTCGCATGAAGTCAGAATTGTTCATACAAGGCATACAGGCTCTAGAAGGGTTAGGGGGTAAAGTAGGACTCTCACCACTGCAGGTATAGCGGGCTTTCCGAGACTGAAGGAACTGCATAAGCCTCTCACGAGTGGAAGAGAACTGAAATGCCTCTCCTACCGTGAAGTAATTGGAGACATCATGAGTGTGGTCATAAGCAAACTCAGCAAACTCCAATCGGTTCTCTTCAAAGTTAAGGAGCTCTGCAAGCTCTCGCACATCCTGAGCAAGGAGACAGTTCTGTCGGGCGATGCCTTTGGCTATTTCTAGTCTTATTTCATCAAAAGGCTCCCGAAGGAGGCTACTCCGTGCTTGAGCGAAGCTTTCTCGACTCATGGGTGTGAGGCAATTACAGGGTCCGCTGTAAGAACTCCCTCCTCCGGGTGGGGAAGAGGGAGGGGGAGAATGAACTGCAGGGGGAGCACTAATCTGAGTCCCATTTCCTGTCTGAACTTGTATTGTAGGATTGAAAATGATGGTTGTGCCTTGGGTTTGGCTCGAGGGTGGCGTAGGTGGGGAAGGCTGAGGAGGAAGGGAGGGTGGCGGTGTAGGCAGAGGGGTTTCTTCTTCCTGCCGAAGAGTGCGGTTGTATAAAACCACATTGTATTGTCCCTTTCGTTTGCGAATGGCGTAATACTCTACATATCCTGCTTCTACATGTAAGCTTTTTCTAAACTGAACCACCTTCCCTTCTGAAGGATAAATGTAAAAGGTAGCTTTTTGAACTCCTTCAGGAACCTCGTGAGCTTCTACACGAGTTACAGGGGCTTCAGAAAGCCATTCACCATTGAGGTATAGGCGAAAGGGCTCCCCTGTCTCAGAGACGACCACTAAATCCCCTGTACCCTGAGCAAGGAGGTATCCTGCAATCCATCCAACCCACCTACAAGTCATGCCCAAATTTATAAAAAATCTGACTTTGACCTTTCAACTTTTTTCTCGCCTCTACTTGGAGAAAGGACAAACATTCAGGAAGGAGATGAGGTTATCTCCTTCAAAATCTCAGACTCTTTTTCTATAGGTAGGGCTATAAAATTGCGGCTTAAGGGAATGTCTGTCTCAAGAGAGAAGGGATAAATCCCTTCAAGCTCTGCCATGTACCACCTATATCCTCTCTCCTGCAGGTACTCTAAAATAGCGCGAGCAGGATAGCCCCAAGGGGCAGTCCGAACATCAGCAACTTCTATTAGCCACACGGGGCGCAGCTTATGAATCACATATGAACTTCCCTGCAGAATACTTAGCTCACCGCCCTCTGCATCTATCTTTATGAGGCGTATCTGCTCAATTCCTCTTTGAATTACATACTCGTCCAAGGTGATCTTATTTACGATCACTTGCGAAATCTCGCTTATATTCTCGTTTATAGGGCGCAAGCTATTGAGCCCACTATAGAATTTTGGAGCCAAAAACAATGTAGTAGTACCGCCCTCATCAGAAAGAGCATAGGCTTCTATGTGAATGATTGATGACAGACGATTCAGCTTGACATGACGAGCTAATCTTTCTCGCTCTCTTGGAGAAGGCTCAAAACTGATAACTCTACCACTTGGTTTTACTTCAAGTGCTGCAAGTAGGGAATACATTCCATGATGAGCTCCTATATCTATAAACACATCTCCTGGCCTAAGAAGCTTTTTGACAAATTGAATATCCGCTTCTTCATGCTTCTGGCTTAACAGAAGAAGAGAATTCTCATCTGGGCAGGGAAACCATCTAAATCCATAGGGAGTAGTGATTGGAATCCTCAAAATGTCTAAAAGCCTAAGATATCGTTGTCGGATAGAGACTTTCTTCATATCTTACCTCCTTCCTATGAGGTAAATTCATAGGTCCAATCCAGTTGTCATACATATGTTGAAAGTTAGGAAGTTGAACTTCCATATAAGGCAAGCCATCCCACACATCTACCAGTCCATCCTCATCGTATAAGCTGACTCGCCAGAGGTACATTCCAGTATTGAGGGGAAGCATTTCAAAGTTGTAAAGCAAATGATATACTCCCGGTTTCAGGGAGGTAAAATTGTTGTAGGTTGACCATAGGACTCTCTGGTCTAGAGTCATTAGAGCGACTCCATGGACTAAGCCTCGCAATGGTTTATTTATCTCAAGCTGAAATTCTACGGAAACAGGTCCGAATGTAGAGAGGATGTGAGGAGCTTCTGAGGGTTGAATGAGCCTCCATCGGCGGAAACTTCCTTTTTGGGAGGAAGTCCGCTGTCCTGGACTGAGCCGTTCATCTTCACTTGTTATGGATTTTTCATAGGCGGCTGTAACTTCTAAGGTCGGACCAATCATGCGGATGCGTCCTGCTTCTAGCCAGACTACGCGAGTGCAGAGCTGCCGAATCTGATTGAGCTGGTGAGACACGAGAAGAACAGTGCGTCCAGCACGACGAGAAACTTCTTCCATCTTATTCAAGCATTTTTTCTGAAATTCTATGTCGCCTACAGCCAAGACCTCATCTACTATTAGAATTTCTGGTTCTAAATGGGCAGCTACGGAAAAGGCGAGACGAAATGCCATACCACTGGAATAATGTTTGATTGGCATATCCAAAAATTCTCCTACATTAGCAAATTCAACAATCTCATCCAGTTTTCTTCTTACCTCTTCTTTAGACATTCCTAAAAGAACGCCGTTGAAGTAGATATTCTCCCTGCCTGTAAGTTCTGGGTGAAACCCTGTGCCCACTTCTAATAGGCTTCCCACTCGCCCACGCAAGATAGCGTAGCCTTCTGTTGGCTCTGTAATCCGAGAAAGGAGTTTGAGGAGGGTAGTTTTACCCGCTCCATTGCGACCGATGATGCCGATAACTTCCCCTTCCTCTACCTCAAAGCTTATGTCCCGCAAAGCCCAAAAGGTTTCTCGGGCGGAGAACCGAAATGCCTTCCATGGACGAGTAAGAATTAGGTTGAGCCGTTCTCGCGCCGCTATATACCGTTCTCTTGGACGAATGCGGTATTTTTTGCTCAGCTCTACGATTTGAATTATGGGGGTCTGGCTCATATCCAATCTGCTAAGGTGCGTTCAATGTGCCGAAAGTAGGCGATGCCTCCAATAAGGAGTATTAGTATCACTCCCATAGAAAATAACATCAGGGAGGGCAGAGCGCCATGACCTGAGATACACCAGCGAAAGCCCTCTATCAGACCTACCATAGGGTTTAGAGCAAAAACCCACTGCCACCGCTCGGGAACTATGGAAGAGGGATACACTACAGGGGAAGCAAACATCCAAAGCTGAATCAAGAATGGAATTACATATCGGACATCCCGATAAAAAGCATTCAGAGCCGCTAGCCAGAGTCCCACACTGAGCGCTGTCAGCATGGTCAGTACTAAGAAAATAGGAGCAAATATGAGAGTGAAATGCGGTGTAACCCCATATCCTATCATCAAGGTTATAAGGAGAATGAGGTTAATCCCAAAATCTACCACTCCTACACAGACGGCAGATAGAGGGAGGGCTAAGCGGGGAAAGTAAATCTTCGAAAGAAGGGGTTTGTGCTCCACTAAAGAGTGAGAGGCGCCCGAGAGTGCAGAAGCGAAGTAGCTCCAGAGAATAACCCCACTCAATGCGAATATAGGATAGGGCAGCTCGCCTGAAGGAATCTTTGCTAATCGTCCAAAAAATAGGGTGAATATCGTCATTGTTGCCAGTGGCTGAATCACTACCCATAAAACTCCAATAAGAGTTTGCTTATAGCGTACCTTTATCTCTCGCTCAACTAGTGAAATGATCAGTTCCCGATAGTCCCAGAGCTCTTTCAGACCTAAATGGAACCTCGGAGAGGGACGAATAACGGTCAGGAACTCGCTCATTTAAGGGCAAAGATAGAGGGGAGTATGCTACCTTGTCATGCTTTTAGTTTGGTGATGGGATGGCTTTAGGTTTAGCCAGGTTCCCATTTGCTTATACTTGCTTTCGGAGAAGAGTAGCATAAGATAGCAAGGAGGGGTTCATCGCTCTTCTATGAGGGGGGGAGTGCGTCCTTTTGAGGGAGAAACTCGCCTTGCAGGTTTCCAATGAAAGAGCGGCTTTTGGGTCGTGCCTGAGACCGTCACAACTAAACGCACTCTTTCCCCTTCTGCTTCCTCTATAAGAGCCTTAGTGCGTTCAGGGCTTTTGTCTAACAAAATACGAGGTACTTCTACCAACAAATCATATGAAAGCTCGCCTTGGAGAGTATGAGCACCAGATACTCGCATTATCCAGCGATTCGCTCGCAGCCAAGTTGTATCTGTTCGGATCACTCCTTCCCGAAGAGAGATCCGAGTCTCTACTTCTCCCACTTCTATTCGGCGGAAATCCGTGAGAGGGATAATAGAAAATAGTTCGTAGGTGTAGGGACTCTCTACCACGACTAGGTCCCGGATTTTGAGAGTCAGTTCTGCTTCTGCGTCTGCCCAACGAAGTTTTTCGCCTTGGAAAGGAAGGGAAAAGCGAAAGCGACCGTTAGCCTTTCCCCTCAAATGGCGAAGCAAAGGGAAGAGGGTATCCAGCATGGGGGCCTGAAGCGAGAGCTGATGAAGGTCTATCTGGTCAAATTCTCCCTCCCCGTAGATGAGGTGCGGAAGGAAAAGCCCTTGCCCTCCTAATCCTCCTCCCCCTACCCCTCTCAAACGAAGGAAGTCTATTTTGAGAGTATCATTCTTCTTCATGAAGCGAGCATGAAGAGGTCCATACCTCTGCTCCATGGCGTATAGGGTCTCTACCTTCACCTCTAACTCGCCGTTCCAGGGCAGGTGGCTGCTTTGAGAGGTGTCAGGGGCATAAGCAAAAGCTGGAATAAAAATTTTCCCGGTTACATGCAAGGGTGGGGCAGTAGTGTCCCAGAGTCTGGTGTAATTTTGTATTCTCAGTGCGGGGCTATGGACTTGAGTAGTTTCAAGGATAAGTCGGAGATCCTGAAGGTTCAGTTGAGAAGGCGTCATAGTGAAAGAAGCCTCTTCAATGATCCCTTTCGGGAAGCGAATCTTTCTCATCTCTCCACTTGCAGAGATGCTCCATCTTTTCTGATCACGAGAGACTTCTCCTTGTGTGGAAAGCTTGCCTGAGAAATTCTGTCCATAAGGGAGAGAAAAGAAGCGAAGGGCTTCCAGATCTATGTGAGCTTGAAAAGCGGATGAGAGTTGGGGGGCAAGCAAGCCATAGGTGAGTCGTCCTCTAAGGGTGTCGTGCTCGCCGCCAGCGAAAAAAAATGTATCTATTTTTAGCAGGCTTTTGGCAGGCATTTGAAGATCCCAGTACAGCGAACCGCGAGCATAGAGGCGGTGGAAGGGGTACCCTTCTACTGAGAAAGGCTTATCGGTAGAGAGTTCAGCTTTGAGGCGCAGCCGAGGTAGCTTGCCTCGTCCAGCTGGTCCTAAGATAGTTCCCTCTCCCCGAAGTATTCCCGAAGAATAAGCAAGAGCGACGGGCACCTTTATCCCCCAATGATGTAGATAGTTAAGGTCTAGCTCTATAGAAGGAATTCTTAGAGAGAGTTCTGGGGGAGACACAGCGGTGTGAATCCCTCCTTCTAAATGAAGGGCAAGCCCTGCAAGGTGAAGCTTAAGCCCTGAGGATACCAGCCACCCTTCCTCTTGACTTAGCCCCCCCTGAATCATGAAAGGCTGTCCCCTTAGCCATACGCCCTGATGATGTTTCAGATATTCTATATGTCCTTCCCCTTCCCCTCGAATCTTGAGCTCTTCTCCTTTCCCTTCTACTCGTGCTTCAAGCCGCGCTAAAAAGAGACAGAAGTGTATTCCCGCTTTCGCATCCTTGTAGATAAGTTTGCCTTTTCTTACCCGAACTTTTTCTAAAGCCCACATAGAGGAAGGCTTTCTGGAGGGCGTTTGCTGGCTCTTTTCATCAAACACCGACTCCCATGGAGAATACCCCTTTCTATCATAGAAAATCCAGACTTCTGGGCCTATCAGAGTGAGGGCTCGGATATAAGGGGTCGGTCTCATAAGGACTTCCCAGAGATTGAAGTGAAGGTCCACTATTTGGGCTGAGAAAAGCGTATCTCCCCTCTTACTTTGGAAAAGAGGTTCATAAAGCCTGATACCCACGTTTGGGAAGGTATGTAGGGTTACAAGCTGTATGCTTCGGAGCTGAATTTGTGCGGAAAATGACCGTCCTATCTCTGCTAGTACCCAGTCTATGAGAGTCTTTCGTGAGGCATAAAGGAGAAGCAGGAGTAAGCCAAACATTCCTCCTATTGCAAGTAGGACCCCTCCTATGAAGCGAAGGAACCGCCGCATTAGTTGAGTGAAGGGGGAAGGGACCAAGCAGGTGGCTGCAGGCAGACCCGCTCGGGGATTATTGCTTCTACAGAATCAGCAGCAAGGTAGTTTTGAAGTACCAGAAACCGAGCTATGGTTTGAAAGTGTGTTTTCAGGTTGGGAAGAGCACATCCTCTCTCTTTGTCCACGAAAAAAAGGTATGCTTTCGGACTTGGCAGAAGCATTCCTAAGAAGATAGCTTCGGGTATAGTCAGTTCATGGGGCTCTTTACCGAAGTAAAAACGAGCAGCTTCTGTCAGGCCGTAAATCTCGGGTCCCCATTCAACGATATTTAGATATAGTTCGGCGATCCGCTGTTTTGACAGCAGTCTAAATCGCTCTATTAGCGCTGTGAGGAGGATTTCTTCTACCTTGCGGGCTAAAGTTTTTTCTCGGGTCAAAAGAAGATTACGAACGAGCTGCATCGTGATAGTTCCAGCGCCGCGTCGGAAGCAGCGACAACGCCAATTTTCTAAAAGCGCTTTCAAGAAACGCTCTTTTTGAAACCCTTCATGGTAGAAAAAAATGCCATCTTCACTATGGAGCACGGCATGGAGCACATAGGGGGTAATTTGATAAAAACTTAGGTAGTTTGGCGATTCAGGTCCTATCCAGAGCAGTCGATTAGAAGCGTAGGGCTGATAGAGAAAACTCTCCCGCAGGGTCAAGGGATTACGCCCCCCCCAATGGTAGATAGCAAACCCTGCGGGGCGCCAGTCAACTCTCATCTCCAAAGTATCCTCTAACTTAGGATCATATTGTAGGAAAAGGTCCAAAGCGGAAGTCCCCCCCAAGGTTGCTTCGGAGAGACAGGTGAGGAAGCCTTTTGGAAAAGCCTGAATGTATGCCTGATGAGACTGAGCTGGTACTTGAAGCCGCAAATAGAGAGGGGCTCCTCTTTTGTGTCCCCATACGGATAGCCGAGCAGTGAGAGGAAGAAGTAAGGGGTCTATCTGAAGTCTCAAAGTATCCTTTTCTGCTTTCCCGTGGATGTAAAGACCAACTTGTGAATACCCTAAGACCCGCTGAGCTAAGTAACGATGATATATCGTCAGCTGCTGAGCGCATACCTCCATCAAAATCTCCATCGGTTGGGCTTCTACGAATCCCTCCATCTGCTCCCATGACATGTAGTCCCCTTTAGCTGTTCTATAGCTGCCCCTCTGTAAGGAGAAATTCACTGATGAAGCTTTTATTTCTGCTACTCCCCTAATAAGCGATCCAGCCCTAGATAAGATGAATCGGCAAGTATCACCCTCTTTCAGAAGAGATAGTTCAAAATCTTGAGGAAGACATAGTTCTTGCCACTCCAGTGTATCTATGCTGGAAAGCAGACGAAGAGCCCGTAAAAGGGGATAAGATGAGAAGTCCCTTTCTGCTAAAGCAGACTTTGTGGGAGAGGAAAGGATCGCTTCAAGGGTACCCCGGCGGATCTGAATTTTACGGCTTATGTCAAGCTTAATCCGAAGGGAATCCGTGCTTAGACGCCATCCCCCTTTGTCAATTTGCAATTCATAGAAAATGATTTCTTGGGGTCTCTTCCAATGTGCTTCGGTATAGCGCACTCTATCAATGCCGTACCATGTGGCTATAATAGAGATAAAAAAGGGTAGTAGAGACAGGCGGAAGAGCCATAGCCATGTTATTCCTAAAAGGAATCCAGCAAAAAGTAGAAGGAATGACCACCGCTTCATTTATAAAGAATCCCGAAAGGACCTACTATTTCTGCCCGTCCTTGGGTCATCCTTACGAGCTCTTTCCATCCTCGGTACATGTCTATACTCCAAAATATGTCATCACACACGATTTGTCCTGATGGGGCAAGGCGCTCATATAGGAAAAGTCCATAGGTGCGCAAAGCTTCCCCACGATGGTCCCCGTCAATATAAACGAAGTCCCAAGGAGCAGGGAGGCGAGGCAGGATGTCTTCAAACAAGCCAATGTGAAGGTGAGGCTTTACACCCAGCAGGCGAAAGTGTCTCTGAGCTATTTTTGCCAGTCCAATAGAGGCTTCAATTGTATGAATCTCTACCGTTGGTGCAGCTGCTGCAATGTAGAGGGTTCCGAAGCCCATGTGTGTCCCCAGCTCAAGGGCGTACCGAGGCGAGCTCCGACGGACTAAGCTGTACAAGAGGGCGCCTTTCCAAGGAGGCGAAGCACTGCGTTGAAGTAGCTCTGCTAGGGAGAAAGATTCACTTTGACCAAGAGCTTGAGAACGAGCACCAAAAAGCTCAATGGAAATCTCAAAGTTCCTAGCTTGAGCGAGACGATGGTATAACTTTTTTACAGCTTTGAGGGAAGGGGAAGGGGAGGGCTGGGGGGAGAGATACCACCTCAGATACTTCCATCCCGCCTGTATCATTGCCCCTCCCATATCGCATATTGCATAGAGAGAGAAATCACCAGATGATGAGCTAAGGTCCGGCTGGACTGAAAGAGGATCCGATCCCATGCTGGGGTGATGTCCCAGAGGGTCTGAAGTCCTATCGTTCTTCGGGAGGTCCATCGCCATTCTATACCTGAATGAAGCTGGAGCTGGGAAGAGCTAAAATAATCCAAGAAGCGATAGACCTGAACTGCCTCGGGCTGACTTTGGGCTTGCAAAAGGAAGGAGGCAAGGAGTCCGCCCCATAGTCGCCATGCGGAGGAGCCTATCTGGGTGCCCCAATGCACGGGCACACTTGCTACAAGAAACCGCTCTTCTCGGCCCCCTACTTTCACCTCGTAGAGCCGAAGAAGACCACCGGATCCTAAGAATCGCCGCTTTTCGTAGAGGTAGCGAAGGCTGACCCCCCCTCCTGCATGGAGTCCAGGATAGCGTTGCTCTCCGCCAACCCGAAGAAATACATTTTTCCAAGGCTGGCTGCGAGGCACGGGAATGCGATGGGCTATTCCTAAACTGCCTTCAAGACCCACTTGCATCTGCGCCCATACCACCAGAAAAAGCTCTTTCATTTATCCAAAGATACAGCCTTCTTTGGGAGGTCCTCGCTTCTTGGTAGGAGCTGAGCTTGTGCTCAGGTTGCCTCTATTTCTGAGGCACACCTTTGTAGTATAGCTCCTTCAAGCTTGTGGGAATTGACTTTTGTTCTGATGTGAGGTCGGCAATGCAGGGCTGGGAGGGGG